>NZ_CBCSIQ010000013.1:0-107766 GCF_965139615.1 Kerstersia similis
GGGGGGGCGCAGTCGGACTGTTCTTCCAGCGCCGCCAATTCCCGTCTTGCCAATAGCCCTGCTTTGAGCAGCTGGCGCATGGGAAAGGTCAGGTTGGCGGCGTCGGTGTCGGTGTCTGCGGCGGGCGGTTGCAGGGCGATGTCGCTGGCGGGAGTGTTGGGGTCGAGCAAGCCGAAGAACTGATCCAGCGCTTGCTGGATGGCCGGCGGCGTGGCGGGCAGTTCCGCCAGGGCGCCGATGATGGAGGCCATCTGCGAGGCCAGGATGTGGTTCTGGATCACCAGGTTGTTGACTTCCGGTACCAGCACCTGCCGCGAACGGGGTTCCCGCGTCATGCGGTAGAAGGCTTCTGCCATGTTGGCCAGCGCTGTGTGCAGGTTTTTGCGGGCCAGCATCCAGTCCAGTTTGGCTTGTTCCAGTTCAGCGTCATGTTCGTCGTTGGGGTCGGCGGTAGCCGTGCGTGCCGCATCGACATAGAGCAGGCCGGTGCGCAGGTATTCACGGTTGGCCTTGAGGCTGGCGCGCGCCATGGGCGCCATGTAGCGCTGTTCCCACCAGGGCAGGATGTAGCTGCAGATCAGGGCGATGATGCAGCCCAAAAAGGTGTCCAGCGCCCGTTCGCTGACCATGAAGAGCGAGTTGGGCGATACCAGGTGAAAGACGATCAGCACGTATATGGTGATGAATAGGGAGCTGGCCATGTAGTTCAGCTGGATGAGGCTGTTGCCCAGGACGCTGGCAATGAACATGGCGGCAATCAGCGAGGCCGGGGCGTCAAGCACGGTGAATAGCGCAAGCGCGATGATGCAGCCTATCAAGGTGCCGATCAGGCGCAGCGAATTGCGCTGGCGCGTGAGCGCAAAGCCGGGTTTCATGATGGCGACGATGGTGAGTACGATCCAGTAGCCGTGCGGCCGCAGGACTTCAATGGAATAGCTCAGCGTCATGGCGATGGCAGCGCCACAGGCGACACGGATGGCGTAGCGGCAGTGGGGCGAGTCCAGCCTGAGGTTGGAGGTGAGCATGCTGAGCCGGAAGTCCTGGCGGGATAGGAAGTGGCTCAGGGATTTGTTGATGCGCAAGGTGCCATCCGGCCGGGCGCTGCGGGCGGAGCGAGTGTGGGCGTAAAGCCGTTCCACCAGGCGGGCGGCGCCACGCAGGCGGCGCTGTACTTGCAGCAGGACGCCGTAGAGTTCCGGGTCCTGCTGCGGCAGGCCTTGTTGGCGCAGTTGCTCCATTTCATAGTCGATGGCACGCAGTTCCGCCTTGACGCTGGTGCGCTCCATGGCCGGGCGGCCTTGCGAGACGGCGAGGGCAATGCGCTCCAGGTCGTGCGAGAGTTTGTTCAGGCAGTCGCGCGCGAACAGCATGATGTCGGCATCGCGCAGGTTGCGCCGCAGCAGGATGTAGTCCGTGTGCGTGGCCAGCATGGTGTCCAGGATGGCGATCATGTCGCTGAAGATGTTCCAGAGCATGGAACGTTCAGAGGTGTGGCTGTCTTCACCGGGCAGGGATCGCAGGACGATGTCGCGGGCGTCCTGGTGCTGTTCGATCATCGCGGATTGCCGGCGGATCAGGGTGCGGTAGCACTCTTCCAGATCCTGGTTGACATCATAGAAGGCGGAGCGCGCAGCGATGTAGTCGGCTGTGGCGAAGAGGGCGACAGAGAGCGATTGCCGGGTTTCCCGGACTGCCAGCAGGTAGCTGATGCCCAGGCTGAATGCGGTGTAGAACAAGCCTCCGCCTGCGGTATAGAGCAGGGCGGCAGGTATTTCCGCAGGGGTGAGCGGCGCATGCATGGTGACGCTCATGAGCAGCAGGCAACCCATGCTGATCAGGTTGCCTTTTTTGCCATAGACCGAAAACATCGAGAACACGAAGCACTGTGCCACGACAGCGAGCCAGAGTATCGCTGGGATGGTGCTTGCCAGACCGGTGATGGCGACCACGAGTGTGCTGAGCGCGCAGCATGTCAGCATTTCGTTGCGGCGGTGGCGGTGCGGTCCGGGCTGGTCGATGATGGCCGTGCCCAGGGCACCGAAGGTGGCAGCGATGCCGGCAGATAAGTCGCCCAGCAGCAGCCCCAGTATCAGCATGGGGGTCAGCATGCCGATGCTGCGGCGCAGGCCGAGCAGGAAATAATGACTGTAAAGAAACCTGTTCAGCGATTCGAGGCGGATGTCCATGGCGTCGGTGATGCGTGGGCCGGAGCGTACGCCTGAGCGGGATGTCGCCGTCAGGCTGCAGCCACGTGGCAGAGGGTGTCGGATTGACGGTGGCGGCTGCGGATAGGGACCGCGGGAAACCGGCCCGCAGGCCTGTTTCCTGCAAAGAGAAGTATAAGGGCTGGCGGCGCCGCTGCGGTGGTCGAAACACCGTGTTTGCGTGAGTTCGCGTGGCGCGGGAGGGGGATCTTTCAGCCGGCGCAAGTGCATGTTTTTCTTTGCTGAAATACGATGGTGTGATGCACAAGAAACACTGTTTCATTGGCGTATGGACAGTTCCTTTACAAACGGGTAAATTCCAAAACTTGCCTTGCTCTGCTATCAGGAGCGGGGCAGAGGCAGTCAAAGTCTCCGGGTCATCCGCCCGGGCCAATGCGCCGTTATACCGTCGCGGGCCGCGTCACAAGCGCAGGCGTTGCGGCATCCGTTTCGATCCAGAGCATCCCATCCGGGGTGCGTGCGAAACGTTGTCGATGATTGTGCTGTCAGGCGGCAAGGCAGGTGGGTAGAGCGGTTCCGTGAATCGCAAAGCGCCACATTGTTTTGTCTGTTTCTGGGGGCGCATCCGGCTAGCCGCCGTTACCCGGGCGGGCAGCGATCGAGGACGTTTTAGCCGGTACAGAAAGGAATATTCATGGAACTCAATGGCGCAGATATCCTTGTGCGCTGTCTTGCCGACGAAGGCGTGGAACACGTTTTCGGTTATCCCGGCGGGGCGGTGCTCTATATCTACGATGCAATCTTCAAACAGGATGCTTTCCAGCATATCCTGGTCAGGCATGAGCAGGCCGCGGTTCACGCTGCCGATGCCTATTCCCGTTCGTCCGATAAGGTCGGCGTCTGTCTGGTGACCAGCGGTCCCGGGCTGACCAATGCCGTGACCGGCATTGCCACCGCCTATATGGACTCGATCCCGATGGTGATCATCAGCGGCCAGGTGCCGACGACGGCCATTGGCGAAGATGCTTTCCAGGAGTGCGATTCGGTCGGGATTACCCGTCCGTGCGTGAAGCACAACTTCCTGGTGCGCGACGTCAAGGACCTGGCCGAGGTCATGCGCAAGGCATTCCATATCGCCCGCACCGGCCGGCCTGGCCCCGTGCTGGTCGATATCCCGAAGGACGTCACGATCGCCCGTGCGCGTTATGCGCCGATCAAGGGTGAGCTCAAGATGCGTTCCTATGCGCCCGTGGTGAAGGGGCATCAGGGGCAAATCAAGAAGGCCGTGCAGATGCTGATGGCCGCTGAGCGCCCCATGCTTTATACGGGTGGTGGCGTCATCCTGTCCGATGCCAGTGCCGAGCTGCGCGAGTTCGCCAGCCTGATTGGCGCGCCGCTGACGAGCACCTTGATGGGCCTGGGCGCCTTCCCGGCCAATGAAGGGCTGTTCGTGGGCATGCCTGGCATGCACGGTACCTACGAAGCCAATATGGCGATGCAGCACAGCGATGTGCTGATCTCGATCGGCGCCCGCTTCGATGACCGTGTGATCGGCAATCCCAAGCATTTCGCGCAGAATACCCGCAAGATCATCCATATCGACATTGATCCGTCGTCGATTTCCAAACGCGTCAAGGTGGATGTTCCCATCGTTGGCAACGTCAAGGATGTGCTGCAGGAGATGATCGCCCAGTTCAAGGAACTGGCGCCGGCATCGCGCCGTCCCTCGCTGGACAAGTGGTGGCAGCAGATCGAAGGCTGGCGTTCGCGTCAGTGCATGAAGTACGAGCTTTCCGATGAGCTGATCCGGCCGCAGTATGTGGTGGAGCAGCTGTGGGAAGAAACCGGCGGCAATGCCTTCGTGACATCCGATGTGGGCCAGCACCAGATGTGGGCGGCGCAGTACTACCGCTTCAATGAGCCGCGCCGCTGGATCAATTCCGGTGGCCTGGGCACCATGGGGGTGGGCTTGCCCTATGCCATGGGTGTGCAGGCAGCCCATCCGGGAGCGGAGGTGGCGGTCATTACCGGTGAAGGCTCCATTCAGATGAATATCCAGGAGCTGGCGACCTGCAAGCAGTATCGCTATACCCCCAAGATCATCTGCCTGAACAACCGCTTCCTCGGCATGGTGCGGCAATGGCAGGAACTGGATTACGGTTCGCGCTATTCCGAGTCCTACATGGATTCGCTGCCGGATTTCGTGAAGCTGGTGGAAGCCTATGGCCACATCGGCATGCGTATCGACAAGCCGGCGGATGTCCGTCCTGCACTGCGTGAGGCTTTCGCGGCGAAGGACAGGCTGGTGTTCCTCGACTTCATCACGGATCGCGGCGCCAACGTCTGGCCTATGGTCAAGGCCGGCAAGGGCCTGACCGAAATGCTGCTGGGTTCCGAGGATCTGTGAGGTGGCTGATATGAAACACGTGATTTCCGTCCTGATGGAAAACGAGCCTGGCGCATTGTCGCGCGTGGTCGGCCTGTTTTCCGCCCGCGGCTACAACATCGAGACGCTGACGGTAGCGCCTACCGAAGATCCGACACTGTCGCGCCTGACGCTGGTGACGGCGGGCTCGGATGCCGTGATCGAGCAGATCACCAAGCATCTGAATCGCCTGATCGACGTCGTCAAGGTGGTGGATCTCAACGAAGGTCCGCACATCGAGCGTGAGCTGATGCTGATCAAGGTGCGCGCGGTGGGCAAGGAGCGTGAAGAGGTCAAGCGCATGGCTGACATCTTCCGCGGCCGTATCATCGACGTCACCGATAAGAGCTATACCATCGAGCTGACCGGTGTGCAGGAAAAAATCCAGGCGTTCATCGACGCGCTGGATCGCAGTGCCATTCTCGAGACGGTCAGAACCGGCGTTTCCGGCATCGGCCGGGGCGAGCGGGTGCTGAAAGTCTGATCCCCGCGCCTGGCCAGGGGGCCGGGCGTATTCCGAATTGATTAATTGCAATCCAAAGAATTCCTCAGGAGATACACATGAAAGTTTTCTACGACAAGGACGCTGATCTGTCCCTCATCAAGGGCAAGACTGTTGCGATCATCGGTTATGGTTCGCAGGGCCACGCCCATGCGCAAAACCTGAATGACTCCGGCGTCAAAGTCGTGGTCGGCCTGCGCAAAGGCGGCTCGTCCTGGAACAAGGCTGTCAATGCCGGCCTGGAAGTCAAGGAAGTGGCTGAAGCCGTGCGCGCTGCCGATGTGGTCATGATGCTGCTGCCGGACGAAAACATCGCCCAGGTGTACAAGGAATCCGTGGCCGACAACATCCAGTCGGGTGCTGCGCTGGCGTTTGCCCACGGCTTCAACGTCCATTATGGCCAGGTCGTGCCGCGCAAGGATATCGACGTCATCATGGTGGCGCCGAAGGCTCCGGGCCACACGGTGCGTGGCACCTATGCCCAGGGTGGCGGCGTGCCCCACCTGATCGCCGTGCACCAGGATCATTCCGGTTCCGCCCGTGATATCGCTCTGTCCTACGCCAGCGCCAATGGCGGCGGTCGTGCCGGTATCATCGAAACCAACTTCCGCGAAGAAACCGAAACCGACCTGTTCGGTGAACAGGCTGTGCTGTGCGGCGGTACCGTGGAACTGATCCGCATGGGCTTCGAAACCCTGGTGGAAGCTGGCTACGCGCCAGAAATGGCTTATTTCGAGTGCTTGCACGAACTGAAGCTGATCGTTGACCTGATCTATGAAGGCGGCATCGCCAACATGAACTACTCGATCTCGAACAACGCCGAATTCGGCGAATACGAGACCGGCCCGAAGGTTGTCAACGAAAGCTCGCGCGTTGCCATGCGTCAGGCGCTGAAGGACATCCAGACGGGTGATTACGCCAAGCGCTTCATCCTGGAAAACGCTGCCGGCGCAGCTTCGCTGACCGCTCGCCGCCGCATCATCGCTGATTCGCAAATCGAAGAGGTGGGTGCCAAGCTGCGCGCCATGATGCCTTGGATCGCCAAGAACAAACTGGTTGACCAGTCGAAGAACTAAGTTATTCAGGCCACTGCTTGCCCGGCCCTGCTGTCCAGGGTGGGGTAAAGCGTGCTGAAGCGGGGCGCAAGCCGGGTCACCCGGTTTGCGCCCCTGTTGTTTCCGGCGCGCGGTTTGCGATGTCTCGCCACGTTGGCAGGTATTCGGTTAATCTTCGTCTGCGGCGACGGCAAGCCGGGCGTCATGCGCAGCGCGCGCTGTGGGGCAGCGGGAAACCTTGCGCAGCACAGAAGCGCTTATCAGAAATGACTGCTGGCGCGCTTGCCGGTGCGGATGGTATTGTCGCCCTCCGGGTGCCGGCTTGATGTGCGCTTGCCGCTGCATGAGAGCCATGCCTGCCGGTGCGCCCCACAGATACCTTTTGCGATTCGTCTCGCAGCCAGCATCAAGCCTTACGGGCCGATGCTGCCATTTGAACCAACGGAAAATCCTGACTTATGCCGAACCTGCGTTTTCGTGATGCCGATCATCGACACCGCAGCATCTACCTGTTGCCCAACGCCTTTACGACAGCCAATCTATTTGCGGGCTTCTACGCCATCGTTCAGGCCATGGGGGGTCATTTCGAAGCGGCGGCCATCGCCATCTTCGTCGCCATGGTGTTTGATGCCATGGATGGCCGCGTGGCTCGGATGACCAATACCCAGTCTTCGTTTGGCGAGCAGTATGACTCGCTGTCGGATATGACGTCCTTCGGCATTGCGCCGGCGCTGGTGATGTATGAATGGGCCCTGCATGACCTGGGGCGCTGGGGCTGGCTGGCCGCGTTTGTCTATGTTTCGGGCGCTGCCTTGCGATTGGCGCGTTTCAATACCAATATCGGTGTCGTCGATAAGCGCTTTTTCCAGGGCTTGCCCAGTCCGGCTGCGGCGGCACTGGTGGCCGGTTTCATCTGGCTGGTCGTGGATAATAAATTGGCGATTGCGCCGGAAAGCCTGGCCTGGTTCAGTTTTGGCCTGACGCTCTACACCGGTATTACGATGGTGACGGACGCACCGTTCTACAGTGGCAAGTCAGTCATGATCGGCCGCAGCGTGCCTTTCTGGGTCATTTCGGTCTTTGTGGCCGGGTTTGTCTTTATCTCCAGCGACCCACCGGTGGCGCTATTCGGCTTTTTCGTTCTCTATGGCCTGTCGGGTTGGGTGATCTGGTTGTGGCGCTGGCAGCGCTTGCGCCGCTTGAGTTCTGGCCGGCGCGAGATCTGAACCCATTTCCAGAGCGTGGCGCTGCCTGGTTTCAGGCCGGGAAAAAGCTGGGCATCAGTCTGAAAATGGAAACCTACCGATGAAATGAACTGCACCCCAAACGTTGGATACGAATCCAACCTTTGGGGTGTTTTTCATGGGGTGGCTTGTGATGAGGGGCTGGTCATGCAGGTGGGCACACAGTTGGCCTGACCAGGTTGGCCCGACCAGGTTGGCCCGACCAAGATGGCCTGACCAATAGCCAGCCAGGCCATCGGCAAGGTCATTGCTTGCCGCCCAGGTGCCGGCTCGCTTCAGAAGTCAAAGTAGTTCCAGGGCGAGGTATCTTCAAACCGCGGATCCGGCCCTGGGAAGAAACGGGTGACTTTTTCACCCGTCATGCCGAAAAATACGTACATCACCGAATTCCAGACACCATTTTCGCGATAGCGGTAGCCCCAAACCTGCTCCCGCAAATTCGGCATGCCCACCCAGCCGGTGCGGGCAGGGGGGCCGAATGCGCAGGTTACATCGTCTTTCGTCCAGACTCCCGTGCGCAAACGCTCGAAAGATTCGTCGGTCAGCACGGGCTGGCGCATCAGCAAGTGGCCGTCGGCATTGAAGTCCATGGCCCAGGCATATTGCCCCTGCGGCTGCTGCGACCAAACGGCGCGCACGCCGCCATCGGGCAGGGGGCATGCGCTGCTGGGCGCGCCCAGGGTGGCGGTTGCGCTGCTCAGGGTGGCATCGGCAGGCAGGGTCATCGGGGTGGAACAGGCGCCCAGCAGCACGGTTGCCAGCGTCAATGGCAGGCTCAGGCGGGTCAGGCGGCGAAAGCGGATACGATCAGTTTGCATGGCAGGTACTCGTTCGAGACGCGCAGGATAGGCGTACGGCAGGATGTTGGGTCACGATAAACAAAAAGATATCGCTGATATTGTGCCTCGTTTGCGGCTCGCTTGCGTCAGCGTGGCGCGTGCGCCGCACTACGGATGTATCGGGGGTGGCCGGGATGCCTTTTTGCAAGCTGGCGCAGATACCGCGCGACAGCCTGGGTAGATATGGGGTATTATGAGCGGCTATACGGAAAACGTATTGAATTGTGTGGCGCAGCCGTAGCAGGTCAGGATGACGCAGTTGGTCGAATGACACACGCGGGTGCGCATTTTTTCAGCTCACGCCAGGGCACCTCGGTTCTGGCGCATGTCCGAGAGGAATACATCATGTCTGTTGCAGATATCAAGAAGTCCGAAATTGTTTCGCAATTCCAACGCGCCCAAGGCGACACGGGTTCCCCCGAAGTGCAAGTGGCACTGCTGACGGCTCGCATCAACGAGCTGACGGGCCACTTCAAGGAGCACGTCAAGGATCACCACTCGCGTCGCGGTCTGCTGCGCATGGTCAGCCGTCGCCGCAAGCTGTTGGACTACCTGAAGGGTCGTAACCCTGATGCTTACCGCGCCCTGATCGAAAAGCTCGGTCTGCGCAAGTGATCGAAGTCAAGGGGGCTGGTTCCCCATGATGCCGACCGTGGGCGATGCAGCGCTGTATGTGCTGCATCGCCCACGGTTTTTTTACTGTCGGGCGGGTGTCAGGCTGTCATGCTGCTCTGGTGAGCAGCAAGCGGGCAACAAGGCCGATGGCAAAGGCATTTTTTACATAGCAAGGATTCATAGACAATGTTCAATAAAGTGACCAAGTCGTTCCAGTACGGTCAGCATACGGTGGTGCTGGAGACGGGTGAGATTGCCCGCCAGGCCTCCGGTGCCGTGCTGGTATCCATCGAAGACACCGTCGTGCTGGCAACTGTTGTCGCGGCACGCAAGGCCAAGGCCGGCCAGGACTTCTTCCCCCTGACCGTCGATTACATCGAGAAAACCTATGCGGCTGGCCGCATCCCCGGCGGTTTCTTCAAGCGTGAAGGCAAGCCCTCCGAAAAGGAAACGCTGACCTCCCGCCTGATCGACCGTCCGCTGCGTCCGCTGTTCCCGGAAGGCTTCTACAACGAAGTCCAGGTGATCATCCACACGGTTTCGGTCAACCCTGAAATCGACCCGGATATCGCCGCCATGATCGGCGCTTCCGCTGCGCTGGCTATTTCCGGCATTCCGTTCAACGGCCCGATCGGCGCGGCCCGCGTTGGCTACATCGACGGCGCATACGTGCTGAACCCCACGGCCAGCCAGCTCAAGACCTCGGCGCTGGATCTGGTGGTCGCCGGTACCGAAAATGCCGTGCTGATGGTGGAATCCGAAGCCCAGCAACTGAGCGAAGAAGTGATGCTCGGCGGCGTGGTCTATGGCCACGAGCAAATGCAGGCTGTCATCAATGCCATCCACGATCTGGTGGAAGACGCCGGCAAGCCCGAGTGGGACTGGCAGGCTGCCCCGCGCAATGAAGCCCTGATCGCTGCTGTGTCGGCAGTCGCTGATGGCGGCCTGAAGGCTGCGTACTCCATCCGCGAAAAGCAGGCACGCACGACGCAACTGCGCGAAGTGTATGCCGATGTGCATGCCAAGCTGGCCGAACAGGCTGCCCAGGCAGGCACGGATGCCCCGGATACGGTCGAAGTCGAAAACATTCTGTTCGATCTGGAAGCCCGTATCGTCCGTTCGCAAATCCTGAGCGGCGAGCCGCGCATCGACGGCCGCGACACGCGTACCGTGCGCCCGATCAGCATCCGCTTGGGCGTGTTGCCCCGCGCGCACGGCAGCGCGCTCTTCACCCGTGGTGAAACGCAGGCGCTGGTGGTGGCCACGCTCGGCACCAAGCAGGACGAGCAGATCATCGACGCCCTGATGGGCGAGTACCGCGACCGCTTCATGTTCCACTACAACATGCCTCCGTTCGCGACCGGCGAAACCGGCCGTGTGGGCGTGCCCAAGCGTCGTGAAATCGGCCATGGCCGCCTGGCCAAGCGTTCGCTGGTGCCGCTGCTGCCCGCACACGAAGATTTCCAGTACAGCATCCGTGTGGTGTCGGAAATCACCGAGTCGAACGGTTCCTCTTCGATGGCGTCGGTTTGCGGCGGTTCGCTGGCCATGATGGACGCCGGCGTGCCGGTGAAGGATCACGTGGCCGGTGTGGCCATGGGCCTGATCCTGGACGGTGGCAAGTTCGCCGTGCTGACGGACATCCTGGGCGATGAAGATCACCTGGGCGACATGGACTTCAAGGTGGCGGGCACCGAAAACGGCGTGACCGCACTGCAGATGGACATCAAGATCCAGGGCATTACCAAGGAAATCATGCAAGTGGCGCTGGCTCAAGCCCGCGAAGGCCGCCTGCACATCCTGGGCAAGATGAAGGAAGCCCTGGGCGGTTCGCGCCAAGAGCTGTCCACCTTTGCGCCGCGCATGCTGCAGATCAAGATCAACCCCGAGAAGATCCGTGACGTGATCGGCAAGGGCGGCGCCACCATCCGTGCGCTGACCGAAGAAACCGGCACGCAGATCGACATCTCGGATGATGGCAGCATCACCATTTCCAGCGCCGACCTGGATCGTGCGAAGGAAGCCCAGCGCCGTATCGAGGAAATCACCGCCGATGTGGAAGTGGGTCAAGTCTATGAAGGCAGCGTGCTGCGCTTGCTGGACTTCGGTGCCATCGTTCAGGTGCTGCCGGGTCGTGACGGCCTGCTGCATATCTCGGAAATCGCCAACTACCGTATCGCCAATATCAACGATGTGCTGAAGGTTGGCCAGGTTGTGCGCGTGAAGGTCATCGAAGCTGACGAAAAGGGCCGTCTGCGCCTGTCGGTGAAGGCCATCGGCGGTATCGAGCAACAAGGTGGTCCGGCTGCGCCGGGCGCTGCCCAGTAATTACTGCCTGCCACGCTCCGGTGCCGCTGTCAGGGCGCCGGGTGTGCTCAGCGGGTAGTCAGGCCCCAGCGGCTGGAGAGATCCGGCCGCTGGGGTTTTTGCATCAAACGTCATGATCATGCCTCTGACGGCATGCACCGGCTGGCATGCAACCGGTGGACGACGGGCCGGCGGTGTTCCGGGCTGGCGGAGTATTCAAACAATAAAGGAGACAATGATGTACATGCATATCGTGCTGCTGGCCTTCAAGGAAACGCCGGACGCTGCATGGCTGGAAGGTATGGAAGCTTGCTGCCAGCGCATCAGGCAAGAGTGCGAGGGCTGGGAGATCTATCATTTCGGGCCTAATCGGGCGGCCTTGTCGCAAGGCTATTCCCATGCCGTCATTTCGGCATTCCAGGACGCCCAGGCCCTGGAAAACTATAAAATCCATCCGGCACATATTGCACTGGAAGCATTTGCCGGCCCTGCGCTGGCACGCGTGCTGGTCCTGGATGACGATGTGCCATCATTCGGCCGGGGGTAGAGCGCCTGGGTGCTGTCGCGTTTCTGGCAGCGCAAGGCCGGTATGATCGGGCTGCCGGATTTTTGCAATGTGCCGCCAGGGGGAGGGCAGGCTCGGATGTGTGCCTTGCCGTGAACCTGGCGTGGCGTGGGCAAAGCCGTGAGAAAGGAGTTGGGGTGTCAAGCGCGATCGACGAAATTATTGCGGGACGGGAGCCTGGCGGGCATGAACAGCCTGCGCACCACCGGTATGTGGTGACTGTATTCGGGCTTTACGGCCGTCCTTCCGGCAAGGCGATTCCGGTTGCGGTACTGGTGCGCTTGTTATCGGAGCTGGGGTATGAGCCGACGAGTGTGCGCTCGTCCATTTCACGCCTGAAGAAAAAAGGGGTATTGATCAGCCGCAAGGCGGGCAGCGCCAGCGGTTATGCCCTGTCGGACGAACTGGAGCCGCACATGCTGGCCGGCGATGAGCGGATTTTTTCGCCACGTACGGCAGGTATCGCCGATCCCTGGCTGCTGGTTTCGTACTCGGTGCCGGAAAGTGAGCGGAAGAATCGCCATAAGATCCGGGCTGGCCTGGCGCGCATGGGATTTGGCAATGTGGCCCCGGGCCTGGGGATCGCACCGGTGCGCGCCCAGGCCGAAGCGCTGGAGTATATCCGCGAGCATGATCTTTGGCCTTATGTGGATTTCTTCGTTTCCGAGCCGGTCGGGTTTGGCGATTTGCGCCTGAAGGTGGCGCAGTGGTGGAACCTGGATGCACTGGAAGGCGAGTACCTGTCTTTTGTGCAGGCGTTCGGTGCGCTCAATGAGCGCTGGCTGGGGTATGTCCGCGAAGATCCGGAAACCTTGCGCGAGGCGTTCAAGGTCTATGTGCCCATGGTGACGCAGTGGCGCCGCTTGCCGTTTCTGGATCCTGGCTTGCCGCCCGAGCTATTGCCGGCGGAATGGCAGGGCATTGCCGCCCGCCGCGTATTCAGCGACTTGCATCGGGTGCTCAAGCCCTTGTCCGCGCGTTATGTGGAAGAAGTGATACGTACCTTGTCCTGATCGGGCGCTTGCCGGCTCGTTGCGAAATGGCTGAGCCGGGATATCAGATCTTCTGAAATCCGGTCGAAACGATCGGTGTCCATGTCTTGCAGCATGGGTGCGTCCAGCCAGGCGGTGCGATTGCCGAACTGAAAGGGCAAATCCAGGCAATGGCCGGCATGCAGGTCGGGCAGGGGGCTGCTTTCTGAAAAGGTCTCCAGGCATACCGGGCGTCCTGCGGCGCGCATGGCATTGGCGTATTCATTGGGGAAGCGCTGGAATTGGCGCCAGGAGGAGGCCGTGACCAGCTGCCGGTAGGGTGACAGGCCGCAGGCGGCGCCATCATAGCGTCCGTGAGGACGCAGTACCGGCGGTATATCTGCGTCATTCCAGGTGGCAAGGGCGCGATCGACGTCGTCTTGCGTTGCGTGCAGGTGGTGTGGAGACTGGAAGAAGAAACTGGCGGACTCGTCCGAGGTGTAGCGCAGATAGACGGCTTCGGCATGGCAGGCCCGCGCCGCCCAGTCGGCTTGCAGCAGCGCAGCCGGCAGGCCAGAGCTGGCGACCGGCAGAAAAGCGGCGGGGGCATACGCCAGGTTTGGGCGCGGGCTTTCCGGTAGGTGGGCCAGAGCGGATTGAGCGGTTTGCATGAGCTGTCTTGCATCCACATGCAGGAGATCGTGATCGGGCAGATGCGCCTGTACCCAGTGTGTGATGGCATCTTGCCGGGCTTGCGGCCAGGGTTCCCGGGTACCCATGCTGAGCAGTGCGATGCGGTGTACCAGGCCTCGGGTTTGCGGCAAGGTGGAAAGCAGATGTGCATACCAGCCGCCAGCAGATTGACCGGCAAGGGTGATGCGCGTCGGGTCGCCTCCGAAATGGGCGGCGTGCTCGGCTGCCCACTGGAGCGCGAGCAGCAAATCTCCGGCAGGGAGCGGCAGCTCCTGGGGCGCAGCCTGAGGGGAAGCCAGATGACCCAGGGCACCCAGCCGATAGTTGACGGTGATGACAACCATGCCTTGAGCCGCCAGGCGGCTGCCGTCATACCAGGGCATGGCGCCGCCACCGGTCATCCAGGCGCCGCCGTGGATAAAGAAGAGCACGGGTAAACCTTGTGCGTTTTGCGGTGCCCAGACATTGGCATAGAAAGCGTCTTCGGACTGAGGGTTGGCTTGGCCATGTCCCATGGCAGCCGCCAGTTTGCCTGGCAGTTGCGGAAAAATCGGAATGTCCAGCAACCGGGATGCCGCCAGGCGGCCAGAGGCAGGCCTGGCGGCCGCAAAGCGAGCGGGGGCACTGGCATAGCGCAGGCCGTACCAGGCATTCAGGCGGGTGCGGCCCACGCTGAGGCTGGCATTGGGGAGGTCGGGGGCAAGGTTGCCGGACATGGAGGTTTCCCGTTCAGAGTTTGTTGGAAATATAGGGCGTGTCCGTCATGCCATTGCCATGGAGTTCATAGCCCATGGGGGCGGTGATGGAAGCATGACGGGTGCCGGTGTTGATATCCCGCCACATGCGTCCCAGCAGGCTGCTTTCCGCGAAGGATGCAGTGCCGTGCAGCCAGCAGAGTTCATTGGCAGCCTCGACCAGTTCATGGCCGGCGTGGCCGATCCCGGCCCGGTGCCGCGCGCGTTCGGCCAGCGGCATGGGGGTCGTGCCGGCGGCGACTGCGTCGATATGGGCGGCGGCGCGTTCCAGCAGCAGGCGTGCGCCGTCGATTTTGATGCTGGCGGCTCCAAGGTTGTGGACAAAGGCGCCGGAGTCTGTTTGTTTTTTGTAGTGGGTATAGGTAACGCCGCGTTTGTGGGCGATGTCTGTCGTGTAGTCCAGGGCAGCATAGGCGGCGCCCAGCGATGGGGCCTGGATAGTGGTGGACATGGTCAAATGCGGCGTCAGGCGTCGTCCGAAAGTGGCCTGAGGGTCGCACTCCGGGCCGGTGCCCATCAAGGCTTCGAAAGTGATGACGCGGTTCTTCGGCAGCCACAGGTCTTGCGCAACCATGGTATTGGAACCTGAGCCTCGCATGCCGATGGTGAACCAGGTGTCATGCACTTCGTATTCGCCACGTTGCATCATGGCAAAGCCAATGCGAGGCGTGCTGCCTGCCTGTTCATCCTGGATGAACAGAATGCCGATGGCCCATTCCGAGTGTGAACTGTTGGAAGCAAAGGGCCATTTTCCGGTGATGCGCCAGCCGTCGCCATCCGGCGTGGCGGTTCCCTGGGGCTGGGCAAATATCGAAGCAGCCCGTATCGGGCCATGGGCAAAGACTTCATCCAGAAGTTCGTCGCTATAGCGATTGGCCAGCATGACGGAGCCGTTGGAAATTACCACGCACCAGGCGGCTGCCGGGTCGTAGTAGCCAACGGTGCGTGCGACCTCCAGCAGCATGGAGGCGCCTCCTTCGTAGCCGCCATAGCGTTTGAGGGCGGAGATGCGCCAGGCACCCGTGTCCTCAAGCGCTTCAACGCTCTCGATGGGCAGGACGCGGTGCTGGTCGGCCAGCGGTGCGTTGTCGCGCAACAGGCCGCCAATGCGGTGAATACGTTCGACGATGGCAGCCGTCTCTGCGCTGGAAGGGGCTTGCGTCTGGGTCAGGCGATCAGGACGGGTCAGGATGGTAGAGGACATGTGATTTCCTTGTGCGGAACGGGCGCGCCAGTTATCAAGGTGTGGGCGCCTGTGCTGCCTGTGCCGCCAGTGCCATGGACAGGTGGCACTGAGAGGGGCGGGCGGATGTGGGGAGCTTGCTGATGGATACGCCGGTGTCCAGCGCGTTCAGGCGGGATCCGGGCGGTGCCCCATGGGGGCGAGCAAGGTGATCTTGAAGCGCTGGCAGGCGTTTTCCAGGCGTTCTTCGGTGGCATGGTCCATGCGCCAGCCTTTTTGTGGAGCGGGGTAGTCGGCCGGAATGGCAACCGCACGGAAAAATTCGTCCAGGCCGCCAGGGGCGGACATGACCAGCCACTTGGCTTCGGCGTTCGGATCCACTTTGAAAATGTGGGGGACATCTTTGGGCATGAGGATGCAATCACCAGGCCCGAGGGTGACGGAGGTGTCGGCGGCCCAGAAAGAAATCCTGCCTTCCAGGATGTAGAAGATTTCGTCTTCTCCCGCATGCTCGTGCAGCGGCGGCTCCGAACCGGGTTTGGAGTGCGTCAAGGCCATCATGAAGCGGCCCTGGGTCATTTGGGTGGTGATGATGGGTTGAATCAGGTCGCCGAGAAACCAAAGGTTTTCTCTTTCCGACTCCCGGATGACGGCGATCCGGTTGTTGTCTTGGGCGGGGGCGTGGGCTTGTTCAGGCATTTGCGTCTCCTTCGTTATGTTGATGTTCGTGGATTCAATATAACGACGGTCGTAATTTGTTTGCAATATCAAAAATATCCACCAATGTGGTTTTTCTTGGTGTTATCCCTTAAAAATTAGGGATATTACGGATATTTCATGTGCAATACCGGTCTGTGGTTTTCCCTATATCTATTGCGAAATTATGACGTTCGCAATAATTTAAAAATGAGCGTTGGCGATTTACGCCGGGCTTCTGTCGGAAACCACCACAGCGGGGGACAGGCCCCCGAAGGAATCGTGTCACCATGACTCTCAGACCATATCCAGAGTTGGACGCGCAGCTGTTGCGGGAAGCTTTCGGGCATTTCCCTTCAGGTGTGGCCGCACTGGCGGCCGAACATGCCGGAGAGCGGCATGTCATCGTCGCGTCGAGTTTTTCCGTTGGCGTATCGCTGGATCCTCCGCTTGTTGCGGTGTTTATCCAGCAACATTCATCGACCTGGACCATGCTGGCGCAAGCGCAGCGGATAGGCGTATCCATCCTGGGCGATGCCCATGCGGGGGCCTGCCGCCAATTGGCCAGCCGTGACAAACAGGCCAGGTTTCATGGCGTCGCGGCCGAAAGCCGGGAAAGCGGCGCGATACAGATCGAGGGCGCTGCCGCCTGGTTCGAATGCAGTGTGTTTGATGTGCGTGCCGCCGGGGATCATGAGGTGGTGCTGCTGCGTATCCATGGCCTGCTGATGGAGCCGGATGTGGCGCCGCTGGTCTTTCACCGTTCGCGTTTCACCAGCGTCGCGGCAGTTCCCGCCCCGGCACTGATGGTTTCCTGACACTTGCCGGGGGCAAGGAGGATAAATAATGAAAACAAAAAATACGGGCGCAGGCGCCTCATCGACACCGATGGCATTTTCCATGGCCGCAGGCCAGAACACGGCCTTGCCTTTCCCGGCAACGGGGGGGGCGGTGGAATCCCAGGGGGCAGCGGCTGGTGCCGGAGGCAATAGCCGGCATGGGCCGGGTAGCGCAGGCGGTGATCAAGCCGCACCGGGCAGCAAGCAACGTCGTGCCGAAAACCGGCGGGTGGTGGTGGGTGTCGGCGTCGGCAATGCGCTGGAGTGGTACGACTGGACGGCATATTCCCTGTTTGCCGCGTATTTTGCCAAGCAGTTTTTCCGCAGCGACGATCCGATTTCCGATCTGCTGGGCACCTTGGCGATTTTCGCTGCGGGCTTTTTCATGCGGCCCTTGGGAGGCATTTTCTTTGGCTGGTTTGCCGACAGGCGGGGCCGGCGCCCAGCCATGACAATGGCGATGCTGGTGACGGCAGTCGGCAGCCTGGTGATTGGCGTGGCGCCGAACTATGATGCAATCGGCCCGGCAGCAGCGGTGTTTCTGTTGCTTGGACGCTTGTTGCAGGGCTTCGGGCATGGTGGTGAAGTGGTGTCTTCCTTCACTTATGTCACTGAAATGGCGCCAGCAAACAAGCGCGGTCTGTGGGCATCGTCGGTTTTTGCTTTTGTGACCATCGGCGTCTTGTCGGCAGCCTTGCTCAGTGCCGGATTGACCACGGCGTTTGGTGCGGACGGTGTGCGGGAGTGGGCCTGGCGCGTGCCTTTCGTGATTGGCGGTGTGCTGGGGGTCTATGCCTTGTATCTGCGCCGGAAACTGGACGAAACCCCAATGTTCCGTGCCAAGGCTGCCGCGCAAGCGAATGGCCAGGGCGGTGTGCGTCATCACGGCGTCGGTCGCCAGTTCTGGGCAGATGTCTGGCGCTATCGTGCTGCCTGCTTGCGCGTATTCGCATTGTCCGCCAGCGGAACAGTGCTGTACTACGTATGGGTGGTCATGGCGCCGACATTTGCCATCGGATCGCTGAAAATGGCGCCGGGCCCGGTCATGTGGGTCAGTGTGGCCGCCAATGTGTTCTTTGTGCTGTGCTTGCTGACCTGGGGGGCGTTGTCTGATCGCTATGGCCGCAAACTGAACTGGTACTTCTTTTCCATTGGTTCCATCATTGCGATATTGCCGCTGTCGATGCTGTTGACGGGTGGCAATGAGCTTTGGCGCCTGATTGTCTTCATGGGTGTGGGCACGCTGCTGATTTCAGCGCCTACCGCGATCATGCCGGCGTTCTTCCCGGAACAGTTCCCCACGCATATCCGTGCAGTTGCCATGGGCTTGCCGTTTTCGATCGCCGGTGCATTGACTGGCGGAACGGCCCCCTATCTGCAGGCCTGGCTCTATGCGCAGCATCAGCAAGTGCTCTTCGATGTTTATCTCATCGTGCTGTGCATCTTGGCCTTGATTGCGACGATTGTGTCGCCTGAAACACGCGGCAAGACGCTGTAGTACGGTTGCTGGCCGGCGATGGGTGGTGTGTCCAACTGGCAGTGCGGCAGGTGGGTGGGCCGCTCGTCGCCGGCCAGGCTTTTCATGGATGTTCCATCAGCATGACGGCACTGGTATCTGCCACCAGCGCTTCGAAAATATGGGTTTCGTCCGCCGGGTAGCTGGCGTAGTCGCCAGGGCCCAATTCCACGGTTTGGTTCAGCGGCCCGACCCGCGCACGGCCCTGGCAGATCACGACATGCTCGGCAGTGCCGGGCGGATGGGGAATGGAGACCCTGGGCGTGCCGGGTTGTGCCACGAGACGATACATATCACGCTGCATGCCGGCCGGACAGACGGCCAGCAGGGTGGCGACGTAATTGGCCTCTTCCGATGCCAACGCCATGCCCTCACCGGCACGCAGCACTTGTATGGGAGGGCGAGCGGGCGCAATCAGGCGCGTGACCTGGATCTCCAGCGCCATTGCCAGTGCCCATAGGGTTTCCAGTCCGGGGTTGCCGACGCCGGCCTCGATCTGAGACAGCGTAGATTTTGCTACGCCAGCCCGTTTGGCCAGTTCTGACACAGACAGGCCGACGCGTTCCCGTTCGCGGCGCAAAGAAGCGGAAAGAATGGCGATCGGAGTGGAAAACGGTGATTCCGGCACGGTAGCTATCCTTGGTGCGGCAAAAGAAGGGGGCTGGTGTTCTGTATAAAAAACAAATGTTCTATTTGACGAACAATGAATCTTTGTACATTATATCGTCCTTAGCGTTTTTTTTACTGAACGGCAGGTCTGGGCGCGGCGTGAGTGTTGCGCCCTATCTTGTTGCGCAGGCCAGGGAAATAATGGATACAAGAACAAGAGGCGTGGTCGAGATGACTGTCGCCATGCTGATTTCAGGCACGATAGGCTGGCTGGTGATTGAAACGGCCATGCCCGTGATGGCGGTTGTTTTCTGGCGTTGTGCCTTGGGCGGGCTGGCAATGTTATTGGCCTGTGCCGGCCTGGGCGTGTTCCGGGGAACCATGCCGGGCTGGCGCAAGCTGGCGTGGGTAGCGCTAGGGGGAGTGGCCTTGGTGGCGAACTGGTATTGCCTGTTTACCGCCTATTCCCATTCGTCTATTGCCGTCGCGACCATCACTTATCACACCCAGCCCTTCATGCTGGTGGCGCTGGGCGCCATCTTCTTCGGAGAGCGGCCGGGCATGCGTCAATTGGGTTGGCTGGGGTTGGCGTTTGCCGGTGTATTGCTGATCGTCGTTGGCGGACAGCAGGGAGATAGCGCGTCCCGGACGTATCTATACGGGATTGCGCTGGCGCTGGCGGCAGCATTTTTCTATGCCATCGCGGCAGCGATTACCAAGCGGCTCAGCGATGTGCCGCCGCATTTGATCGTGCTGATCCAGATGGGGGCAGGGGTGCTTTTGCTCTGGCCCGCGGCGCAGCTGCCGCATGGCAGCGATGCGGGAGCGACCTGGGGCCTGTTGCTGACGCTGGGCTTTGTGCATACAGGGCTGATGTCCACCTTGCTGTATGGGGCGCTGCAGAAAATTTCGACGGTCTTGGTCGGCGCGCTTTCGTTCATCTACCCGGTCATGGCCGTCGGGGTGGATGCCTGGGCCTTTGGTCATCGGCTGGGCGGCTTGCAGATCCTGGGCGCGCTGGGCATTTTGCTGGCGGTGGCAGGCATGAACTTTGGCTGGCGCTGGCCGGGGAAGTCGTTGCGGGTCGCGGCACAGAAGCCGGGCTAGCTCAAAAGAACAGGCCCGAACCCGGCGTGATGCCGGATCCGGGCCTGCGGGGCAATATGTCAGCGGCTCCGGTAAGGGAGATGGCTGAAACCCTGTCTTGTCGTGGCGCATGGGGCAGGGGCACCCCATGCCTGCGGGCGTTTAGCCTTTGATGACGGCTGCAATGGCCTGAGCCACGGCATCAATATTGCCACTGTTGAGGGCGGCGACGCAGATGCGGCCGCTGCCGACAGCGTAGATGCCGTGCTCGACGCGCAGCTTCTCGACCTGTTCGGCATTCAGGCCGGAGTACGAGAACATGCCGCGCTGGGCCTTCACGAAGCTGAAGTCGCCCGGCACACCCGCGGCGGCCAGCTTATCGACCAGCTGGGCGCGCATGGTGCGGATGCGGTCACGCATGCCCGCCAGTTCCTGCTCCCATTCAGCGAACAGCTTGGCGTCGCCCAGAACCATCGCAACCACGCGGCCACCGTGGGTGGGCGGGTTGGAGTAGTTCGTGCGGATGACGCGCTTGATCTGGCTTTGTACGGCTTTGGCTTCGTCGCTATTGGCCGTCAACATGGTCAGTGCGCCAACGCGTTCGCCATAGAGCGAGAACGACTTCGAGAACGAGGAGCTGATGAACAGCGACAAGCCCTTGTCGGCGAACAGGCGGACGACGGCGCCGTCTTGCTCCAGGCCATCGCCGAAGCCCTGGTAGGCGATGTCCAGGAAGGGAACCAGGTTCTGTTCCTTGACGATTTCAGCGATTTCAGCCCATTGTGCCAGCGTGGGATCAACGCCCGTGGGGTTGTGGCAGCATGCGTGCAGCACGACGATGGTGCGGGCCGGCAGGGCGCGCAGGCTGGCCTTCATGCCTTCGAAGTCCAGGCCATGCGTGGCGGCATCGTAGTAGCGGTAGGTCACGACCGGGAAGCCGGCGCGAGAGAACAGCGCACGGTGGTTTTCCCAGCTCGGGTCGCTGATGGCGACCTGGGAATCAGGCAGCAATTCTTTCAGGAAATCAGCGCCGATTTTCAGTGCGCCCGTGCCGCCCAGGGCTTGGGCGGTGACCAGGCGGCCGGAAGCCAGCAGCGGGGAATCATTGCCAAACAGCAGCTTCTGTACACCGCTGTTGTAGTCGCTCAGGCCGTCGATGGGCAGGTAGCCGCGTGCGGCAGCCTTGGCGGTCAGCGCTTCCTCGGCTTGCTTGACGCAGTTGAGCAGGGGCAGGCGGCCCTTGTCGTCGTAATACACCCCAACGCCCAGATTGGCTTTGTTGGGACGGGTGTCCGCAGCGAACTGTTCGTTCAGACCCAGGATTGGATCGCGCGGCGCGACTTCAACGGATGCGAAAAGTGAACTCATGATGGAAGGGAGAGTAGAGAAGATGGACGCAGTGATGCGCGACAGGGATAATGTAGTGTTTTCCCCGACTTAAAAGTCTAGCATGAGCACAGCGGCCTCTTCCGATGATTTTTCAACGCGGCCCGATGGTGAGGGCAGTGAAAGCAGCGGGGTGACCCACGGCGGGGAGGGCGCATTCCAGCGTTTCCCGGGCAGTCCCTTCCTGCTGCATCAGCCGTATCTTCCGGCAGGCGACCAGCCTGCTGCCATCGAGGCGCTGGTCGAAGGCGCCCATGATGGCCTGATGCGCCAGACCTTGCTGGGGGTGACAGGCTCAGGCAAAACCTACACGATGGCCAATGTCATCGCCCGGCTGGGGCGGCCGGCACTGGTGCTCGCGCCCAACAAGACGCTGGCGGCGCAGCTGTATGCGGAGATGCGGGAATTCTTCCCCCGCAATGCCGTCGAGTACTTCGTGTCTTACTACGATTACTACCAGCCCGAGGCCTATGTGCCGTCGCGCGACCTGTTCATCGAAAAAGATTCCGCCATCAATGAGCACATCGAGCAGATGCGCCTGTCGGCGACGAAAAGCCTGCTGGAGCGTCGCGATACGATCATCGTGGGTACGGTGTCGTGCATCTACGGTATCGGCAATCCGGGCGATTATCACGCCATGGTGCTGATTCTGCGGACGGGCGACCGCATCGGACGGCGTGAGATCCTGGAACGCCTGGTGGCCATGCAATACACACGCAATGATGCGGAATTCACGCGCGGCGTGTTCCGGGTGCGTGGCGATACGATCGACATCTTCCCGGCGGAAAGCGCGGAACTGGCAGTGCGCGTGAGCATGTTCGACGATGAGGTCGAAACCCTGGAGCTGTTCGATCCCCTGACTGGCCGGGTGCGCCAGAAAACGCCGCGTTTCACGGTCTATCCCGGTTCGCACTATGTGACGCCGCGTGAAACCGTGCTGCGCGCGATTGAAACGATCAAGCAGGAACTCAAGGAACGTCTGGCGCTCTTTGTGGCCGAAGGCAAACTGGTCGAGGCCCAGCGATTGGAGCAGCGCACCCGCTTCGATCTGGAAATGCTGCAGGAGCTGGGGTTCTGCAAAGGCATCGAGAACTACTCGCGCCACCTGTCCGGTGCCGCACCGGGAGATCCTCCCCCGACACTGATCGACTATCTGCCTGCCGATGCGCTGATGTTCATCGACGAAAGCCACGTCATGATGGGGCAGTTGGGCGGGATGTACCGGGGCGACCGTTCCCGCAAGGAAACGCTGGTGACCTATGGGTTCCGTTTGCCGTCGGCGCTGGACAACCGTCCGCTGAAAATGGATGAGTTCGAAGCCCGCATGCGTCAGTGCGTCTTTGTATCCGCGACGCCGGGGCCTTATGAGAATGAATCGTCAGACAATGTGGTCGAGCAGGTGGTGCGCCCGACCGGACTGGTCGATCCGGTGGTTGAGGTGCGCCCCGCGATGACGCAGGTCGATGATCTGCTGGGGGAAATCCGTTTGCGCGTGAATCAGGGCGACCGTGTCCTGGTGACGACGCTGACCAAGCGCATGTCCGAAGAGTTGACCGAATATCTGACCGAAAATGGGGTGAAGGTGCGCTACCTGCACTCGGACATCGACACGGTGGAACGGGTGGAAATCATCCGGGACCTGCGGCTGGGCGTGTTCGATGTGCTGGTCGGGATCAACCTGCTGCGCGAAGGCCTGGATATTCCGGAAGTTTCCCTGGTTGCCATTCTGGATGCCGACAAGGAAGGATTCCTGCGTTCCGAGCGCAGCCTGATCCAGACCATCGGCCGGGCGGCACGCAATCTGAACGGTAAAGCCATTCTCTACGCTGACCGGGTGACGGATTCCATGCACCGGGCGATCGGAGAAACAGAGCGTCGCCGGGCACGGCAGGTTGCCTATAACATTGAGCACGGCATCCAGCCTCGTGGCGTGCAGAAGGCTGTGCGCGAGCTGATAGACGGGGTCGTGGCGCCCAACAAGGAATTGGATGTGGCGCCTGCCTATGAAATGGCAGGGATTCCGCAAGACGAGAAAAGTCTGGCGCAGGAAATCCGCCGCCTGGAGAAGGCCATGCTGGAGCACGCGCGCAACCTGGAATTCGAACAGGCGGCCGCCGCCCGCGATGCCTTGAAAACGCTCAAGGAAAAAGCATTCCGCTGAAGCGCCTGGCGGTTCGTGTTTCAGTGCCGGGTTTGTTTGGCAGGTGGCCGGCGCAAGTGCTCGCCGCTGCCGGCCGCCATGCGCATGACATCGACAACCCCGGCGACGGCAATCAGGGCGACGCAGATCAGCGCAAAGCGGTAGCTGAGTGACGGTATCTGCTCCCAGCCGGGAAAGCGGGGCGCCAGCGAGGTTTGCAGCCAGTCGCCCAGACGGATACAAATGGCGCCGAAAGCGATGCCCAGCCCCAAGGCCATCTGCTGGATAGTGCTGGCCAGCGTGTTGGCGGCAGCCATCTGCCCGGATGGCACATCTGCGAAAGCCAGCGTGTTGATGGCAGTGAACTGCATGGAACGGCACAGGCCGCTGATGAAGAGGACGACGACGATCAAGGTCGTGGGCGTCTCGGGGCTCAGCATGGCGCAGGCCAGCAGGGCAAGCACATTGAGTATGCCGTTCACGGCCAGGATGCGCTTGAACCCATACCGGTGCAGCAGCCGCGTGGTGAACAGCTTCATCGTCAGATTGCCGGCAAAAACGGCCAGCACCAGCATGCCGGCTTCGACCGCGCTCAGCCCGAAGCCCAGCTGAAACATCAGCGGCAGAATAAACGGCAGGGCATTGATGGCGAGCCGGAAGCAGCTGCCGCCGCGTACTGACACAGCGTAGCTGGGGATGCGCAGGGGGGACAGATTGACCAGCGGGTGAGGGGTGCGTGCCAGATGCGCCACGGTGAGCGCCAGCAGCAACGCGCCGCCCGCCAGATAGGCCAGGATAGTGCTGGCGTCAGCCCCCATGCCGGCCAGTTCCATGCCATAGAGCAGGCCAAGCAGCGCCAGGCCGCTGCCCAGGAAGCCGAACAGGTCAAAGGGGCGCGGTTGATCGGCGCGGCTGGCGGGAATCAGCAGATAGGCAGCCAGCAGCGCCAGCAGCCCGATGGGCAGGTTGATGTAGAAAATCCAGCGCCAGGAGGCATAGGTGGCCAGCAGTCCGCCCAGGGGCGGCCCGAGTACGGGGGCGATCAGTGCGGGCCAGGTGATCATGGAAATCGCTGCAATCAGCTGTTGCTTGGGGGTGTGGCTGAGGACAACCAGGCGCCCGACCGGCACCATCAAGGCGCCGCCCATGCCCTGCAGCACCCGCATGGCGACGAATTCTTGCAGGCTGTCGGCCTGGGCGCACAGTAGCGACGCCAGGGTAAACAGCACGATGGCACAGCAGAAAACTCGTCTTGCACCGAGACGGCCGGCCAGCCAGCCGCTGGGCGGGATACAGACCGCCAAGGTCAGCAGGTAGGCGCTGACACCCAGGTTCAGATCGACGGCAGAGACGCCGAAGCTGAGCGCCATCTGCGGTAGCGCCGTCACAATGATGGTGCCGTCCAGGTTTTCCATGAACATCACGGCGGCGACCAGCAGGGCGATCCACGCCGGACGGGGCGGACGCGAAACGGGCACAGGCCCGGCAGGCGTAGGGGCGGCAGTCATTGGGGGAGTGAGGCGGGCAGCAGGGGTGGGAAGTGCATCGTCCAGGCCGATGGCCGGAATGGGCCGCCGCTTGCCGCCTGGCGGCAACAGCGCATGACGCATTCTGCGGGAATTCTAGCACCAGGCCCAGCCGGCTGCGCCGGATTGAAACCTGCCGACATGACGGTGTGACAGCACGAAAAACGCCCCGGAACCGGCCAGACGTGCGTCTGGTGTTCCGGGGCGCGATCCGCTCGTCGCGGAGACTGGCTGCGAGTGAGCCAGCAAAGAGTGCAGCAAAAGGGCAGCAAGCGGTCAGTCAGTGTGCTGGCCGCCTACCGGCACGCATTTTAGCGTTCGATGGCGATGGCGACGCCTTGGCCGCCGCCGATGCACAGCGTGGCCAGGCCCTTCTTGGCGTCGCGGCGGTTCATTTCATGCACCAGGGAGACCAGGATGCGGGCGCCGGATGCGCCGATGGGGTGGCCCAGGGCAATTGCGCCGCCATTGACGTTGACCTTGCTGTTGTCCCATTGCAGTTCGCGGGCGACAGCCAGCGATTGCGCGGCAAAGGCTTCGTTGGCTTCGATCAGATCGAGGTCTTCGAGCTTCCAGCCGGCTTTTTCCAGCGTCTTGCGCGTGGCAGGCACCGGTCCCAGGCCCATGACGGAGGGATCGACGCCAGCGCTGGCGTACGACTTGATCCAGCCCAGCACGGGCAGGCCCAGTTCCTTGGCTTTTTCCGCGCTGGCCAGCAGCAGGGCGGCGGCGCCGTCGTTCAGCGTCGAGGCATTGCCCGCCGTGACGGTACCGTCTTTCTTGAATGCCGGGCGCAGGCGCGTCAGCGTTTCCAGGGTGGTGTCGGGACGCGGTTGTTCATCGGTGTCGATACGTACCGGATCGCCCTTGCGCTGGGGAATCTCCACCGGAGCGATTTCGTCCTTGAAGCGGCCAGCCTTGATGGCGGCGCCGGCCTTCTGCTGCGATTCGTAGGAGAATTGATCCAGCTCTTCGCGCGTCAGGCCGTAGCGTTCGACCAGGTTTTCCGCCGTGATGCCCATGTGGTAGTCATTGAAGGCGTCCCACAGGCCGTCCTGGATCATGCTGTCGAGCAGTTGGGCGTGGCCCATGCGCAGGCCGGTGCGTGCCTTGGGCAGCACATAGGGCGACAGGCTCATGTTTTCCTGGCCGCCGGCGATGATCAGATCGGCGTCGCCGCTGCGGATGGCCTGGGCGGCCAGATGGACGGCCTTGAGGCCGGAGCCGCAGACCTTGTTGATGGTCAGGGCAGGCGTTTCGACCGGCAGGCCGGCGTGAATGCTGGATTGGCGGGCCGGATTCTGGCCGGCACCGGCTGCCAGCACCTGGCCGAGAATGACTTCGTCGATGGCTTCGGCGGGAATGCCGGTCTTGGCGAGCAGGTGCCGGATGACCGTCGCGCCGAGTTCATGGGCAGGTGTGTGGCCCAGGGCGCCCTGGAAGGCGCCGATGGCAGTGCGGGATGCGGCGAGAATTGCAACGTCACTCATGATTCGACCTCATTGAGACATAACAGAAAAATAACCACGCGCCAAAGCGCAAGTCCTTGCCGGAAGGGCCGAAGCCGGAACTGCCGGTCTGTTTTCTCACCTGCCCGATGGCAGGTGAGAAAACGCTTGGATAAGCTTTATATCAACACTGTATTGCATTTCCGCACAGCCGGGAACAGCGGCGAGGAGACAGACTGGACAGTATCAGGCCATCTGCGTAATGGTTTTCCGGAAGCGGCTGAGTGAAAACCCGAATAGCGCGCAGCCGATCAGGAACAGCATCAGGAAGGGCTGCCAGACGACTTCCAGGCCGGCGCCACGGAACAGAATGGCCTGGCTCAGTTCCACGTAGTGCGTATTGGGGGCGAAATACATGATGTCTTGCACGAACTGAGGCATGCTTTCACGCGGCGTCATCGAACCGGACAGCAGTTGCAGCGGCAGCAGTGCCAGGATCAGCAGCAGGCCGAACTGCGGCATGCTGCGCGCCAGGGTCGCGAAGAAGATGCCCATGGATGTGGTCGCGAACAAGTGCAGGGCCGTGCCCGCAATGAACAGCAGTACCGAGCCTTCCACCGGCACCTGCAATAGCTGCATGACGACCAGCACCAGCGATAGCGAGGCGGCTATCAGCACCACCAGCCCCATGGACCAGACTTTGGCCAGCATGATCTGCAGCGGCGTGACAGGCATGACTAGCAAGTGCTCAACCGTGCCGTGCTCACGCTCACGGATCAGGGCGGCGCCAGTCAAGATGATGGAGAGCATCGTGACGTTATTGATGATCTGCATCAGCGCGCCGAACCAGGACGGCGTCAGGCTGGGGTTGAAGCGCATGCGCATGGCGAGATCGACAGGCACGGCCTGGCTGCCCCGGTAGCGTTGCACGAACTCGTTGACTTCGGCCAGGACGATCTGCTGGATATAGGTACTGCCGGTAAACGCCTGGCTGACGCGCGTGGCATCAACACTCAATTGCACTTCTGGCTTGAGTCCGGCGAGGACGTCGCGCTGGAAGTTCGGTGGAATATCCACCACGAAGGTGTATTCCCCGGAATCCAGCGCAGCGTCCATCTGCGTCGGGGTGATCATACCCGGCGCAGTGAACTGCGGCGGGTAGAAGGCCGAGGCTATGCGCGCGGACAGGGGAGAGTTGTCTTCATCGACAATCGCGATGGAGGCGTGGTTGAGGTTCTCCGGCATGGAGGTGGCGGCGGAGTAGATCGACATCGTGAAGGTGTAAACGATCAACACCAGCATGATCGGATCGCGCGCCAGGCTCCAGAGCTCCTTGACGCCCAGCCGGAATATATTTTTCAGCCCTTGCATGTGGTTTCCTTCAACGCTCCTGTTTGTTCAGCAGGGCGATGGCCAGGCCCAGGATGATGGGCACGGAGATGGCCATGGCCCAGAACTCGGGCCTCAGGTCGGAGATAGAAAGCGCCTTGTTGAAGATGCCGCGGCTGATGGTCAGCATGTAGCTGGCGGGATGCAGTTCGCCGATGATGCGCCCCGACCCTTCCAGCGAAGACACCGGGTTGATCAGGCCAGCGAACTGAATGGCCGGAATCAGCGTGCCGATGATGGTGAAGAACATGGCGGCGATCTGACTGCGGGTGAACGTCGAAGCCAGCAGGCCAAAGCCCGTGGCCGCCATGCAATAGATCAGCGCCGCCAGTGTCAGCGACAGGAAGCTGCCCTTGACCGGCACATCAAACACCACAATGGAAAAGATCACCATCAGCACGAAGCTGATCATGGCCAGCACGACATACGGTATCTGTTTGCCCAGCAGGAATTCGGCGCGGGTAACAGGCGTGACGTAGAGGTTGATGATGGAACCCAGCTCTTTTTCACGCACGACCGACAGCGCAGTCAGCATGGCGGGCAGCATCAGCAGCAGCAGCGGAATGACGGCAGGCACCATGGCGACCAGGCTCTTGACGTCGGGGTTGTAGCGGAAACGCGTTTCCACCGACGCGGCGCTGGCATAGTCTATGCCCAGCCGCTCGCGGGCCTGTTGCTGCAGCCAGGCCATATGCATGCCCTGGACGTAGCCTTTGACGGTTTCTGCCCGGGAGGGCATGGCGCCATTGACCCATACGCCGATTTCCACCTCTTTGCCGTGGCTGACATCGCGGGCAAAGCCTGGCGGGATTTCGATGGCCAGCGCCAGTTCGCCGCTGCGCAAGCGCTTGTCCACATCATCGTAGTCACGCAAGGGAGGCTGCTCGACGAAGTAGCGAGAGCCTGACAGATTGAGCGCATAGTTCTGGCTCAAGCCGGACTGGTCATGATCCAGTACTGCAAACTTCAGATCCTCGACGTCCATGCTGATACCGAAACCGATGACGAACATCAGGATCAAGGAACCCAGCAGCGCCAGCGTGGCGCGCAACGGGTCGCGCTGCAGCTCCAGCATTTCCCGCCACATATAGCTGAACATGCGGTTGAAACTGAAAGCCTGGTGCTTCTGCGGCTCGTGCACGGTCTCGGCGCTGCTGACGAGCGTGGGGGCGTCAGCGGTTTGCGCTGCTTTTTCCGCAGCCGCATCCGCCTTGGCCTGGGCAGGGTCGTTCTGCTCGATGGCCTCGACCAGATAGGAAATGAAGGCCTCTTCGAGGGTGGCCGAACCACGCTTGCGCACCAGCTCCGCCGGTGTATCACTGACCAGTACCTTGCCGGCGTGCATCAGCGACATGCGGTCGCAGCGCTCGGCTTCGTTCATGAAGTGGGTGGAGATGAAGATGGTCACGCGGTCACGGCGCGCCAATTCGATCATCAGGCGCCAGAAGTTATCGCGCGCCACCGGATCGACCCCGGAAGTGGGTTCGTCGAGAATCAGCAGTTCCGGCTTGTGCACCATGGCGACAGCCAGCGACAGGCGCTGGCGTACGCCCAGGGGCAGTTGCTCCGGCAGGGTGTCCATGACGTCCTGCAGCGCAAAGCGCTCCGCGCTTTCCTCGACCCGTGCGGGGATATCTGCTTCGGGAACGGAAAAAAGCCGGGCGTGCAGCACCAGGTTTTGCCGGACGGTCAACTCGCCATAGAGCGAGAAGGCCTGCGACATGTAGCCGACGCGGCGGCGTGTTTCGATATCGTTGGCGGCGATTTCATTGCCGAACAGCCAGGCCTGGCCTTCGCTGGCTGGCAGCAGGCCAGTCAGCATCTTCATGGTGGTGGACTTGCCGCAGCCGTTGGAGCCCAGGAAGCCGAAAATCTCGCCCCGGCGAATGCGGAAGCTGACATGATCGACCGCCACGAACTTGCCGAAGCGCATGGTCAGGTCTTTGGCTTCAATGGCGATCTCATCGTCATCGCTTTCCTGCAGCGGCGTAATGACGACGGGCGCGTGATCACGCTTCTTTTCTTCCGGCAGCAATTCGATGAACGCGGCTTCCAGGGATTTCGTCCCTGTGCGCTCAAGCAATTCCTTGGGCGTGCCCGTATCGAGGATCTGGCCGCTATCCATGGCGACGAGCCAGTCGAAGCGTTGGGCTTCGTCCATATAGGCCGTAGCGACCAGCACGCTCATGCCGGGACGTTCAGTGCGGATGCGGGCGATCAAATCCCAGAACTGCGCGCGCGCCAGAGGGTCCACGCCAGTCGTGGGTTCATCCAGAATCAGCAGATCGGGATCATGGATAAGCGAGCAGCACAGCCCCAGCTTTTGCTTCATGCCGCCGGACAACTTCCCGGCTGGCCGATCCAGGAACGGATGCAGGCCGGTCGCGCGGGTCAGATCATCAATCCGGCGGCGGCGTTCGGCTGCATTGTGGCCGAACAGGCGGGCAAAGAACTGCAGGTTTTCCTCTACCGACAAAGTGGGGTAGAGGTTCTTGCCCAATCCCTGCGGCATGTAAGCGATGCGCGGGCAGACCGAGTCGCGATGCGTTTTGCTGCGCATATCGCCACCCAGGACATCGACCGTCCCTTGCTGGACGGCGCGCGCGCCGGCAATCAGGGACAACAGGCTGGATTTGCCGACACCGTCAGGGCCGATGAGGCCGATCATGAGGCCGGCTGGAATATCCAGAGTGAAGTCCCGCAGCGCGGAGACTTCGCCGTAGCTTAGGCTGACGTCGGCCAGCCGGACGGCGACGTCCCGCGAGGAGTGAGAAGGCTGCGGCATTGATTACTCCGGCAGCCGGACCTGCAGGGATTCAGGCCATTGGGCATTGCTGTCGAGCTTGACCCAGGTGACGCCGGGCAAACCGGTCTTGACTTGCGTCAGGTGCTTGCGCAGCAGTTCCGGGTCGATACGAGCCTTGACGCGGAACATCAGTTTTTCACGTTCGCTGGCGGTTTCCACGGTCTTGGGCGTGAACTGCGCCGTGCTGGCGACGAACGAGACCGATGCCGGGATGACCATGTGCGGCGCCGCGTCGAGGATGATGCGGGCTTCCGAACCGAGCGCAACCTTGCCGGCGTCGGTCGCAGGCAGGAAGAAGGTCATGTACACATCCGACAGATCGACAAAATTCAATACCTTGCCGCCAGCGCCCAGAACTTCGCCAGGTTGGGCAACGCGGTATTGCACGCGGCCATCGCGCGGTGCGACCAGCTGGCTGTCCTTGATGTCGGCTTCAATGCGGGCGATGGTGGCCTGTGCGGCGATGACGGCCGATTCAGCGCCGACCACCTGGGCCTGCGCGGCGTCGATAGCGGCATCGGCGGCGGCAACCTGGGCCTTGGCGGCTTCGACGGCAGCCTGGGCGCTGCGTACCCGGGCGCGGTCGTCGTCCAGCTCCTGGCGCGAGGTGGCGCCACGTTGCGCCAGCGTTTCGGAACGGTTCAGGCGTTGGCGCGCGGCCAGGTATTCACTGTCACGTTGCAGCACGGCCGCTTCGGCCGCACGCTTGTCACTGACGCGGGCAGCCACTTGCGCTTTGGCGCCTGCGACCGTATTGATGGCTTTTTGCAGATTGGCCTTGGCCTCGTCACGCTGGGCTTCCAGGACGTCGATCTGCATGCTGGCCAGCGGCTGTCCTATCGTGACGAAATCGCCTTCATTGACCTCGATGGTTTCAATGCGGCCTGCCAGCTTGGTCGAAACGTCGATTTCCGTGGCTTCGATACGGCCGTTGCCTTTGGCAAACCCCGGCCCTGGGCCGGCGTCCTGGGACGCGCGCCAAACATAATAGCCACCGCCGACGATCGCCAGCAGCAAAACGGGGACAATGAATTTCCTGATCTTTGGGTTCATACGTAGGGCCTGGAAAGTTCTGATCCGGAGCCGCGCCTGGCGGACTCAATTAAGAATGTGAAAACCATTATCAACGAACAACGTGCTGCCAGAAATGGCGCGCGCTGCGTCTGATGCAAGAAAAGCGCACAGGGCGCCTGCGTCTTCGATCCCGAGAGTATGCCGCAGGGGAGCGCGTTCCATACTGTCCTTGATCAAGGTATCGAAACCCGCGATGCCGGATGCGGCTCGAGTATCCAGCGGGCCGGGCGAGACGGCATTGACACGGATACCGCGCGGGCCCAGTTCGCTGGCCAGATATCTGACGCTGGCTTCCAGGGCAGCCTTGACGGGGCCCATGATGCCATAGCCCGGCATGACGGCCTGGGCGCCAAGATAGCTGATCGTCATGAGGCTGCCGCCCTGGGCCATCAAAGGCTCGGCGTCTCGCGCCAGGCGAATGAAGGAATGGCAAGAAAGATCCATTGCCTGCGCGAAGCCGGCGGCGGAGCTGTCTAGGACACGGCCATGCAGATCCTCGCGCGGCGCGAAGGCCACGGAATGCACGAGGAAATCCAAGTGACCCCAGCGTTCGCGTATGGCATCGAACAAGGCCTGCTGCTGTTCGGCATTGCCAACATCCAGCGGCATTCTGAAATCCGTGCCGATTTCATCAAAGAGCGGCGCGACATAAGGCAGGGTTTTGTCTGAATACCAGGTGACTGCCAGTTCAGCGCCTGCGGCATGCATGGCGCGCGCGGCGCCCCAGGCGATGCTGCGCTCATTGGCAATACCGACGATCAGCCCTTTCTTGCCGGCCAGTACAGTCGAAAGCATGCTACTTCTCCAGAACATACTGGCCCGGCGCGGCTTCCAGCGGGCTGTAGCCGGCCTTGGCGGCACCCAGCGCAGGCGGATTGACCAGGGTCTGGCTGGAGTGCTGAGCCAGCCATTGTTCCCAGGCCGGCCACCAGGAACTCTCCTGGCGCGGTGCGGTGGCCTGCCAGTCTTCCGGAGACTGGTAGGGCGCATCATGGGCATGCGTGGCGATCTGATAATGACGGCGCGGGTGGCCGGGGGGCGACACAATGCCTGCGTTATGGCCGCCGCTGGTCAGCACAAACGTGATTTCCGTCGTGGTCAGGTGGTGCAGCTTATAGACCGACTTCCAGGGCGCGACGTGATCAGTCACTGTGCCGACGGCGAACACCGGCAGCGAAATATCACTGATGGCGACCGGACGCCCCTTGACCGGATAGCGGCCATGGGCCAGGTCATTGTCCAGGAACAGCCGGCGCAGGTACTCGCTGTGCATGCGCGCCGGCATGCGCGTGGCGTCGGCATTCCAGGCCATCAGGTCATTCAGGCCACGGCGGTCGCCCAGCAGATAGTCGTTCACCATCTTCGACCACAGCAGATCGTAGGAACGCAGCATCTGGAATGCGCCCGCCATCTGGCTGCCCTTGAGGTAGCCGGTTTCGCGCATCTGCGCTTCCAGCATATTGACCTGGCTCTCGTCGATGAACAGGCTTAATTCGCCCGGCTCGCTGAAATCGGTCTGGGCCGCGAACAACGTCATGGTGGCCAGGCGCGTATCCTTGTCACGCGCCATGGCAGCGGCGGCGATGGCCAGCAGCGTGCCGCCCAGGCAATAGCCCACGGCATGTACACGTTGCTTCGGCACAATGGCATTGACGGCGGCGAGGGCAGCAGCAATGCCGCGATCCAGATAGTCGTCCATGCCCAGATCGCGTTCGGCGACACCGGGATTTTTCCAGGAAATGCAAAATACCGTATGGCCTTGATCGACCAGATACTTGATCAAAGAGTTATCGGGCGACAGATCCAGGATGTAATACTTCATGATCCACGCGGGCACGATCAGCACCGGTTCCGCGTACACCTTGGGCGTGGCTGGCGAATACTGGATCAACTCCATCAGCTGATTGCGCAGCACCACCTTGCCTGCCGTGGCTGCCACCTGCTTGCCAGGAATATAGTTTTCCGCGCCTTCCGGTGCTTCATCACTGCGCAGGCGGGCAATATCGTCGAGCAAATGCATCATGCCGCGGTAAAGATTGGCGCCGCATTGCTCGCGGGTCTGTTGCTGCACAACGGGGTTGGTCAGCAGCTGATTACCGGGCGAGAACACATCCAGCCACTGGCGTGCGGCAAAGGCCACGACATTTTCATGGTGCTTGTTGACACCCCGTATGCCGGTTGTCGCTTCCTGCCACCATTGCTGCTGGGAGAGAAACAGTTTCTGCCAGAAGGAAAACGGCCACTGCTGCCATTCGGGGGCGGCGAAGCGGCGATCCTGGGGGCCAGGTTCTAAATTGCAGACCCCAGCCATTTGCGGCAATGTACACAGTAGTTCGGAATACTGTCGTGCAGCGAGCGCACCCAAGCTCAACTGCTTGCCCGGCGACATGGCCAGATGCAAGCCCCAGTCATAGGCGGCCAACAACATAGACGCCGGCGACAGCCCGCCAGTCATGCGAGCGAGTGCGGCATAGGATGATTGGTCGAGTTGGGCTGCGGCGTCTTGCAGTTCCTGCGATACGGGCATGGGGCGTGCTTCCTATGAAGGCGGAGACAGACTTAACGTGTATGGGGTATTGAAATGAAGAGACTGGTGGTGATCATATAAGCAATCCCGGTTCTTGGAGGCAGACGCAAGGATGCGACTGAGAAAAATTCTTATCAAGAAAAAACTTATTTATTGTTACATAGTTCCGCAGCGGATGTGGATGTTGTAACGCCTTGTTATGGAATTAATTAAGTGATAGCGGCGGTAAGTCTATGCTTCGGAATTGCTGAATGTTTATTGCATATGTGCTGCAGGTTTGATACAAAAGCCTGCCCTTGAGGCCGGCGCTAATTGTTATTTTCCTCATAACGCTTTGAATGCAACGCATTCTTGTTTGTTGCTTTTCAGACCTAGGTGATAAAAATGCGCAGGGTGTGGTGTCGCAACGAGGCAACGCCTGTTGTGGCATATGACGTTGTGCTGGTATCAGGAGGATGCTGGTGTCATGAGACGAGAGCAGATGAATTTTGCTGTTGGTGTGAAGGGACCCTGAGAGTATGGTGATGGTCATTGCCAACAAAGTGCTGTCAGGATTGGTTCCGAGCTACGTATGGCGGCGTTTGGCATCGGACACAAGTCATGGATCTTGTGTTTTTATTGATATTGTTCCCAATAGATAGAGTCTAGGATGAAGAATTTTGCGTTGATTGGTGCGGCTGGGTATATTGCTCCCCGCCATATGAAGGCAGTCAAAGATACGGGAAATGCGTTAGTGGCTGCATTTGATCCTAATGATTCTGTGGGAATTATTGATAGCCATTTTCCAGAGGCGGAATTTTTCACTGAGTTCGAGCGTTTTGATCGTCATGTCGATAAGCTAAGGCGCGCTTCAGATGAGCGTAAGGTTGATTATTTTGCCATTTGCTCACCCAATTATTTGCATGATTCACATATGCGCTTCGCCTTGCGTTCGGGAGCGGATGCGATTTGTGAGAAGCCGCTGGTCTTGAATCCTTGGAACATCGACGGGCTGCTTGATATTGAAAAGGATACGGGGCGTAAGGTTAATACGATTCTGCAATTACGCGTCCATCCAGCTATCGTGGCATTGAAAGAAAAAGTTGCGTCGGCTGCAAAGAATGTAAAGTATGAAGTTGATTTGACCTACATTACATCGCGGGGTCATTGGTATCTGCAGTCTTGGAAGGGTGACATCAAAAAATCTGGTGGCATTGCGACCAATATTGGAGTGCATTTCTTTGATATGTTGCATTTTATTTTTGGTGGGCTGCAGGAAAATATCGTGCATTTGGCAACAGATACCAAGGCCGCAGGCTATCTCGAATATGAAAATGCTCGAGTCCGATGGTTTCTATCAGTAGATTTTGAGGATGTACCGGCGGCACAGCGTGAAGCGGGGCAGCGTACTTTCCGTTCGATCACGGTGGACGGTGAAGAGATCGAGTTTTCAGGTGGATTTACAGATTTGCATACACGTAGTTATGAAGAAATCCTGGCTGGCCGAGGATTCGGGCTGGAAGAAAATAGAGTTGCCATCACGACCGTGGCACAGATTCGTTCGGCTAATCTATCCCCGCTTTCTGGGGATTATCATCCTTTCTTGAAAAAATGACCTATCAAGTTCATGCAAGCGCCATTGTTGATGATGGTGCGCAAATCGGCGATGGCTCTCGAATCTGGCATTTTGTCCATGTGTGTGGCGGTGCCCGTATAGGAAAGGGTGTTTCGTTGGGGCAGAACGTGTTTGTTGGGAATAAGGTGGTTATCGGTGATTCCTGCAAGATTCAGAATAATGTTTCTGTATATGATAACGTGACTCTGGAAGAGGGGGTCTTTTGCGGCCCGAGTATGGTATTTACTAATGTTTATAATCCGCGCTCCTTGGTCGAGCGGAAGAATGAATATCGAGATACCTTGGTGAAGCGGGGCGCGACGTTGGGAGCGAATAGCACTATCGTTTGTGGAGTGACGATTGGCCGATTTGCTTTTATTGGTGCCGGTACAGTTGTTACCAAGGATATTCCTGATTATGCATTGGTGGTCGGTGTTCCCGCACGGCAAATTGGTTGGATGAGTGAGTTCGGCGAGCGTTTGAACTTGCCGCTCCAAGGAGATGCGCAGACGCTTTGTGAACATACTGGTGATAAGTATGTATTGCGCAATAATATTGTCAGCAAGGAAAGAGAGTGATGATTGAGTTTGTCGATCTACAAGCACAGCGTGCGCGGATCAGTAATCAGCTGGACCGGGGGATTCAGCGTGTGCTGGATCACGGGCAGTTCATTCTCGGGCCCGAGGTCGCGCAGCTGGAAGAGAAATTGGCCCAGTTTGTTGGGGCGAAGTACTGCATTACAGTAGCCAATGGAACAGATGCATTGCAAATTGCATTGATGGCGTTGGGGGTCGGCCCGGGAGACGAGGTGATTACCCCGGGCTTTACCTATATCGCAACTGCTGAAACGGTAGCATTGCTAGGTGCGAAGCCAATCTACGTTGATGTGGATCCACGAACCTATAATTTGGATGCATCCACCCTGGAGCAAGCGATCACGCCACGGACCAAGGCAATCATTCCCGTATCTTTGTATGGACAATGTGCGGATTTTGATGCGATCAATGCCGTTGCCGCGCAGCATGGCCTTCCTGTCATCGAGGATGCGGCTCAAAGTCTGGGCGCGACCTACAAAGGACGCCGTTCTGGCAACCTTTCTACGATTGGGTGTACCAGCTTTTTCCCAAGCAAGCCGCTGGGGTGCTACGGTGACGGTGGGGCGCTGTTTACCAGCGACGAGGCGTTGGCAACAATATGTCGCCAGGTTGCGCGTCACGGACAGGATCGACGGTATCACCATATTCGTGTAGGAATAAACAGTAGGCTGGATACCTTGCAGGCAGCAATCCTGCTCGCGAAGCTTGAAGTTTTCGAAGAGGAACTGTCGCTGCGTCAACAGGTTGCGCACAGGTACTTGACGCTGCTAGAGCCAGAGGGAATTGCTGTCCCCTATGTCGAGCCGCACAACATCAGCGCCTGGGCGCAGTTTACGGTTCAAGTGAACGCACGCGATATTGTTCAGTCGAGGCTAAATAAGTCTGGGGTTCCTACTGCCGTACATTACCCTATTCCCTTGAATCGTCAGCCTGCTGTGCGGGACGATGCGGCGGATTTGCCAATTGGTGACACTATCGCTGAACGAGTTCTTAGTCTCCCCATGCATCCATACATGACTGCCTCGGTACAGGAATATATTGTTTCTGCATTGCGTGATGCTGTAGCTTGAACTCCAGGTGTTAGGAGTCGTGAATTCGAAAAAATGGTAGAAAAGATCGAGAAGAGAGATAGGAGTCACGGCTTCCTGAAGAATATTGGCGTCCTCCTGACGGGAACAGGCATCGCACAGATATTGCCAATAGCAATGATGCCTGTACTAACACGCTTTTATAGTCCGGAAGAATTCGGTATTTGGGCCATTTATGTTGCCTTGGTGGCCATAGTTTCGGTCATTGTCGCCGGACGTTACGAATTGGCAGTCATGATGCCGAGGACACGTCGAAAGGCATTGGATGTATTTTTCCTGTCCCTGGTCGTGGTCTTGGGGAGCAGTGTATTGTTGTTGTTAGTGGTAGCGCTTTTCGGGCCCATGGCGTTACGTGGGGTCGGATATGAGGAGTTGGGGCAGGGGTTATATCTTGTACCGCTAGGTGTCGGTTTGGCGGGCGCTTTGCAGGCTTTTACTTATTGGAATAACCGAAATTCAAACTTTACCGTTTCGGCCAGGGCAAAAGTGGTTCAAGCAAGTGGAATGGTGCTTGTACAGCTGGCGTTGGCTGTGGTGTTACCGGGAATTGGGTTGATTGTCGGTATGGTTGCAGGTAGTTTTGCGGCGGTAATGTACTGTGGGTGGCGTTTTTGGAAGGAACGGAATTATCTGTTGCGGTCGTGCAATCGCCGACGTTTGTGCCGCGTTGCTCGAGACTATTCACAGTTTCCCCTCTATTCTTCGATGGGGGCTTTGCTTGACAGCGCGGCGTTGCAAGCACCGGTGCTGTTTATTAGCAGGTTGTTTGATACTGCTGTAGCAGGTGTGTTTGGTTTGACATTCAGAGCGTTGTCCATGCCTTCCTCCTTGATATCAGGCGCCCTATCGCAAGTTTTGTATCAAAAAGTAGTGAAGTTGTGCCATGACGGGGCTGAAGGACTGCATCTCTACATTTTCAGGCTCTTTATTGCATTGTGTGCCTTGGCAGTGCCTGCAGTTGTAATATTGCATTTTTATGGTGAGCCGATTTTTGTATTTGTATTTGGGGAAGCCTGGAGGCAGGCAGGTCAGCTTTCGCAGATTCTAGTATTTGCTGTGGGGATCCGTTTCGCCGTTAGTCCTTTGAGTTCTGTATTACTATTGAAGGGTAATTTACGTCTGGGTTTTGTGTGGCAGGCAATGTACTTTTGCACTTTAATGCTGGTGCTCTGGTTATTTAGGCATTGGGATGTTTATAGGTACTTGGCAGTCTTTGCTGTGCATGAGCTGGTCTTGTATTTATTGTATTTGGTATTCATTTTGGCTGGTGCTAAGCGAATAGCTGCGAAGGAAGTGAGCTAATGTGTGGGATAAGCGGCGGGTTTTGGAATGGTCGTAGCGTTGATGATGGGCGAGAGGCTCGACTGGCACAGTCGTTGGTGGTAATGGCATTGCGAGGCCCGGATGATCGTGGCTTTGAAATGTATGCTGGCGATGGCGGTGAGGTGGGCCTAGGGCATACGCGTCTATCCATCATTGACTTGAGTTCGGCGGGACACCAACCCATGTCGTCCCGTGATGGTCAGTTATCCATGGTATTTAATGGTGAAATATATAATTATAAAGAGTTGCGGGCGGAGTTGGCTGCTCTGGGGTATTTGTTTTGCTCAGATTCGGATACTGAGGTTTTGCTGAACGCCTGGCATGCCTGGGGAAAGGATGTATTGCCTAGGCTGATCGGCATGTTTGCATTCGTGATCTATGATCGCAAGCAACAGCAGATGCACTGTGTGCGGGACGCATTCGGAATTAAGCCATTTTTTTATTCCAAGGGATTGGATGAATTTGTTTTTGCATCCGAAATTGGTGCAATCAAGGCATTAAAAAAGAGTGCGATCGCCTTGAATTGGCAGCGCTCCTATGACTATCTCGTGCATGGGGATTATGATTCAGGAGAGCAGACATTCATTGCAGACGTATTTCATTTGTTACCCGGCCATTGCATGGTTTTGGATACGAAAACCGGGATTCTGGGTACACCGTTACCGTGGTGGCAGCCTGAAACACGGGAGCAAACAAACCTGAGCTTGGAGCAGGCGACCGATGCTGTGCGTGAACTATTCCTGAAAAATGTCCGGCTGCAGCTACGTAGCGATGTTCCTCTTGGTGCTGCATTATCAGGAGGTGTGGACTCGTCCGCTGTGGTCTGTGCCATGCGTCATGTGGAGCCGGATCTGCCAATTAACACGTTCAGCTATATTGCACATGGTGCAGACGTCTCGGAGGAAGTCTGGGTTGATCGCATTAATGGCCAGGTAGGCGCGCGTGGGCATAAAGTTCGTGCGGGGGGAAAGGATCTCGCACAGGATTTGGATGATTTGATACGTGCTCAGGGAGAGCCCTTCGGAAGTACCAGTATCTATGCACAGTACAGAGTTTTCAAACTGGCTAGAGAAAGCGGGGTAACGGTCACGCTGGATGGTCAGGGCGCTGATGAAATGTTGGCGGGATATGACGGTTATCCCGGAGAGCGGATTCGTAGCCTCTTGGAGACCGGGCAGGTCGGAGAAGCGTGGCATTTTCTTAATGCTTGGAGTCAGTGGCCGGGGAGAAGTCGAGCCAAAGGTGGGAAGCTGGCTGTCGCGGAATTTGTCGATGGTTGGTTATATCGCATGTTGCATCAATGGAATGGGACGAATTATGCCCCATCCTGGATTCGCACTGATGTTATGCGTGAGGCTGGCGTAAGCGTGATCAAGCCGGGGCTGCATCAAATCGTATCGGATCGAGGCAGGAGGCTTGCTGGTCGCTTGGCACAAGAACTGACGCAGAGTCGTTTGCCACCTTTACTGCGTCACGGTGATCGTAATTCGATGAGGTTTTCGGTGGAAAGCCGGGTGCCATTTTTAACACTTGAAATGGTCAATTTGCTGCTATCCCTGCCGGAAAGTTGGTTGATCTCGCGTGATGGCGAGACCAAACATATTTTCCGCCGGGCGATGCGCGGTATCGTTCCAGATGAAGTGCTGGATCGCAAGGATAAAATTGGATTTGTCACGCCTGAGCGTATTTGGCTGCTGGAAATTCAGGAGCAGATTCGGGACTGGTTGAAAGAAGATGTGGGTCTGGTATTTTTGAATCAGCAGGCCATGCTTGCCGAATTTGATGCAATAGTTGCTGGAAAGGCTAAGTTCTCTTGGAGAGTCTGGCGCTGGATCAACTTCATCCGTTGGTATCGCTATCTTTTTTTGGATGGGGGCGGGCATGCTTGAAAATGCGTCTGTCTCACAAGTGGGTGATCGAATGAGGTTTGGCCTCATGTTGAACGATGGTCAGCCTCTTGGACACATTGTAATGTTTGGTTTGTTGGCATGTTATATATGGCTGTTTAACTTTGCCTACGATAATTTGATTATCAGATATCGTTTATATTTTTCATTTCAAAAGCAGGTCGGGGATCAGTTGGGGTGGTTCGCTGTTCTTGCTCTTGCTGCCTGTTTTTATCTTATTCTCGTCCGTATTGGCAAATACCGTTGCCTGGATAGCGCCTACAAGGTTTTTTCCTTGTTGTTTATGCTGATTGTTTGTGTGCCTATAACCGTACTCAGCGTTTCGTTGAATATGGACTCCCAGTGGCGAAATATTTTCTACGCGGTGGGCGTCGCGCTGCTGATGGCATTGCTAACCCGGATCAGAGTCCCTGTTTTGCGTGTGCCTGCTATCGAAACGCGTTCGGCGATATTGCTTCCGTTGGGGATGGTGTTGTTTTTTTTGATGTATCTATTGTTTTTTTATCGCGGGAGCTTGGGGTTTGTAGGCCTATTTGATGTATATGCGAAGCGTGCAGAGGCAGAAAGTTTCAGTGGTCCATTGCTGCGCTATTTGACGGGGACGATTAGCGGCTCTGCAGCGCCTTTCTTGATTGCTGTAGGTTTGTGGCGAAAGAATACTGTTTTGTTCTTGGTTGGAGTGTTGGGGTTCGTGCTGATTTATCTAATGGCCGGCCACAAAAGTTCACTAATTGGTATCGCCTTGGTTGTCGCAGTTTTTTTTGCCTTTCGTAAGCCGGTGTCTTTGCTGGGAATGCTGTTGTGTTTGAATGCGCTGGTGGCAGGGGTGTTGTTGATTGATTTTTGGATTTTTGATGCGGCAGTGCTTTCACCGTTTACCATAGATCGCATGTTGATGGCGCCCGCTGTATTAAGTATCTATTATCTGGATTATTTTTCCTGGCATGAGCCATTGCGGCTTGGTTATAGTATTCTTGCCTTTCTCGCGCCTGGTCAGGTGATAGCGCATCCTGCAGAAGTCATCGGTGCTTACTATTTTAAAGGCGATTGGGCAAATGTAAATTTCATTGGCGAGGGATTTGCTAATTTTCGACAGCTGGGTGTGTTGTTGTATCTGGTGCTAACCTGTTTGATCGTAATTTTTTATGATGCGATTGCTGCAAAGATGACTCTTGCCGTTCGTTTGGCAGCATTTCTTCCTGCTATTCTATTTTTGCTTAATGCCAGCCCTTTAACCCTAATACTCTCAGGTGGATTTTTGGTTTTGTCGATTTTTATTGTGCTGACACCAGGTGATGATAAATAGGAATGCTGATGTTGTTGCGGATAGCAACGGCGGATGATTGTTGTGACGTATGATCAGAAAAATTATTCATGTAACAACCGTACATATCCGGTTCGACCCTCGAATTTTTCATAATGAATTCATGTCCGTGGCCAGAGCAGGGCTCTGGGAAACGAAACTGATCGTCGCCGACGGGCAAGGAGATGCGGAGATCCCTGGCGCATGCCTGCGCGATCTTGGGGCGTTACGTCGGGGGGGCAGGTTCGCCCGCTTATGGTTGGGCTTCTGGCGGTTGCTGTTTTTGTTGGGCAAAGAAAAGGACAAGAGGAAGACCATCGTTCACATCCATGACCCTGAGCTGTTGGCTGTAGCTTTCTTTCTCAGGCTTATGGGGTTCCGTATTTTCTATGATGTACACGAAGATTTACCTAGACAGGTGCAATCTAAAGAGTGGATTCCGGGGCCATTGAAACGTTTTGTTGCTGGATTGATAGCCTTGGCTGAGCAATCTTCTCGGGTGTTTGTCTCATGTTATGTCTGTGCGACGCCGCAGATTGCTGCGCGTTTTGCCGGAGCCAGTATTGTGGTGCGAAACTACCCGCCCCGAAGCATGGTCCCTGAGACACCTATTAAGAAAGGTGAAAAAATAGTCTATCTCGGTAACATGTCGGAAGCGCGCGGGGTGATGACGATGCTAGACCTGATGGTGAGCTTGAACGAAAAGGCTGTTGAGCCTGTTGTACTCCGTCTGGGAGGTGCATTTGATTCACCAGAGCTTGAAGCCCGTGTGCGAGCACATCCGGGGTGGCAGTATGTTGACTATGTGGGCTGGGTGCATAGGGATCAGGTTGCAAGTTTTTTCGAGGGTGCTTTTCTTGGTTTGATTCTTATTAAGCCCTATCGTAATTATATGGAGTCTTCTCCTAATAAATTGTTCGAATACCTGGCGTTTGATCTGGAAGTATTAGCGTCGGATTTTCCCGTATGGCGTGCCTTGGTAGAGGGCGGTGAGGGAGTAAGCTACGTTGACCCTGAGGATATTGATGCAATTGCAACAGCCGTACGTCAGGCACAGGCTAGAGCAAAAAAAGGGGAGTCGCCACATTCCGCAGATATTATTCGGACACGTTACAGCTGGGAGGGGCAGTTTGAAAAGCTTCTGGCTCAGTATCAGAAAATAGATGCTTGAATATGCGATAAAAATATCCAGTAGGTTGTTTCACAACCTTTTCTTCAGTCCTTGCTGGGCATATGAAAAAAGGCTGCTGGCAGATTTGAAAAAGCCCAACCCTAGGTGCTGACGGTATAACTGCCAAGTCCAGAGGGCTGATTTCAGCTTGTTTGCTGAAATGCTATCCTCGCGAACGCGGTAACGGGCGAGTACGTCGGGAATGCCTGCGGCTATTCCCGATTTTTTTAACAACTGCAACCACATCAAATAGTCTTCATGACGAACTGGTTGCTGGTATATTTTGCCTAATTTTCTGGTGTCATAGGCACCGGTAAGATTGCCTATCAAATTGCCTTTTATTAGTTCTTTATATGTAATGAAAGGACGAGAAAATACAGTCTTTTCCGGCTGGTTGTTGCCAAAGCGTGTGTAGCTGGAAAATACTACCGCATGACCCGCGTCAAAATAGCGTTTTTGAATAGCCAGCTTTTCCGGTAGCCATAGATCATCGCTATCAAGAAATGCAATGTACTGGCCTTTGGCAATGTCAATGGCTCGATTTCTGGTCTTGGCAACACCGCTGTTATTTGCTTGATGCAAGATATGAATGCGTGGGTCGCGCTCGGAGAATTCAGTGATCACTGCGGCTGTGTCATCTGTTGAGCAATCGTTGATGATTAACAACTCAAAGGCATCATGAGTTTGTTTAAGAACGCTTTCTATAGATTCTTTGATGGTGTCGGCACAATTATAGGCAGGCATAATGATGCTGAAATCGGTGCGTTGCATTGTGCTGGTCCTGTTTTCTTGTATTAGCGGGCGCCAAATCCCGTCAGCATGATTTTGATGGTCAAGATTACGATGATGGCATCCAATGAAATTGAACAGTGTTTGATGTAATAGAAATCGTGTTCAATCTTGACCTGGGTTTCGTCGGTGCTGGCAGTGTAGCCCTGCCGAACTTGAGCCCATCCAGTGATACCGGGTTTGACAATATGCCGATAGTTATAGAACGGAATCTTGCAGTTGTATTCCTGTACGAAAGTCGGTTGCTCCGGACGCGGGCCGATGAGGCTCATGTCACCTTTCAGAATATTTAGGAACTGTGGTAGTTCATCAATGCGAAGCTTCCGAATGACCCGACCTACGCGTGTGATGCGCGGGTCTTCTTCACCGGCAAATTGTTCGGGCGCATGCCGGTCAAATCGCATGCTACGGAATTTGTAGATCGTAAATGGTTTGCCGCCTTGTCCGATGCGCGCTTGGCTATAAATGACGGGGCCAGGGCTTTCCAGGCGGATAAGTACTGCGGTAACCAATCCGATGATCAGGGCAAGAGGGAGAAACAGCAGTACCAGCAAGATATCCATCAGCCATTTGGCGATGGTATAGCCACGGTTTGGTAAAAGTGAGCCGATATTATTTTCTGACATACGGTGAATCTTGACCCTGCCGGTGAGGGCTTCGTATATCTGGCGGGCGTTGTACACGGCAATGTGTTGCAGTGCGCACTGTGTCAAAAAACGCTCGGTTTCAGGGGTGAGATCGCTGAAGTCTGCGACAACGCCGTCATAGCGGCGGTTTCCGAGGTCTAGTACATCCAAGCGGCGGCCGTCGATCGACTCCAGCTCTATGAGTTCTTCCGTATATTTCCCTCCTGGAATGATGGCCAGTTTCAGGCGGGTGTAGCGGCCGGTCAGCACATATTCGATATGCAGCCAGATGAGGGCCATGACTCCGCTGCTGAGCAGAAGGAAGCGTGATACATCAATACGTAGCATGAGTGTGATCACGATGGCCAGGCTGTATATAACGATGATTTGTGGGGCGATGAAGCCCAGCGAACGGCCACCGGGATAGATCCGACGCAGACGGTTGACGGCGAGATTACTCAGTACAAATGCCAGGGTTGTGACTGCGAGAGCAGTTTTTTGGCCTTGGTCTGGGGTGGTGAGGCTTGCAAACGACCAGGAAAATGAAAAAGGCAGCACGATACAGACCAGCCAGCCCAGTAGCAGCGAGAATGGCCTGGAAAGCAAAAATTGCTCGTGTATTCGTCCAAAACGACGGTTGGGCAAGGAATTCATCTAAGGAGAAGATATCTTATTGGGTGTCGCTAGAACCCGGAATATTAAAGGCAAATAATTATATGTGTAATGTGTCGGAGACACTTATTGTCACATATGAAGAAAATTTATATATGGTTGCAAGCGACATCGTCGAGCATTTGTTGTTCGCAATGCTTATTAATCTAAGTAGGAATTATGATTATTCAGGTAATTACCGCTTCCGTGTGCCATACCATTCCAGAATTCCAATGGCAATGCCGCTGCAGCAGATGATACCAATGCCGGCCCAGGACCAGGCATCCGGCATGTGGCGATAGATGATCCAGCCCCAGGCGCAGGCGCCGAGGATGTGGGCATAGTTGAAGGGTGCCAGGACAGAGGCCGGGGCGCTGCGGTAGGCCTGGATTTGCAGCAGGTGTCCCAGTGCGCCAAAAACGCCAGTGGCCAGCAAGGGCAGCCAATAGAACAGCGGGGCGTCCCAGAGGGGCTGCCAGGCGTCCTGGATGAAAAACAGCACCAGGGTCAGGGCAATGGTGCCAAACAGGCCGCTCCAGATGAGGGAAGTCAGTGCATGGTCATTGGCCAGGCGGCGCGTGACGATGAATTGGCCGGCCAGGAAACAGGCCGTCAGAATACCGTAGAGTACGCCGATGGGATCTAGGCCGCTGCCGGGGCGGACGATAAAGAGTACGCCGATGAAGCCTGCCAGCGCGGCGATCCAGCGCGAGCGCTTGGGTGGTTCACGCAGGAGCCAGGGCGCTGCCGCCAGCATGATGAGCGGCGCCAGGAAAATGATTGCAGTCGCTTCAGCCTGGGGCAGATAGCGCAAGGTGGTAAACGCGCATAGGGTGGTCAGCAGCATCAGCAGGCCGCGCAGCAGTTGCGGTATGGGCTGCGAGGAGCGCATGACGCGCAAGCCCTGTTTGGGCATGACGAGCGCCAGCACCAGCACGACATGGATCAGGTAGCGTACCCAGGCAGTCAGCAGCACCGGCATGCCGGCCAGCATCAGCCATTTGCTGCTGGCGTCCAGGGTGCTTAGCGTGGCGGTCGAGGCGATCAGAAGCAGAATGCCGGCAAGGTAGCGGCTGGCAGGCCGATTGCCAGAAGGGGGAAGGGAAGTGGATGTCATAGGAAGGCGGATGTCTTGGTCGTCAAGATACCGTATTCCTGTCAGGCTGGGTATGGCCAGAGAAGCAAGGCGTGCCTGAATGCGCAAGCTGTTGTTCTGAATCCTGTTACAAGATGGCAATTCACGCCAGCTTATCTTCAATAGACAGTACGCAGTGGCTGCCTGAAATTGCTTGAAATTACCTGAAACCTGTTGAACTGAATTTGTCCGAAAGTAAGAACTTTTGTTGTGCGGTGCTTTGCGTTACGTCAAAATCATTGCAGTGCGACATGTTTTTTTAAGGCAACCTTGGTACCATCCAGAATATTCTGAAGTACCCGGATTTCCTGGCTGGCGCGGTATGCGGCAGCTGTCTTAAATATTGCGGCAGGCGCCGCAAGGTTGCTACAAAAACGTAGGGGTTATCTATGACACAAAAAGTTGCATTAGTTACCGGCGGTATGGGCGGCATTGGAACGGCAATTTGCCGCAAATTGGCTGATGCAGGTTTCAAGGTCGTCGCGGGGGCAAGTCTGTCGCGTGATCCCAAGGCTTGGCTGGAAGAGCAAAAAGCGGCTGGCTATGAATTCCATGCCATGTTGAGCGATGTGTCTGATTGGGAGAGCACCAAGGCAGCAGTCGCCAAGGTTGTAGAAACCGTGGGCCCGATCGACGTACTGGTGAATAATGCCGGCATTACCCGTGACGGTGTGTTTCGCAAGATGTCGCTGGAAAACTGGCGTGCAGTGATCGACACCAATCTGAATAGCCTTTTCAATGTCACCAAACAAGTGATTGAAGGCATGGTCGAGCGCCAATGGGGCCGTGTGATCAATATCAGTTCGGTCAATGGTCAGAAAGGGCAGTTTGGCCAGGTGAACTATTCCGCTGCCAAGGCGGGTATTCATGGCTTTACCATGGCATTGGCGCAGGAAGTCGCGGCCAAGGGCGTGACGGTCAACACGGTGTCGCCCGGCTATATCGCCACGGAAATGGTGCGTGCCGTGCCGGAAGAGGCGCTGCAGAAGATTGTCGCCGGTATTCCGGTGCGTCGTCTGGGTGAGCCGGTGGAAATTGCCTCGATCATTGCGTGGTTGGCTTCCGATGAAGCGGGTTTTGCCACGGGCGGAGATTTCTCCGTCAATGGCGGCCTGCACATGATGTAAGGCGAGCCGGCCATGGGACAGCAACCAGTGGCCGGCCAATCGGCCGGCAGTATCCCCGGCGCCTCGCAAGAGGGGACGCAAGGGGGAGCACATTACGAAGCCTTGATTGCCAAGGCGCAGAGTCTGCAGGCACAGGTCTGCGCGGTGGCGCATCCTTGCGATGAGGTTTCACTCTCCGGGGCGCTGGAAGCTGGCCGTCTGGGTCTGATGAAGCCCTTGCTGGTCGGCCCGCAGGCGCGTATCCGCAGTGTGGCGGAACAGGCCGGGCTGGACTTGAACGGCGTGGAGATTATCGACACGCCACACAGCCATGCTTCGGCAGAAGTCGCGGTGCAGCAGGTGCGCTGCGGCCGGGCCTCGTTGCTGATGAAGGGCAGCCTCCATACCGATGAGTTGATGAGTGCGGTCGTGGCGCGGGAAACCGGCCTGCGTACCGGACGCCGCATCAGCCATGTGTTTGTGATGGAAGTGCCTGCCTATGCCTATCCGCTCTTCATCACGGACGCGGCCATCAACATCAATCCCGATCTTGAAGCCAAAGCCGATATCGTCCGCAATGTGATCGACCTGCACATCGGGTTGGGTCTGGGCGAACCGCGTGTGGCGATCTTGTCCGCCGTGGAGCAGGTGACGCCGCAGATTCCGAATACGATTGTTGCGGCCGCCCTGTGCAAGATGGCGGATCGCGGCCAGATCGCCGGTGGCTTGCTGGACGGACCGCTGGCGCTGGACAATGCGATCGACATGGACGCAGCGCGGATCAAAGGCATCAAATCCGCCGTGGCTGGGCGGGCGCAGGTGCTGGTCGTTCCGGATCTCGAGGCGGGCAATATGCTGGCCAAGAATCTGATCTTCCTGTCTGGCGCCAGTTCTGCCGGCGTGGTTGTGGGCGCACGCGTCCCGATTATTCTGACGAGCCGTGCCGAGCACATGCGCGCCCGACTGGCGTCGTGCGCAGTGAGCGCCATTTACGCCGAGTACCTGCTGCGACAGCGGCCGGTGGCTTGAGCGGCGCCAGGGCTGGTGGGACTTGGAACGGCACGGATAGCGAGGTTGGCAGCAGTGATAGATGAAACGATATTGGTGGTCAATGCGGGCAGTTCCAGCTTCAAGTTCCGGCTTTACGGCGTGCCGGACACGCGGGATCCGGCAGCGCTGGAACCGCTGCTGGATGGGCAGGTATCGGGCATAGGCGGCCGCCAGCCGCGTTTCAAGGTCAAGGCGGCGACAGGGCAGAAATTGGCCGACGAGCCACTGGCGCCTGAGGCCGCGCGCGATATCGGTGCTGCCCAGGAGCTGCTCAGCAATTGGTTGGCAGACCGTCTTGACAGTCCTCCGATTGCCATCGGCCATCGGGTGGTGCATGGCGGGCCGGAATTTACCGAACCGGTGCGTGTGAATGAGGAAGTGCTGCAGCAGTTGCATGCGCTGGTGCCTCTGGCACCGCTGCACCAGCCCTCCGCGCTGGAGGCGATTGAAGTGATCCGCCAGATTGCGCCGGCGATGCGGCAGGTGGCCTGCTTCGATACCGCGTTTCACCGTACGCATTCCGAGGTGGCCGACCGATACGCCATTCCGGAAGCCATGTTCAATCAAGGCGTACGGCGTTATGGGTTCCATGGCCTGTCCTACGAGTACATACAACGCCGCATGCGTGAACTGTCGCCAGAGCATGCCGCGGGCAGGCTGGTCGTGGCCCATTTGGGGTCGGGGGCTTCGGCCTGCGCCATGAAGCAGGGTATCAGTGTCGATAGCACCATGGGGTTTACCGCCCTGGACGGTTTGCCGATGTCCACGCGCCCGGGCCGCCTGGATGCCGGGGTGGTGCTGTGGATGATGGAGCGGGGCATGAGCCCGGAGGAAGTCCAGCGCGTGCTCTACAAGGAAAGCGGAATGCTGGGGCTCTCGGGCATCAGTGCCGATATGCGTGAAATCGCCGCCAGCGATACCGCTGCGGCCCGGCGTGCGCGCGAGTATTTCGCCTGGCGCACGGCGGAAGGTATCGCCGGCCTGTGCGTGGCAACGGGTGGCCTGGATGCGCTGGTCTTTACGGCAGGCGTAGGCGAGAACGACGCCCAGGCTCGCGCCCAGGTTTGCGAGCGCCTGGATTGGCTGGGAGTGCGGCTGGATGCCGAGCGCAATCAGGCGCATGCAACGGTCATTTCGGCAGACGATAGCCGTGTGGTCGTGTATGTTGTGCCCACCAATGAAGAATTGGTGATTGCGGAGCACACGCTGTCCTTATTGCAATGACTGGGGCCGTGCCCGGCTGAGCGGGCGATAGGCATGAAAAAAAACAGGGCCGCTTGATGAACAAGCGGCCCTGTTTTTTGTGTCGTGCCGGAGGAGCAGTCGGGACGTTGTGGCTAAGCCGCCGCGACCGGGCTGGTGGCAGGTTTTGCGCCGCGGGCAATGGCGGCCGCCAGCAAGGCCGAGCAGCACATCGCCGCGCCGGCGGCCAGCCAGGGGCCTTGCAGCCTGCCGGAATCCATCATGACGCCAAACGCGAGGGGGCCTAGCGCCGCGCCGACGTCCATGCCGGAATAGACCAGGCCATAGACGGAACCGACCGAACCTTTGGGCGTGACCCGCCGAATCAGCATGTCGCGTGAAGGGCCGGCGATACCGGAGAAAAACCCTGCCAGCGCGATGGCGGCCAGCACGGCTTGCGCGGGTACCCAGTTGAGTGCCACCAGAACCAGCATCAGGCCGGAGAGCACCAGCGCTGCGCCGATGATCAGTTCATTGCGGGCACTGGAGCGCGCCAGGAAGCCCCCGACAAACATGCCCAGCGCAGCGGCGATCATGTAGCCTGACAATGCCGAGCTGGCGACGATTTCCGTCAGGTGGTGCACCTGTTGCAGGATGGGGATGGTGTAGTTCTGTACCGAAGAGAAAGCCAGCGAGCTGGTGCCGAAAAAGGCAAAGGCCGCCCACAGGACGGGATTGCGCAGCAGCGACACCAGGCTGGCAGGAGCGGTATGCGGGCTTCCCTGCTGGCGGGCGGCCAGGGCGGCCTGACGGTGTCGGGTCTGGCTGTCACCGAGGTGGTCGCGCCCCAGCAGGCACAGCAGCAAGACGACGCCAGCCAGCAAGCCGGCGCATAGCGCCGCGCTGCGCCAGCCAGCGGCAACACTGATCGTGCTCAGGAAAACCGGCGCGAGCGCCCAGCCCAGGCTGCCGGTCAGCAGATGCAGGCTGAAGGCGTGCCCGAGGCGTGTCGGATGGATACGCTGATTGATGATGGCGTAATCGACCGGGTGAAAAACCGAGTTGCCCAGACCGGCTATCAGCGCGGCAATGACCAGTACCGTGTAGTTGGGGGCGGCGCTGATCAACAAGCCTGCCGTCATGAAGCTGCCCAGGCCGAACCAGAGCACGCTGCGTGCGCCGATGCGATCCACGATGAAACCTGAGGAAGCCTGCCCCACGCCCGAGGCCACGAAAAATAGCGATACCAGCAGGCCGAGCTGAGCGTAGTCCAGCCCGAAGGCCAGGCCCAGCGAGGTGTATAGCGTCGGAATGACGAGCTGGAAAAAGTGCGAAGTGGCATGCGCAATACCCACCAGGGTAATGGTGTGCCAGTCGCTTTTGGCGGGCGGTTGCTCGCGCTCGGGCAAGGTGGAGGAGGCCGTACTGCTCATGGCGGGATTCTCGGAAAGGGGCGACCGGGCGGGATCAGGCTTGATGTGAGGGCAGGGAGCGCCATTGCGCGTGCATGGACCAGCGGCGTGCCAGTTCATCGCGCAGCAGGGCGGCGTGGTCGGGCGTCAGAGTCGTGGGGGAGTTCAGGCGGGAGCCATCGCGCATCTGCATGGCGACGCCGTAGCTGGTGAATTGCTTGGTGCGGTTGGGCAGTCCTACCCGGCCAACGTACAGGCCGCCAGCGAGCGCCAGGGCGAAGATGAAGGCATAGACAACGGGCCCGCCATTGCTCAGCATGATACCGATGCTGGTACCGAACGAGATGCAGATGGCAACGAAGGCGACGACGCCCAGCAACCAGCCGCCCATGCGTTGTTCCGTTACCTTGGCGTTGGGATGGAATGCGATGCTGGATATCTGCTCGCGGGGATAGATCTGGCCGTTCAGGGTCAGGAAGTCGTCCTGGAGGCCGTAGGGAGTGGATGCGTCAGAGGTTTGCATGCTCATGGATGGCGGTCCTGATTCCGGCGAGAGCCGGGAGGGATAGGGAAAGGCATGTCGCCGCTGCCCATGACGCTGGCATACCGTCAGGAAAGCTGCAGGTGCCCGGAAATGACATGGGACAAAAAGGCAATCTTGCTCGCGAGTTTAGCGCGAGTATGCTGAAGAGGCGCTTAAGGGTGCACCAGGGTGGGGCGGCATGGGATCGACTGGCATAAGCGGCCCAGGGGGCTTGCCAGCACTGGCCGGATGCTCGAAAGGCGGCGCCGGCGCCTCGGCGCCGCCCCTGGCTGTTACAGCTCCAGATTGTCGATCAGGCGGGTGTTGCCCAGCCGGGCCGCGCCCAGAGCGACCAGGCGGGATTCTTCCGTTGATGGCGTCTGCAAGGTGTCGGCCTGGCGCAAAGTCAGGTAGTCCGGTTTCCAGCCTTGCGCGGCCAACTGCGCCCGGGCTTCACTTTCCATGGCTGCCAGGTCGCGCCGGCCTTGGTGCCAGGCGTCGGCCAGGGTTTGCAGGGCGGCATGCAGTTGCGGTGCGGCCTGGCGTTCTGCCTGCGCCAGGTAGCCATTGCGGGAGGATAGCGCAAGGCCGTCAGTGGCACGGGTGGTCGCGCCAGCCACAATTTCTATGGGCAGGGCGAATTGGCGCACCATGGCACGGATGACCTGCAATTGCTGGTAGTCTTTCTTGCCGAAAACGGCATAGGCAGGCTGGACGCAAGAGAACAGCTTCATCACGACCGTGCAGACGCCGGTGAAGAAACCTGGGCGGAACTCTCCTTCCAGAATGTCGGCAATGGCCGGGTCGGGTTGTACCTTGAAAGTCTGTGGCTCTGGGTACAGATCGGCTTCGCGAGGGGCAAACAGGATGTCGCAGCCGTTTTGCCGCAGCTTTTCGCAGTCGGCTTCCCAGGTGCGCGGGTAGCTGTCGAAGTCTTCGTGGGGCAGGAATTGCAGCCGGTTGACGAAGATGCTGGCGACAGTGGCGTCGCCCAGTGCCGTTGCCTGGCGTACCAGCGAAAGGTGGCCGTCATGCAGATTACCCATGGTCGGGACAAATGCCGGGCGACGGCTGGCGGCCAGGGCGGCACGAAGTTCGGCCGGGGTGTGTACGATTTTCATCGGGGTGTTTCCTGGCGCCTGCCGGCCATGCCGGCAGGCGCGAAAAAAGGGGCTACCAGAAAAGCGGTTACCAAAAAATCGACGATGACAAAACCAACTACCAGGCGTGCCGGCTGTCATCCGGGTAATGGCCGGCCTTGACGGCCTGGACATAAGCCGCCATGGCGCCGGCAATGCCGCCAGCCGGCCCGGCATCTGCCAGGAAGTTGTGTACAAAACGGGGCAGTTTGCCGCCGGCGGCGCCGAGCATGTCATGCATGACCAGTACCTGACCATCGGTGCCGCTGCCGGCCCCGATGCCTATGGTGGCGCAGTGAGCCAGCGCTGCTGTCACCTGGCGGGCCAGCGCTGCGGGCACCATTTCCAGCACGACCATGGCGGCGCCGGCCTGTTCCAGGGCCAGGGCGTCATCCAGCAGTTTTTGCGCGCTGGCGTTTTCCTTGCCTTGCAGGCGGTAGCCGCCCAGCACATGCACGGTTTGGGGGGTCAGGCCCAGGTGCGCACAGACGGGAACGCCACGTTCGACCAGAAATGACACCGTCTCGGCCGTCCAGCCGCCGCCTTCCAGTTTGACCATCTGGGCGCCAGCCTGGATCAGCCGCAGCGCGCTGGCCAGCGCCTGCTCGCGCGAGAGGTGGTAGCTGCCAAAAGGCATGTCGGTCAGCAGCCACGCACTGCCGCCGCCGTGGCGTAGGCCGCGCGCGACAGACTCGGTGTGGTAAATCATCGTCTCGAGGCTGACGGGCGTGGTGCTGCTCAAGCCCTGGCAGACCATGCCCAGTGAATCGCCAACCAGCAGGCAGTCCATGCCGGCTCGGTCGGCCAACAGGCCAAACGTGGCGTCATAGGCGGTCAGCATGGCAATTTTTTCGCCACGCGCACGCTGTGCGGCCAGGCTGGGCAGGGTGACGGGAGGGCGCTGAGTCGGGGCGCCGGGTTGGGGAGTGCTGCTCAAGTCGTCTCCGGGAATTTTGTTGTTATCGGGCAGGCCGGGGCAACGCTGAAGCCAGCCTGTCGGTCCTGCGCAGGGGGAATAGGCTTAGTTGGCCGCGTCTTGCGCCAAACCGCCATTTTCTTGCAGCGGGACGTGGTCGCGGGCAGAGACGGCGCGATTGTTGTCATCGACGAAGACGAGCTGCGGCTTGTAGCCGGCCGCAATCTCTGCCTCGCTGACCTGGGCAAAGGCGGCGATGATGACGAGGTCGCCGGTCGAGGCTTTGCGGGCCGCCGAGCCATTGAGCGAGATCACGCCACTGCCGCGCTTGCCACGGATGGCATAGGTAATCAGGCGCTCGCCGTTATTGATGTTCCAGATGTGGACTTGTTCGTTTTCCAGGATGCCGGAGGCGTCCAGCAAGTCTTCATCAATGGCGCAGGATCCTTCGTAGTGCAGTTCGCAGTCTGTGACGGTAGCACGATGGATTTTGGATTTCAGCAGGGTGCGGTACATGGCTGTCTGGCGTGGTTATGCGAGTGGTTCCGGGGGGCGCAACGAGGCGCCGGCAGGGCTGCGCCGCGCCATGGCGGGCGGCCCATGAGCTGCATTATCGCGGAATTAGAGCAAGCGGATGCGATTTTCGCCTGTGATCGGCACTACAGCGCGTCTTTGTGTTCGACGGCATATTTGATGAGTTCGGCCTGGCCGTCGATCTGCAGTTTGCGGCGGATATTCTGGCGGTGGGTTTCCACGGTGCGTACGGACAGATCCAGATCGCGGGCAATCTGTTTGCTGGAGCTGCCGCTGCCAATGGCGGCGAGGATCTGTTTTTCCCGCTGGGTCAGCACGGGTTCCGGCCCGTAGGGATGGTGGCGGGCCAGTTGCGCCACGACGGCCGCGCTGAAATAGGGCTGTCCGTTCATGACCGCGCCGATGGCCTGTACCAGTTCCTGAGACGGGCCATCCTTCAGCAGATAGCCCCGGGCGCCGGCGCGCAGGGCACGCGTGATGTACTCGGTATTGTCATGCATGGACAGCACCAGCGTGGCAATCTGGGGCCAGCGCTCGTGGATGGCGGCAATCAGCGCCAGGCCATCGGTGCCGCGCATGTTCAGGTCTGTCAATACGAGGTCGGGCAGGCCGGGGGAATCCGCATGACAGGCGAGCGTGGCCAGGCGTTGCAGCTGGGCCAGGGCCATGTCGGAACTGGCGGCTTCGCCTATGATTTCCAATTCGGGGTGGGCACTCAGGCACAAGCGTATGCCATCACGCACCAGTTCATGATCATCCACCAGCATGATACGTATCGGTGCAAGCATGGCCTAGCGTCCTTGGAAGAGAGGTCAGGATAGGTGGCGGGAGGAGTTGCCACGGGTCTCTGGCAAGGGGATCTTCGCCAGGACAGTCGTGCCGTGTCCGCCGGCCGAAATATACAGGCTGCCTCCCAAGGTTTCCAGGCGTTCTCGCATGCTGCGCAGGCCCAGTCCTCGCATCGGGTCGCTGTGCACGCCATCCAGGTCGAAGCCCTGGCCGTCGTCCGCAATATAAAGAGAGATGTCTGCCGTGTTATAGCTCAGTATCACCCGGACGCTCTGGGCCCTGGCGTGGCGCAGCACATTGACCAGGGCTTCCTGCGCGATGCGGAACAAGGTGGTCGCGTGGGTATCGGGCAGGGGGCGGGGCTGGCCATGGCAGCTGAATTCGGCTTGGATGGGACTGACGCCGGCAGTGACTGCGGCATCGGGGAGTTCTTCGATGAGATGGCGCAGGGCGGCATCCAGGCCCAGGTCGTCCAGCAAGGTCGGGCGCAGGTTGTGCGAAATCCGCCGGACTTCGGCCAGGGTGGTATTCAGGCGGTTCTGCGCCTGCTGCAGGGTGTCGTCAAGATTGTCGCGGGGGGCCTGGCAGAGACTGGCATGGCGGGCCAGCGCATGGCGCGCGCCTTCCAGAATCAGTTTGACGGATACCAGCAACTGGCTGATGCCGTCATGCAGCTCGCGCGCCAGACGGGCGCGTTCTTCCTCCTGGGAGTGCACGACCTGACGGGCCATGCGCTGCAGTTTGGCGTCCGATTGCCGCTGGTCGCTGATGTTGAGCGCCAGGCCGCACAGCATCACCAGCGCGACGCCCAGCAAGGCGATGCCGGCGATGCGCATCTGGGTGGTGTGGATATTGCTGAGCGCAGTTTCGTCGATACGCGCCAAGGTGGCGTCTATGTCATCCAGATAGAGGCCTGTTCCCATCATCCAGCCCCAGGGGGCGACCTCGACGACATACCCCAGTTTTTCCGTGGTCTGGCGGGCCGATGGTTTTTCCCAGTAATACGGCAGGGCTTCCCCTTCCGCGCCGCTGCGCCGGGCGGCCGCCAGCAGGTGCTGAATGGTGGGTTGGCCCTGCGGGTCGCGCAGATCCCACAAGGAAAGGCCCACCAGCTCAGGCTGGCGCGGGTGCATGAGGTTCACGCCCTGACTGTCATAAACGTAGAAGTAGCCGTCCGGCCCGAAATCCAGGCGTTGCAGCAGAACCAGCGCCTGGCGCTGCAGGGCTTCGGTGTCGGTGTTTGCCTGGCCGGTGGCGGCAACCAGCGGCGCAATGGCGCTCTGGGCAATGCGCACGTAATGGCGCAGTTCATTTTCACGCCCTTGCATCCAGGCCTGCCGGATGGCTTCTTTTTCCTTGTCGGCCAGCGCCAATCCCTGATGCAGGGTGACGGCGGAGATGGCGGCCATGGCGATCAGAAAAGGCAGGATGGCCAGCAGCAGGATTTTCAGGCGGAGTTTCATGGGCTGATGGTTTTCCCCTGCGTGGTAGTACGGATTCGGCTTAAGTAGCTCCACGCTTGTTGGCCCGGTGGAAAATCGAAATACTGACAAGGCCCGGCGCTATATCTAATTCTACTTAAATGACGCCCGGGTGCGGAGCCCGGCCGCTGGCCGGCCCGGCTTATCCGAACAACAGGAGGAGAGAGCTTATGCATGCCCAGCAGCAGAGTGGATGGGCGCAAGGACTCGTCTGGATTATGATCGCCGTACTGGGGGCATTTGCTCTTGGCACGGTGGCACTGACCCGAGGCGAAACCGTCAATGCGCTATGGATTGTTATTGCGGCGGTTTGTGTCTATCTGATCGCTTATCGCTATTACAGCCGTTTCATTGCCCGCAATGTGTTCCGTCTGGACGCAACCCGCATGACGCCGGCCTGGAAGCACAACGATGGCCTGGACTATGTCCCGACCAATAAACACATTCTCTTTGGCCACCACTTTGCTGCGATTGCCGGCGCGGGTCCGCTGGTGGGTCCGGTGCTGGCGGCGCAGATGGGCTACCTGCCAGGGATGCTGTGGCTGTTGGCGGGCGTTGTGTTTGCCGGTGCCGTGCAGGATTTCATCGTACTGTTCATTTCTACCCGGCGTGACGGCCGTTCCCTGGGGGATCTGATCAAGGGCGAACTGGGCCAGGTGCCGGGTGTGATCGCGCTGTTTGGCGCTTTCATGATCATGGTGATCATCCTGGCGGTGCTTGCACTCATTGTGGTCAAGGCCTTGACGCATTCGCCCTGGGGCACGTTCACAGTCGCTGCGACCATTCCCATCGCGCTGTTCATGGGGGTGTATCTGCGCTATATCCGCCCTGGGCGCATAGGCGAGATTTCCGTGATTGGCTTTGTCTTGCTGATGGCCGCCATCATTTTCGGCCAAGATGTTGCCGCCAGCCCGGAGTGGGCGCCGGTATTCGACCTGGACGGACCGCAGCTGACCTGGGCGTTGATCATTTACGGTTTCATCGCTGCGGTGTTGCCGGTCTGGCTGCTGCTGGCGCCGCGTGATTATCTGTCCACTTTCCTCAAGATCGGCACCATCATCGGGCTGGCCCTGGGTATCCTGATCGTCGCGCCGGAACTGAAGATGCCGGCCACCACGCGCTTTATCGACGGAACCGGCCCGGTCTGGTCGGGAGATCTGTTTCCCTTCCTGTTCATTACCATTGCTTGCGGTGCGGTATCGGGCTTCCATGCTCTGATTTCTTCCGGCACCACGCCCAAACTCATCGAAAACGAAACCCAGGCCCGCTATATCGGTTACGGCGGCATGCTGATGGAGTCTTTCGTGGCGATCATGGCGCTAGTGGCTGCATGCGTGATCGAACCGGGGATCTACTATGCAATGAACAGTCCGGCAGCATTGATCGGCACCACGCCAGAACAGGCGGCGCAGGTTGTGTCCAGCTGGGGCTTTCTGATCACGCCGGACCAGCTCACGCAGATGGCGGCCAATGTGGGCGAAGGCACCATTATTTCCCGTGCCGGTGGTGCGCCGACGCTGGCCGTCGGCATGGCCTACATCCTGCAGCAGTTGATTGGCGGGCAGGCCATGATGGCGTTCTGGTATCACTTCGCCATCCTGTTCGAAGCCCTGTTCATCCTGACCGCCGTGGATGCCGGGACGCGTGCAGGGCGTTTCATGCTGCAGGATCTGCTGGGGACGTTCGCCCCGAGCCTGCGCCGCACCGAATCGCTGCCCGCCAATCTGCTGGCGACGGCCTTGTGCGTGGCGGCCTGGGGCTATTTCCTGTACCAGGGCGTCGTGGATCCGCTGGGGGGGATCAATACCTTGTGGCCGCTCTTCGGGATCGCCAACCAGATGCTGGCTGCGGTGGCCCTGATGCTGGGCACGGTGGTGCTCTTCAAGATGAAGCGTGATCGCTATGCCTGGGTGACGATTCTGCCGACTATCTGGTTGCTGGCTTGCACCTTGACGGCAGGTTTCGAGAAGATCTTCCATAGCAACCCGAAGATCGGTTTCGTTGCCCACGCCAAGGTGTATGCGCAGGCGCTGGCCGAAGACAAGGTGCTGGCACCGGCCAAGTCCCTGTCCGAGATGAGCCGCGTGATCTTCAATGATTACGTCAATGCCACGCTGTGCGGCATCTTTATCTTCGTCGTGGTCAGCATCCTGGTGTTTGGTATCCGTTCGGTGCTGCTGGCGCGCCGCCAATCGCAGCCGACTGCCAACGAAACGCCATACGAGCCACTGCCGCCCGAAGCCGCCGTGGCAGCGGGAGCGCACTGATGGCCCGCATGAACCTGGCTGGACGTTTTTCCGGGGCGGCCAGCGCCGCGGGAGAGGCGGGCCGTTACCTGGGGCGCACGTTGCGCCTCATGGTAGGGGTGCCGGATTACGACACCTACGTGGCGCATATGCGCCGTGTGCACCCGGACCAGGAACCCATGAGCTATGAGGCGTTTTTCAAGGAACGTCAGGAGGCGAGATACGGAGGCAAGGGCCGGATAGGCTGCTGCTGATTCTGTTCTCTTGTCTTGCCCAGGCAGGCCCGCGATGATCGCGGGCCTGTTTTTTTCAGGGCCGGAGAGGGCTGGCCACTGCCGTGGCAGCGTGGTGGGGGAGAGGTAGGGAGGCGGTGCTTGCCGGGAGGAAGCCGTTGTCAGTGCGAGGATAGGACGTTGTGATGCGGCAACGGCTGAAAATTTTTACCCGGGTATTATTTGTGATTTAATTTTATCCGGGTAATATTTTACTGGTGGCTGGTGGCTGGTGGCTGGTGCGAGTTATCGCAGACGACGGCCCAGGCATGTGCGGGGATGAGCGGCTCCCCTGATCAATCCCAAAGAGTACGTAATGAATACATTCGTGAATAAATTCGAGTTCCGCAAGTCGGCCGGGCAGGATCTGCCTCGTGTGATGGATATCTGGCGCAACGCCGTCGATGCCACGCATGATTTTCTTGCCCCGGCCGATCGCGCGGCGATCGAGACCGAGTTGCTGGCGTTCCTGCCGCAGGTCAGCCTCTTGCTGGCGCTGGATGCCGCGGGCATGCCTCAGGGCTTCATGTTCCTGCACGAGGGTCATCTGGAAGCGCTATTCATCGAGCCCGGCCATCACGGCAGAGGGATGGGCAAGGCTTTCGTGCAGCAGGCAGTGGCCGCCTATCCCGACCTGACTGTCGATGTCAATGAACAGAATCCGCAAGCGCTTGCGTTCTACGAGCATGTGGGGTTCGTGCCCATCGGCCGTTCCACCCACGATGGACAGGACAGGCCCTATCCACTCATTCATTTGCGCTATCGCGGCGTCTGTGCCGCACCACAATAAATAGAGGTACCGATTGATGCATCCATCCATTTCCAAGTCCTACAGCAGTTTCGAGGGTTATCGCCGCATTGCCACCGGGTCATTGCAGACCAATGCCCTGGCGGTCAAGCGGGCCCGCGAAAGCGGGGCGGCTGGCCCCATCCTGATCTTCGACGATACGACCGGTCGTTCCATGGATGTCGATACCCGTGGTTCGGAAGAAGCGGTGCTGGCGCGCTTGGCGGCCGTCGCGCCGGCGGCAGATCCGTCTGCCGGCCTGGGCGGGGCGGAGGACGCGGCAGGGCCCCGGGGCCGGGGACGTCCCAAACTGGGCGTGATTGCGCGTGAAGTGACATTGCTGCCCCGCCACTGGGAATGGCTTGCCGGGCAACCGGGTGGCGCTTCGGTGGCATTGCGCAAGCTGGTAGAGGAAGCGCGGCGGTCCGGTGGCGAAAAAGACAGGGTGCGCCAGGCGCAAGAGCGGACGTACCACTTCATGCTTGCCATCGCGGGCGATCTGCCCGGATTCGAAGCAGTGACCCGGGCGCTTTTTGCGAACGACCCCGATACGTTTCGGGATTTGCTTGCGGCCTGGCCTGGCGATATCAGGGACCACGCCTTGCAACTGGCGTCGGGGGCATAGCTGCAAATGCGGAAGCCGGGGCGGGCCAGGTGCCTGCCCTGCCCTGGCCTATCCAGGTATGGGCTGGGCTATATAATTGGCATTCAAATTATTTTAATCAAAAGATAATATGCCCTATCAGGAAACTCCGCGCCAGCGTTTCGGTTGTCTGTTCGTCGGTGTGGCGCGGCGCTGGCGTGCCGCGCTGGACGCCAGCCTGGCGGAAGTCGGCCTGTCGGACGCCACCTGGAGTCCGCTGGTGCATATCGGCCGCAGCGGCGGCGGAATCAGCCAGAAGGATCTGGCCGCCAGGGTGGGGATAGATACTTCCACTCTGGTGCGCTTGCTGGATATCCTTGGCTCCAAGGGCTTGATCCAACGCCGCCAGGATCCGGCAGACCGGCGTTCCAATTTGCTGTATCTGACGGCAGCAGGGCAAGCCATGCTGGCACGTATCCAGCAGGTACTGGATGGGGCGGAGGCGCGTATGCTGGCGGATTGGGATGACGACACCATGCAGCAGTTGACCGAGCGGCTGGAGCAGCTCGATCAGCGTTTGCGCGCCGTGCGCGAGCTGGAGGAGCCAGCATGAGTGTCGCGGAACGCCTGGAACACTGGGGATTTGATCGTGCCCGCCTGGGCTTTACGCTGCGTACGGCGGCGGCCGCCTGTTGTGCGGTGGTGCTGGCCTGGCTGGCGGGATTCGAGCATCCGCAGTGGTCGGGCATGACGGTCTGGGCAGCCTCGCAGCCGATGCGCGGGCAGTTGCTGGAAAAAAGCGTGTTCCGTGTGCAGGGCACGATTCTGGGGGCACTGTTCGGTACGGGTTTGCTGGCACTGGCGCAAGGGCAGGCCTGGGTGCTGGTGCTGGGCCTGGCGCTGTGGATCGGCCTGTGCGCCTGGGCGGGTAATGTGCTGCGTGGGTTCGCAGCCTACGGCGCCATGCTGGCGGGGTATTCGGCCGCAATGGTGGCGCTTTTGCATAGCCGGCAGGCCGATAATCCTTTTGCCGTGGGCCTGGATCGTTTGCTGACCGTGTTGCTGGGTGTGGTGGTGGCGCTGGCGCTGGGCTGGTTTTTTGCACGCAAGAGCGACTATCGGAATTTGGCGCAGCAGGCACGCCAGTTGGGCAGGGAAGTACTGGAATTGCTGGCCCAGGCTTGGGTGCCGGGCAAGGGGCCGGATCACCGTCGCAGCCAGCAGTTGCTGGCAGAGATGGCCGCGGCGGAAGATGCGCTTGAGGGCCAGGGGGCGGGCTCGCTCAAGGCGCGCGCCGCGGTGCGCGCCTTGCGTCGGCAACTGGCGGCTCAGGTGGCCTTGTTGCTGTGGATGCGACGCCTGCCGCAGGCTCCGGAAACGCCGGCATTTGGCCAGGCCCTGCAAGATGCTGCCGCCGTGCTGGCCAGTGGCGGCACGGCCGGTCAGGCCGCAGCCGCCCTGAGCCGTGCAGCGGCACTGGTGCAATCGCGCACCTTGCAGGATGCCCTGGCCAGCATGGCGCAGGCCTTCCGGCGCTATGACCAGGCCGAAGCGGCCACCGTGGGCAGCAGGAGTGTGGCAGCCGTGCAGCGCGCGGCGGGCTGGTCAGCCCGCCAAGACACGCAGGCCGAGGTCGCCTTGCACCGCGATTGGCGCGGCGGCCGAGAGGCGGCGGCCCGGGCCGCGTTGGCCATTCTTTTTGCCGGTGCTGTCTGGCAATGGACGCAATGGGAGGCCGGGCCATTCATGTTGCTGGGCGTGGCCATCATGACCACGATTTTTTCCACGGCGGATAATCCGGTACGTTTGCTGCGCCTGGTGGTGCTGGGGCAGTCCTTGGGCGTGGTGGGCGCGCTGGCTTGCCGCTGGCTGGTCTGGCCGCATATGGAAAGCGAGGCCGGGCTGGTCTTTTCTATGCTGCCCTTTGTGTTGCTGGGTGGCCTGTTCATGGGCCACAGGCGTGGCGCCGGCCCGCTGGGCTTTGACTTCAGCATGGTGTTCCTGTTGCTGTTGCAGCCGTCCTGGCCCTTGCCTGCGGCGGATGCGGCCAGCCTCTTGGATTCCTTGCAGACGGCATGCGCCGTGGTGCTTGGGCCCTTGCTGGGCTTGCTGGCGTTCGCGCTGGTGTTCCCGGTGGACAGCGCGCGCCGCATGCGTTTCCTGAACGCCGCCATGATGCAGGAATTGCAGAAAATGGCGGCGCGCCGAGGCGTCTCCCGGCGGCGCAGCGGTTGGCGTATTCGTTTGAGCCATCGCGTGCTGGCGCTGGTGCACTGGGCCGACAAGTCGGGGCGCAGCCGCGATGCCGTCATGCAACAAGGGTATGCCGCCATGCTGGTGGGGGCATCCATTATGCATATGGATGAGGTGTTGCTCAGGCCAGGCCAGACGCCGCAGGCTGCCCGGCGTCTGGCGGCGACATTGATCCGTTTGCAGCGCGTGGAAGATGCCCCGGAACGGGCCGTGCAGGCGTTGCGCCGTTGCGCGGCCAGCCTGGCAGATGCGCCGGGCGTGGATACCCGCTTGTTGTTCGATGCCGCGCAGGCCCTGGCTCAGACGCTGGTCCAGCGGCCGGTTGCCAGGGGGGCGGCGGCGACTTAAATAGGTTCTCGGTACTCCGCGATGACGCGGCGCAGCGTGGCTTTCAAGGCCTCACTGTCCAGCGGCGCCAGGCGTTCCAGCACTTCTTCCTCATGGCGCTTGGCCTGTACGGCCAGGTCTGCAATCAGTGCCTGGCCAGTTTCCGTAATACGCACGAGGGTGATGCGGCGGTCGGATTCATGGGCGATGCGGCGCAGATGGCCCAGGGTTTCCAGCCGATCCAGCAGGCGGGTGACGGTGGGTTGCTTGGTCAGCGTGATCTGGGCCAGATTGCCGATGCTGATTTCTCCGGCCCCTAATAGCGTGGAAAGAATCCGCCATTCCGTGACGGATAGGTTATGCCGCCGGACGACCTCATGGAATTCGGTGGAAATCAGCTGGCTGGCTTGTGCCAGCAGAGCGGGCAGGTAGTCGTCGATGAAGGTGTGCGTGGATTCTGCAGGCATATTGTCTGTGTGAGGGAGGCCCTGTGCGGCATCCCGGTCATTGCGCTGGCACGACTATAACTGTTTCCATGTGCGCTGCGCTTGGCCCCAGGCTGCAGGGGCATGACGAGGCGTGACAGAAGATTGGGGTTTTCCTGCCCACCGGGTGCGCGGGCAGGGGCTTGCGCATGCCGCCGACCCAGATGTGGCGCGACTTTCCAGAGAGAATGAAGGATTTCCCTGAGGGATTTGTCTAGGGAAAACCATGATTTTAAATTAGTTCATAAATAAATATATTCATGTGGAATTAATTGCAAATGCATGTGTGACTAGCGCACAGGGGAACTGACATGGCGGAAAGGTCATTTGTCGAAGAAGTCAAGAAACTGCGTCTGGGCGAGGGCGAGGTATTCAGTGGGGAAGGGATTCTGGCTGTCACCAAGGCCTTGCTCGAGTCCGGCGTTTCCTATGTGGCGGGCTATCAGGGCGCGCCCATTTCGCACTTGATGGATGTGTTGGCAGACGCTCAGGACATTCTGCAGGAAAACGGCATCCGTTTCGAGAATAGCGCCAGCGAGGCAACCGCTGCTGCAACGCTGGCGGCTTCGGTGAACTATCCGCTGCGCGGCGCCGTGACGTTCAAGGCCACGGTGGGCACCAACGTGGCGTCGGATGCCTTGGCCAACCTGGCTTCGGGTGGCGTGAAGGGCGGTGCGCTGGTGATCGTGGGTGAAGACTACGGCGAAGGTTCTTCCATCATGCAGGAGCGCAGCCATGCGTTCGCCATGAAGTCGCAGATGTGGTTGCTGGATCCGCGTCCCAGTCTTCCCTGTATTGTGCAGGCCGTCAAGGACGGCTTTGATCTGTCCGAGGCCAGCAATACGCCGGTGATGCTGCAATTGCGTATCCGCGCCTGTCACGTGCATGGGCAGTTCGTGGCATCGGACAACAAACGCGCCAAGTTCACGCTCAAGGAAGCGCTGGAAAATCCGGAACGCGATGTGAACCGCATCGTGTTGCCGCCTGCCAGCTTCCTGCATGAACAGGAAAAAATCCGTGATCGCTGGCCCAATGCCGTGCGTTTCATCCAGGAACGCGGGCTCAATGAATTCCTGGCGGACGGCAAGGACGAGCTGGGCATCATCGTGCCTGGCGGCGATTACAACACAGCGATCCGCGCACTGGAAAAACTGGGGCTGGCGGATGTCTATGGCCAGACCGACATTCCGCTGTATGTGATGAATGTGGTGTATCCGGTGGTGGATGAAGAAGTGTTGCGCTTCTGCCAGGGCAAGCGCGCCGTGTTGTTGCTGGAACAGGGGCAGCCCAACTTCCTCGAGCAGAACATGGCGACCATCCTGCGCCGCGAGGGCTGCGATACCGCCTTGCATGGCAAGGATGTGCTGCCCATGGCCGGGGAGTACAACACGGCAACCATGGTCAAGGGCATGCGTGCCTTTTTCGAGCGCTATGGCCGTATCGAAGCGCAGCCGGTGCAGCGCAAGATCATTCCCCTGGTGGCACAGCAAGTGGCTCGCGAGCGTCCCGAGCCCGTGGCGCCTGGCGGCGGCACGGCGGTGGCCGAGCGCGCGGCGCTGGCCGTCGAGACGGACTTGTCAGAGAGCCGGGCCGCAGTTGCGGCCAGCGTCGCCATCGCCCAGGCAGCGGCCGGCAGCCAGCAAGGGCAGGGCGTGACGGCTGCGGTGGAGCAGGCGCCGGAAACCGATACCCTGGACCAGCATGTCCATGCGCGGCCGCCCGGTTTCTGTACGGGTTGCCCGGAACGACCGATCTTTACGGCAATGAAGCTGGTAGAGCGGGAACTGGGGCCGCACCACGTCAGTGCCGACATCGGCTGCCACCTGTTTTCCATTTTGCCGCCCTTCAACCTGGGCAATACCACCATGGGCTATGGCCTGGGCGGAGCCGGTGCGGCCGCGCTGAATACCCAGGCCGGCAAACGCGCCATTTCGGTGATGGGCGATGGCGGTTTCTGGCATAACGGCCTGGTCAGCGGGGTCGCCAATGCGGTGTTCAACCGCAGCGACAACCTGACGATCGTGATCGACAACAGCTATACCTCGGCCACTGGCGGCCAGGACATTCTGTCGTCCAAGGCGTTGAATGCCACCCGCAGCACCGGGCACGAGATTGAAAAAGCCGTGCGTGGCGTGGGGGCGGAGTGGGTGCGGACGGTCAAGCGCACCTATGACCTGAAAACCATGACGGCGACGCTGCGCGAAGCGCTGACGACCAGCGAAAAAGGCCCCAAGGTCTTGGTGGCGCAGAGCGAGTGCATGCTCAATCTGCAGCGTCGTGAAAAGCCCAAAGTGCGCAAGGCCATGGCTGCGGGCGAACGGGTGGTGCGCGAGCGTTTCGGGGTCGATCCCGATACCTGCACAGGCGACCACTCCTGCATTCGCCTGTCGGGTTGCCCGTCGCTGAGCATTCGTCCCAATCCTGACCCTCTGCGCACCGATCCGGTGGCGCGCGTGATGGATAGCTGCGTGGGCTGCGGCCTGTGTGGCGAGGTGTCGCACGCGGCGGTGCTGTGCCCCTCGTTCTACCGGGCGCAGATCATCACCAACCCGACACGCTGGGACAAGTTCCGGCAGAAACTGCGTACCAGCGTGATTGGCTGGCTGCAGCGCCGCGATGCGGAGCGTCGCGCCAGGCTGGCCTTCTGAGGCAGGCGGGTAGCCGGGCGGCGCTCATGGCGTAGTCCGGCATGAATGGCACAGGAACAATGGCGCGTGCGGGTGCTCCCCGGCGCGCGGCAGGATAAGATGATGAAGACGAACGTACAACCGATCAAGATCGCCATTCTCGCCATGGGCGGCGAGGGCGGCGGCGTGCTGGCCGACTGGATTGTCAGCCTGGGCGAGCACAATGGCTATATCGCCCAGACGACGTCGGTGCCTGGCGTGGCCCAGCGTACCGGTGCAACGATCTATTACGTGGAGCTGTTCCCCGAAGAGGAAGCCCGGAAAATCGGCAAGCAGCCGGTGCTGGCGTTGATGCCCATGCCGGGTGATGTGGATGTGGTGCTGGCCTCAGAACTGATGGAGGCAGGCAGGGCCGTACAGCGCGGGTTGGTGACGCCGGATCGCACCACGCTGCTGTCATCGACTCACCGGGTGTACTCCATTGCGGAAAAGTCGGCCATGGGGGATGGCCGTGTCGATAATCAGGCGCTGATCCGCCATGCCACCAAGGCCGCGCGACGTTTCATCCATTTCAATATGGAACAGGCTGCCGAAGAAACCGGCAGCGTCATCAGCGCCGTGCTGTTCGGCGCGCTGGCTGCAGCGGGTGTGCTGCCATTTTCGCGCGAGCAATTCGAAGCCACGATTGAACGCGGTGGCGTAGGGGTCAAACCCAGCTTGCGCGCGTTTGGCTACGCCTTTGATCGGGTTGGCAAAACCCAATCCGATGCCGCCGGCCAGGCCGCTGCCGATGGCGCCGCCGCTGCTGCCGCCGTGAGGCCTGCGGCGGAACCCAAGGATCCTGTGCTCAAGCAACTGCTGGCGCGCCTGGAACGTGATATTCCCGCCGATGCCCGTGACCTGGCCCTGGAGGGGGTGCGCCGTCTGGTGGATTATCAGGATGCTGCCTATGCGGAACTGTACTTGGATCGCCTGGTGCGCGTGCGTCAGGCGGCACGCCGGGATGATGCCGTGTTGCTGCGCGAGGCGGCGCGCTATCTGGCGCTCTGGATGTCATATGAGGATGCCATTCGCGTGGCGGAACTCAAGACACGCGATACGCGTTTTCAGCGGGTGCGCGGCGAAGTTCGGGCCAAGGAAGAGCAAATCCTGGCGATCCAGGAATTTATGCATCCGCGAGTGGAAGAAATCAGCGAAATCCTGCCCGTGGCTTCAGTGGGACGCTGGTTGATGCGGCCTACCTGGGGCAATTGGCTGGTGCGGCGCTTTACCCGCCAGGGCCGCGTCATGCGCACCAGTTCTCTGCGGGGCTACCTGCCGCTGTACCTGTTGTCCGGCTTCAAGCGCTGGCGCCGCAACACGCTGCGCTATGCGACAGAGCAGCAACGCATCGAAGAATGGTTGGGCCATGTCGAGGCGTTTGCGCCGGCGCACCCGGCACTGGCGCTGGAAGTTGTGCAATGCCAGCGCTTGGTCAAGGGCTATGGCGATACGCATGTGCGTGGCTGGAAGAATTTCCAGACCTTGATGGGCGCGGTTTCCAGCAAGCGTGAAACGCTGGCGCCAGACACCTTGCGCAGCTTGCGCGAGGCTGCGCTGGCGGATGAGCATGGCCGGGAACTGGATTCCGCCTTGCGCCGTTTCGCGCTGGCTTGACGGGCAGACGGGCCGGCTGGAACGGATTGCTCCAGATCAAGTATTTGTGCTTCTGAATTGTTTACCTATCAAGTAATTAATGTAGAATGACTATGACCACACGCCAAAGCGCCATTCCCGCCCTTGCTGGCGGATTCAAGCGAGGCAGTGCTCACCAGGAGCCAGTCGCTCCTGAGCGTCGCGGTGGCGATTTGCCGGCCTTCGGATCGGCGTCGCTGACTGAACCTACATTACCTCGGCAGGATGCGCATCAGGGCATGCTGCTTGCGCCCAGGCAGATTCCGGCAGGCCGGCCCAGCGCCAGGCCGGACCGGCGTCCGGGGCGGATAGCCAAAAAGCAGGAAGACATCAGCATGGAGCACAAGGATAGTTCGCACGCGTTGCTGCACGAAGCCCAGGAACTGGGATACGAAGGGCGTGCGCGCTCGCAGGATCCGGCCAGCCTCAAATTGTGGCTGCGCATGATGGCCTGCACCAAGCAGGTGGAGGATGAAATCCGCCGCCGCCTGCGCCTGAACTTTGATATTTCCCTGGCGCGTTTCGACTATATGGCGCAGCTGTACCGATATCCTGACGGCTTGAAGATGGGCGAGCTGTCACGCTATCTGATGGTCACTGGCGGCAACATTACCGGGCTGACCGATGAGTTGTCGCGGGAAGGCCTGGTGTCGCGTGCCAGCAGCCCGACGGATCGGCGCGCCTGGATCCTGAGGCTGACCCCCGAAGGACGCAGCAGTTTCGAGGTCATGGCCAAAGCCCACGCGGGCTGGGTGACCGAGATGTTTTCCGGGCTGGAGCCCGAGGCGGTTCGCCAGCTGCATCAGCATCTGGGCGCCTTGCGGGTCCACCTGGTCAATCAGGCGGCCGGCCAGCAGGCCTGAGCCGGTTCCGCAAATTTCATGACAGGTGGCAGATGACTGATACAACTGTATTCCAGCGCCCGCACCGCATCCGGTTCTCCGAATGCGATCCGGCGGGCATCGTGTTCTACCCGCAATATTTCGTGATGTTCAACGATCTGCTCGAAGCCTGGGTGGATGCCATCACGCCCGCAGGGTTCCACGACATGATCGGCAACCAGCATGTCGGTATGCCGACCGTCCACCTGGAGGCCGATTTCAAGGCCATCAGCCGGATGGGCGATGATGTTGTCCTCAGCCTGGCGGTAGAGCACCTGGGCAGCCGCTCGCTGCGTTTGGTGCTACGCTGTGTCGGTACCGATGGCGTGCTGCGCATGCAGGTGAACCAGGTGATCGTGACGACCTCGCTGGTGACCCACAAGGCGATCCAGATCCCTGACGCAATCCGGCAGGCCATGCAGGCTTATGTGCTGCCTCAGGAGGTTGTCGCGGGAGAGGGAACGGCCTAGGGAAAAGGAGCATATACGCGGCAATTTTTTTGCCCATATACTTTATAAATAAAATATTCAGCAATAAAAATAATCACGCGGTAGTTTTCTGGTCCGGCAGGCGGCGGCGCGAAAAATGGGCGGCGGCGGGTGCGGAAAAAGGTGTGGAGAGAGCCATGAAGATTGTATGTATGGGTGGCGGGCCGGCTGGCCTGTATTTCGGATTGCTGATGAAACTGCAGAATCCGTCCAACGAAGTGATCGTGGTGGAGCGCAACCGCCCCTATGACACTTTCGGCTGGGGCGTGGTGTTCTCCGATGCCACCATGGAGAATCTGCGTATTGCTGATCCGGTGTCGGCCAAGACGATTGGCGACGCCTTCAATCACTGGGACGATATCGAAATCCATTTCAAGGGCCGGGCCTTGCGCAGCGGCGGCCATGGGTTCATCGGTATCGGCCGCAAGAAACTGTTGAACATTCTGCAGGCACGTTGCGAGGAAGTCGGCGTCGAACTGGTGTTTGAAACCCAGGTGACGGACGACCAGGATCTGGCCCGCCAGTATGGCGCGGATCTGGTCATTGCCTGCGATGGCATCAACAGCATCGTGCGCAAACGCTATGAGCAGACCTACAAGCCCGATATCGACCAGCGCAATTGCCGCTTCGTCTGGCTGGGCACGCACAAGGTGTTCGACGCGTTCAATTTCATTTTCGTGGAAAACGAGCACGGCTGGTTCCAGGCCCATGCCTATCGTTTCGAAGACGGCACCTCCACCTTCATCGTGGAAACGCCGGAGGAAACCTGGCAGAAGGCCGGCATCGGCGAGATGAGCCAGGAAGAGGGCATCGCTTACTGCGAAAAACTGTTCGAGCCCTACCTGGATGGCCATGGTCTGATCAGCAATGCCACCCACTTGCGCGGTTCGGCCATCTGGATCCGTTTCCCGCGTGTCATTTGCCGCAACTGGGTGCAATGGACGGAACCTGAGCCCGGCCGCCGTGTGCCGGTCGTACTGATGGGCGATGCCGCGCATACGGCGCACTTCTCCATCGGTTCCGGTACCAAGCTGGCGCTGGAAGACGCGATTGATCTGGCCCAACGCCTGCGCGACAAGCCGCTGGAAGCCGCCTTGCAGGATTATGAAGCGCTGCGCGGCGTGGAAGTGCTGAAGATTCAGAACGCAGCCCGCAACTCTACCGAATGGTTCGAAAACGTATCGCGCTATGCCGGCCTGGCGCCCGAACAGTTCGCCTATTCCCTGCTGACGCGTTCGCAGCGCTTGTCGCATGAGAACCTGCGCTTGCGCGATCTGGCCTGGCTGGAGGGCTATGAGGCGTGGTTGGCCGAGCATGCCGGCGCGGCGCGCCTGGCGGATGGCAAGGCGCCGATGCCGGTATTCACTCCTTATCGCGCCCGCAGCGTGACCTTGCCCAATCGCATGGTGTTTTCGCCGACGCTGACGTATTCCTGCGTGAATGGCACCGGCATGCCCAATGACTTTCATCTGACGCATCTGGGCGCCCGCGCCCTGGGCGGTATCGGGCTGGTCATGACGGAAATGGCGGCCGTGACGCCGGATGGCCGCATCACCCCGGCTTGCCCTGGCCTCTGGAGCGACGAGCAGGCCAGCGCCTGGAAGCGGGTAACGGATTTCGTGCATCAGCACACGGGCAGCCGTATCGGCGTGCAATTGGGGCATGCCGGCCGCCGCGGCGCGACGCAGGCGGATCCGCGCCAGCCTGACCTGCCGCTGGTGGACGGCGCCTGGCCGCTGGTATCGGCATCGGCATTGGCGTACCAGCCGGGGCGCACCCAGGTGCCGCAGGCGCTGGATCGCGCCGGTATGCAGGCCGTGACGGAAGCCTTTGTGGCAGCAAGCAAGCGTGCCGCGCAAGCCGGTTTTGACTGGCTGGAACTGCAGGCGGGCCATGGCTTCCTGCTGTCGAGCTTTATTTCGCCGCTGACCAATCAGCGTGACGACGAATATGGCGGTTCGCTGGAAAACCGCATGCGCTTCCCGCTGGAAGTCGTGCGCGCCGTGCGGGCTGCCTGGCCGGATGCGCTGCCCTTGTCTGTGCGGATTTCCGCAACCGACTGGGCTGAGGGCGGGACGACGGTAGATGAAGCCGTGGCCATCGCACGCATGCTGCGTGAAGCGGGTGTGGACGCTGTGGACTGTTCCAGCGGTGAAGTGACGCCGGATCAGAAGCCGGTCTATGGCCGTATGTTCCAGACGCCGTTTGCCGACCGCATCCGTAACGAAGCCGGGATTGCTGCCATTGCGGTCGGAAATATCAGCGAACTGGATCAGGCCAACGGCATCATCGCTTCCGGACGTGCGGATCTGTGCGCGCTGTCGCGGCCTTTGTTGGCTGACCCGAACTGGCTGCTGCACGAAACAGCCCAGCTGAACCGCAAGGATGCACCCTGGCCGGCAGCGTATTTCTGGGGGCAGGACTGGCAGGAACGGCAGGGCAAGCGCGGCGCCATCGCGGCATAGGGCGTTGCTGGGTGAGTCCCGGGCCAGCGGCAGGCCGGCCCGGAGTCAGGCAAAGGAAAACATCATGAGCAATACAAGTTACGACACTTATCGCGAGAGCGTGGCTGGCCGTGCAGATGTGGAAGATACGCCAGAACTGGTTGCCTACTACAAGGATCTGGATCGCCTGAAGGCCGGGGCGCTCTGGACGGTGGCCAACAAGATCGAACCATGGCAACCGAAATCCGATTCGGTGCCGGTGCTGTGGCGCTACCGCGAACTGCGCGATCACGTGCTGCGCTCAGTGGCGCTGGTAACGCCGGAAAAAGCCGGCCGCCGCGTGATTTATCTGAACAATCCCGGCCGCCAGGACGTGTCGGCTGCCGTGGGTTGGCTTTATTCCGGCCTGCAGGTGATGCATCCGGGCGAAGCGGCCTCCGCTCACGCGCATTCGTCCTCCGCATTGCGTTTCATCATGGAAGGGCGGGGCGCCTACACCATTGTCGATGGGCACAAGATGACGCTGGGCGCCAACGACTTCGTGCTGACGCCCAATGGCACCTGGCACGAGCATGGCGTGGAGGCGGACGGCCTCCCCTGCATCTGGCAGGATGGCCTGGATATCCCGCTCGTCAATGCGCTGGAAGCCGGTTTCTATGCGGTACACCCGGATCTGAGCCAGGCTGTTGGCTACCCGGTGGATGATTCCGTGTCGATCTGGGGCGCTGCGGGCTTACGGCCGCAGAACGTGGGCTGGACCAAGCCCTATTCGCCGCTTTTCAAGTACCAGTGGGAACCGACCTATGAAGCGTTGCGCAAGCTGTCCGGCGCGCGCGAGGACAATCCCTTTGACGGTGCGTTGATGCACTACACCAACCCAGTGAGCGGCGGTCATGTCATGGCGACCATTGGCGCCAGCATGCAGCTGCTGCGGCCGGGCTTTGCCGGCAAAGCGCATCGCCACACCGGCAGCTTCCTGTATCAGGTGGCCAAAGGCAAGGGGTATTCCATCATCAACGGCCAACGCTTCGACTGGCAGGAACGGGATATTTTCTGCGTCCCGTCCTGGGCCTGGCATGAGCATGTCAATGCCTCGCAAAGCGAAGATGCCTGCCTGTTCTGCTTCAATGACCTGCCGGTCATGGAGAAGCTCGGCTTATACCGTGAGGAAGCCCTGGCCGATAACGGCGGGCATCAGCCGGTGCTGTCGCAAGAGTAATGCAGTCACCCTGGCGCGCATGGTGCCGCCAGGGAGTTTCCATCACACCGCCGCGCAGTCGTAACGGCTTGCGCGGTCCAGCAGTGCCGCCAGAAACGGCGGCGGGAATCAGGGCCGCAGCGTATCGTCGGCCCATTACGGAGAAAAGAAATGCGTCTTGTCACTTACCGCACCGAACCGGCAGCCGCCGGACGCCTGGGCGCCATCGTGGGCGATCTGGTCGTGGATATGGAGCTGTTCGGCGATGTCGCCGGCCAGCCTCTGCCCGATAACATGCTGGACTTCATTGATCTGGGCCCGTCGGCCGTGAAGCTGACCAGCCGTTTGCTGGCTGAAATGGAAGGCGAGTTCCCGGTCGGCGTGGCGCTGCCCCTGGCCAACGTCAAGTTGCTGGCCCCGATTCCGCGTCCGCGCAAGAACATTTTCGGCATCGGCCTGAACTACGTCGAGCACGTGGCCGAGTCCAGCCGCACGCTGGATACCTCCAAGGAACTGCCCAAGGAACCGGTGATTTTCTCCAAGCCGCCCACGAGCATCATCGGGCCGGGGGATGCCATCGAGCACAACAAGAAGATCACCCAGCAACTGGACTGGGAAGTGGAACTGGCTGCCATCATCGGTACCCGCGCCACCCGTGTGAAGAAGGAAGATGCGCTGAACTATGTGTTCGGCTACAGCGTGATGATTGATGTCAGCGCCCGTGATTGCCGCCGTGCCGGTCAATGGATTTACTCCAAGGGCCAGGATACCTACGCTCCCTTCGGGCCGGTCATCGTCACTGCCGATGAAATTCCTGATCCCCATGTGCTGGATCTGAGCCTGACCCTCAATGGTGTGACCAAGCAATCGTCCAATACGCGCCACATGCTGTTCAAGGTCGATACTCTGATCGCCGACATCAGCGCTGCCATCACGCTGGAACCGGGCGACATCATTGCCACCGGCACGCCTGAAGGCGTGGGCGCAGGCCGTTCGCCGCAGGAATGGATGTGGCCGGGCGATGTGGTGCATGCCGTGGTCGAAGGCATAGGCGAACTGCGTCATCCCGTGGTTGACGCCACGCCGCTGGACTAATCAAGAACGAGGCCTGTCATGTTGAATCTTCCCCGTTTCAAGGCAGCTGCCGTGCAGGCGGCGCCGGTTTTCCTCGATACCGATGCGACGGTCGATAAGGTTTGCGCGCTGATTCGCGAAGCCGCCGACAATGGCGCCAAGCTGGTTGCCTTCCCGGAAGTCTTCGTGGCAGGCTACCCCTATTGGAGCTGGATCATGAATCCGGTGGAGGGCAGCCCCTGGTTCGAAAAACTGGTGCGCTCTTCCATCGAAATTCCTGGCCCGGAGATTGCCAAGATCGCGCAGGCAGCGGCGCGGCACGACATCAATGTGGTGATCGGCGTCAACGAGCGTTCGCGCCATGGCATTGGCACGATCTACAACACGGTTGTCACCATCAGCCATGAAGGCCGCATCCTGGGGCGCCATCGCAAGCTGGTGCCGACCTGGGCCGAAAAGCTGACCTGGGCGCCCGGCGACGGTTCCGCCTTGCGCGTGCACCAGACCAATATCGGCCCGCTGGGGGCGCTGGCCTGCGGCGAGAATACCAATACGCTGGCGCGTTTCGCGCTGCTGGCGCAAGGTGAGCTGGTGCACGTGGCCAGCTATATCGCCTTGCCGGTGGCGCCCGCGGATTACGACATGGCAGAAGCCATCAAGGTCCGTGCTGCCGCGCATTGCTTCGAAGGCAAGCTGTTCACCATTGTTTCCTGCTCGACGGTGTCAGAGGAAATCATTGCCGCCATGGAGGCCACGCATCCTCAGGCGCGCGAATTGCTGAGCCGCCGCAACAGCGCCTTTTCCGGTTTCCTGGGCCCGGACGGACGCGTGATCGGCCAGCCGCTGATCGACGAAGAAGGCATTGTGTACGCCGAGCTGGATCTGTCGCGTTGCATTCAGCCGCGCCAGATGCACGACATTACCGGCCACTACAACCGCTTCGATGTGTTCGACCTGCGCGTCAACCGGCGCCCGCTGGAAGCCGCCCAGTTCAACGACGGCGGCGCGCCGCTCCCTGAATTTGACCTCGAGCCGGTTCGTCCCGGCGACGCGGAGTAAAGCAATATGAGCAACAAGATGAATTACCGTATCGGCCAGATCGTACCCTCGTCGAATACGACGATGGAAACCGAGATTCCGGCCATCCTGCGTGCCCGCGAGCTGGTGGCGCCGGAGCGCTTCACTTTCCATTCCAGCCGCATGCGCATGAAGCATGTGACCAAGGAAGAATTGAGCAAGATGGATGGTGACAGCGACCGCTGCGCCTTGGAGTTGTCGGATGCGCGTGTGGATGTCCTGGGCTATGCCTGCCTGGTTGCCATCATGAGCATGGGCCGAGGCTATCACCGTGTGTCGGAAGAGCGCCTGCACCTGCGGACGGTGGAAAATGGCGGCCCCGCCCCGGTGGTGACCAGCGCTGGCGCGCTGGTCGATGGGCTGCATGCCATCGGCGCCAAGAAAGTGTCGCTGCTGGCTCCTTACATGAAGCCCTTGACGGCGCTGGTGATCGACTATATCGAAAGCGAAGGCATCGAAGTCGTGGACAGCATTTCGCTGGAAATCCCCGACAACCTGGAAGTGGGGCGGCAAGACCCGCGCGCACCGATCGAAATCACCAAAAAGCTCAATACCAATGGCGTGGATGCCGTGGTCGCGTCGGCCTGCGTGCAGATGCCCTCGCTGGCTTCCATCCAGGCCATCGAAGATCGCGTCGGCCTGCCGGTGGTGTCCTCTTCGGTTGCGACGACCTACATGATGCTCAAGCGTCTGGGCCTGGATACCTCGGTGCCGGGCTTCGGTTCGCTGTTGTCGGGCAAGTATTGAGCCAGTGCGCTCGGTAGGCCTGTTTCCAGGCGTGGGCCTGGGCTCAGGCTGGCCGCGCGACCCGTCCGGCACTGGGCCGGACATCCGTAAAGAACCGGTGGCCTGGATGCGGCCTGCCGGGCAAGAGGAGGAGCAACAAATGGCTGGAGAACAAGTTCTGAGTTCCATGGTGCAGGCGCTGGCAAGCGGCGGCGTGCGCGTAGTGGATCTGACCCAAGTGCTGTCGCCGCGTTTTCCCTCGCTGCAATTGCCCCCGCAATTCGGCCAGACGGCAGGCTTCAGCATCGAGCGCATCAGCCGCTATGATGAAAACGGCCCGGGCTGGTACTGGAACAACTTTACCTGTGGCGAGCACACCGGTACGCACTTTGACGCACCGGCGCACTGGATTACCGGCAAGGATCATCCCGGTAATACCGTGGACACCATTCCGGTGGAAAATTTCTTGCGTCCCGCAGTGGTGGTTGATGCCAGCGCGCAAGTGGCGCAGGATCCCGACTGGCTTTTGACGCCTGAGTTTCTGCTGGATTGGGAAAGCCGCCATGGGCGTATTCCTGAAGGCGCCTGGGTGCTGTTCCGCACGGATTGGTCCTTGCGGGCGGATGACGCGGAAGCTTTCCTGGGCATGCGTGAAGACGGCGCGCATACGCCTGGGCCTTCACAGGCAGCCGTGGAGTGGATGATTCACGAACGCAAGGTGCATGGCTTCGGGGTGGAAACCATCAATACCGATGCCGGCCAATCCTATGCCTGGCCCGTGCCGTATCCCTGCCATACCCTGATGCATGGCGCCAACCGTTATGGCTTGCAGTGCATGAAGAACCTGGACAAGCTGCCGCCGCAAGGCGCAGTGATTCTGTCTGCCCCGCTCAAGATCGAGGGCGGTTCCGGCAGTCCCTTGCGTGTGCTGGCCCTGGTGCCTGGCGCGTAAGCCGGTTGCGCGTGCACCGGCTGGCAGGCCGGTGTGCCATGTGGGGAGCGTTGCCGGGTTTCGGGCGCGCGTATTGATGACAGTGCCTGGCGTCAGCCAGGCGCTGTTTTTTTTCGTATGAAGCCGGGTATTGCATTTCGTGTGGGCGCAGCGCCTAGAATGCAGACGTCATCCGGCAATATCGCCGAGGCGTCGAGAGGAACGGTATGGCAGTGCCGCAAAACAAACAGGAGTTGCTGGACGCAATTCGCACAACCTACCAGAAATTGGCGGCTGAACTGGCGACGGTGCCGCTTGAACGCGCCCATGAAGCGACCCTGGAAGGGCATGTCAAAAACACGAAGATGAGCGTGTCCGATCTGGTGGCCTATTTGATCGGCTGGAATCTGCTGGTATTGAAATGGTGCGATGGCAAGGCCAGGGGGGTAGCGGTCTGTTTTCCTGAAACCGGCTACAAGTGGAATGAGCTGGGTCGGTTGGCGCAGAAATTTTATGCCGATCATGCCGGTATTCCCTATCCCGATCTGTTGCGCCAGTTCGCCGGTGTGCATGGCCAGATCGTGGCATGGGTCGAGCAGGAAAGCGAGGCGGCGCTATATGGCATGCCTTGGTATGGCAAGTACACCCAGGGGCGGATGATCCAGTTCAATACCTCGTCGCCCTATGCCAATGCACGCGGCCGCTTGCGCGCATGGAAAAAGGCAAATGGCATCGCCTGACTGACGACGTTTTCCTGCGCGTTGCCATGGCTTGAGTCGCTTATCTTGCAGATGCAAGGCGTGGCTTGGCGGTAATGCGGTGCGTGCGAGTCCACTGTGCAGAACGGCTTGGGTTTCAGGTGCGGCTGTCCCCAGGCGGTGACGGGTCGGCCTGGCGTATGAGTGGCTTGGGTTCCTGTGGGTCAATTTGACCAATTGCTCCACTTTTCACGTTTTTCTTCAATCATTCCAGGGAAGTTTTTTCCATCAGTACATACGCTTAATGGTTTCCTACCATTTTCAGTGGAATATGTTTAGAAATAAACTATTCATCACTGATATAAGTCCTTGGCCTTGGTGCCTGGGGGCGCTGGACGTAGGAGAGACGATGATGGAAACCCTGGATCTGGTCGTGAGCGACACCAGGCAATTGACCCCGCTGGTGCGGCAGATCACCTTGCGTGCAGCGGATGGGCAGCGCTTGCCGGCTGCGCAGGCAGGGTCTCATATCAAGATTTCCGTGCCTGGCCTGGATGAGCCGCGCAGCTATTCGCTGGTGCTGGCGGCAAACGAATCCTGTACGAACGAGGGGCTGCAGGCGTATCGCCTGGGGGTACGTCTGGAGCCCGAGGGCGGTGGCGGCTCGCGTTACATGCATGGTTTGCAGGTGGGCGACGGCATCAAGGCCAGTTTGCCACGCAACGATTTTCCGCTGCAGGAGCATGCCGGTCCTGCCGTCCTGATCGCGGGTGGCATCGGTATTACCCCCATTCTCAGCATGGCCGGTGCCTTGCAAGGGGCGGGTCGTCCGTTCCGGGTGGATTACTGCGCCAGCAGCCGTGAACACCTGGCCTTCCTGCCCGAATTGCAGGCCGTGGCCGGAGAGACGCTGGCAGTCCATGCGGCTGATGAGCCGGGAGGGCGGCTGGCGCTGGCGGCGCTGATGGCCAGCCTGCCGCGCGAGAGCCATCTCTATGTTTGCGGCCCACGGCGCATGCTCGATGAGGTGCTGGAACATGGCAAGACCCTGGGCTGGCCCGCGTGCCAGCTGCACTTCGAGTTGTTTGAGGCGGCGGCGCCGCAGGCGGGCGATCAAGCCTTTGAAATCGAGCTCAAGCAGTCCGGCCTGGTGCTGCAAGTTCCCGCGGATCGCACGATTGCCGATGTGCTGGAAGAGGCGGGTTGCGATCCCATGTACGACTGCAAGCGCGGGGAATGCGGGGTCTGTTCGGTGGATGTGCTGGAAGGGATACCGGACCACCGCGATTACTTCTTGTCCGATTCGGAAAAAGCAGCGGGCAAGGTCATTCAAATCTGTATTTCACGCGCCAAAAGTCCGCGTCTGGTGCTCGATCTGTAGCGGGCGGACTTTGTGCGGGCCGGCCTGGCGGCGCGCCGGCCGCGCCAGGATCAGGACAACAATAGGGAGACCAGCATGACGACGGAAACGCAAGGCATGGCGGTGCCAGCGCCTGAAGCGCTGCATGGCGGCTGCGGCGGCCAGTGGGGCCGTACAGACGCAACTGGCGGCAAGTACCGCAACAATCCGGCGGCCATACGCGCCCTGGTGCGCGATACGGAAGTCCATAAGGATCTGTATATCGACCCGGAGCTGTTCGAGCTGGAGATGCGCCATCTCTTTGCCAATACCTGGGTTTATGTGGGGCACGCCAGCCAGATACCGAATAAAGGCGATTTCTATACGACGACCGTCGGCACCGAGCCGGTCATCATGGTTCGGCACAGCGACGATAGCATCAAGGTGCTTTACAACCGCTGCCCGCACAAAGGCGTGAAAATCGCGGCGGAATCCTGTGGCAATACCGGTAAGTTCTTTCGTTGCCCCTATCACGCCTGGACGTTCCGGACGGATGGCCGCCTGCTCGCCATTCCGCTGAAGAAAGGCTATGAGAACACCGGCTTCGAAAACAGCGAAGCTACGCAAGGCATGGCAGCCGTGGGTGCAGTCGAGGTATATCGCGACTTTGTGTTCTGTCGCCTGAATCCGGAAGGCGAGGATTTCCACAGCTTCTTTGGCGAATCGCTCTCCACGCTGGACAACATGGTGGATCGTTCCCCGGCAGGCCGCCTGGAAGTGGCGGGCGGTGTCGTGCGTTATATGCACAATTGCAACTGGAAGATGCTGGTGGACAACCAGACGGATACCTGTCACCCGATGGTGGCGCACGAATCCTCGGCAGGGACGGCAGTCAAGGTCTGGAACGAAGCGCCGGCGGGCACGCCCAAGCCGATGGCGGTCGAACTGTTCGCGCCCTTTATGTCGCCTTATGAGTTCTTCGAAGGGATGGGGATCCGGGTGTGGCAGAACGGGCATGGCCATACAGGGGTGGCGGACTCGATTCACGCGGCCTATTCGGAGATCCCGGAATATTGGGATGGCATGGTGGCCGCCTATGGCGAAGAACGGGCCAAGGCCATTCTGGGCGATGTCCGGCACAACACGGTGTATTTCCCGCACATCATGGTGAAAGGGCCGATCCAGACCCTGCGCATTTTCAAACCGGTGGCCGTGGACAAGACCCTGGTGGAGTCATGGACCTTCCGCCTGGTGGGCGCGCCGGACAAATTGCTCGAACGCACGCTGATGTACAACCGCCTGATCAATGCGCCGACCTCCGTCGTCGGGCATGACGACCTGGAAATGTATGAACGCGCCCAGGAAGGGCTGCAATCGCGCGGGCGCGACTGGATGAACGTCGGGCGCCTGTTTGAAGCCGGGGAAGAGGGCCGTACCAATGTCGTGACCAACGGCACCAATGAAATGCAGATGCGGGCGCAGTTCCGGGCATGGTTGCGCTACATGCTGGCAGATATGCAAGGAGAGCAGGCATGAGCGTGACCAAGGAAGACCTGGTGGATTTCGTCTATGCCGAAGCGAATCTGCTGGATGAGCAGCAGTTTGAGCAATGGCTGGCGCTGTTTACCGAAGATGGCCGTTACTGGATGCCGCTCAGCCACGGGCAGACCGACCCCTTGCTGGAAAACTCGCTGATGTACGAAGACGGCCTGCTGCTGCGCATTCGGGTCGAGCGCCTGGCCGGGCAGCGGACTTTTTCGCAGCAGCCCAAGAGCCGCAGCCACCATCTGCTGCAACGCCCGGTCGTCGAACAGTTGGGCGAGCAGGGCGAGCATGTGGTGCGTACCGCCTTTCACTACACCGAAACCCGGCAGGACCAGCAAACCATGTATGTGGGCTGGACACGGCACCACCTGGTCGAAACGCCGGCAGGCCTGCGCATCCGTTTGAAACGCGTCGATTTGCTCAATTGCGATGCGCCTTTCAGCAATATCCAGCTCTTCATGTAACGAGGCAGAGATGACCAAGAGCCACAGTTCCCTCCCGGAGCGTTCCGCCGCCGATCCGCTGGCGCACCCGGCCCAGGCCCCATCCGTATATGAGGCGTTTGCGCGCACGGCGGCACGCTGGCGGCAGCGGCCTTTTCTCTGTGTCCTGCCGGAAACCGCCGAGATCTACGGCGTGGCAGCCGGTGAATGGAGCTATGCGCAGGTGCTGGCCGAGGTCGATGCGCTGGCGCAGGCCTATGCTCGTGCGGGCTACGGCCATGGCCACCGGGTCGGCCTGCTGCTGGAAAACCGCCGGGTGTTTTTCTCGCATTGGTTTGCCTTGAACCGGCTGGGTGTCTCGGTGGTGCCCATCAGTGCGGAAATGCGGGCATCCGAATTGGAATACCTGATTGGCCACTCCGAATTGATCCTGGCGGTTTCATTGCCGGAGCGCCACGCTGACCTGCTGGCCGCGGCAGAGCGGGCGGGCCGGCCCCTGGTGGTGATGACGGCCGAGGCCGAGCCGCCTGCTGCCTTGTTGCCGGCGCCGGCAGCCGGCACGCCGGATCTGCGTACGGAATGCGCCTTGCTTTATACCTCGGGCACGACGGGCCGCCCCAAGGGCTGCATGTTGTCGAATCGCTATTTCTTGCGTGCCGGGCAGTGGTATGCCGAGCTTGATGGGCTGGTCTCGTTGCAGCCGGGCGCCGAACGCATGCTGACGCCTTTGCCGCTCAACCATATGAACGCGATGGCCACTTCGACCATGGCCATGGTCATGACAGGGGGCTGCCTGATTGCGCTGGATCGTTTCCACCCGCGCAGCTGGTGGCAAAGCGTACGGGATTCCGCCGCTACCGTGGTGCATTATCTGGGCGTCATGCCGGCCATTCTGATGAAAGCGCCAGCAGACAGCAGCGATACCCGGCACGCAGTGCGCTTCGGTTTTGGCGCCGGGGTGGATGGCAAATTGCATGCGCCTTTTGAAAGCCGCTTCGGTTTTCCCTTGCTGGAGGCCTGGGCCATGACGGAAACCGGCGCGGGAGCGGTGGTGATCGCCAATCATGAGCCCCGGCATGTCGGTACCCATTGCTTCGGCAAGGAAAGCGCCGCCATGGAAGTGCGTCTGGTGGCCGATGATGGCAGCGCAGCGGCCACCGGCATGCCCGGAGAATTGTGGGTGCGCAGCAGCGGCCCGGATCCGCGGGACGGCTTTTTCAGCGCCTACTGGAAAGATCCGCAGGCAACGGAAGAAGCCTGGCAGGGCGGCTGGTTTCATACCGGTGACATCGTCAGCCGGGGCGAAGACGGCCAACTGCATTTTGTTGATCGCAAGAAAAACGTCATCCGCCGCAGCGGCGAGAATATTTCTGCCGTGGATGTGGAGACCGTCCTGCTGCAGCATCCGGCGGTGAAATCGGTGGCTGTGGCGGCCGTGCCTGACGAAGTGCGTGGCGATGAGGTGCTCGCGCTGGTCGTGCCGCATGCCATGGCGGGTGATGCGGCCGCCAGGCAAGCGGCAGCGACGGAACTGGTGCAATGGGCACTGGGGCAGATGGCCTATTACAAGGTGCCGGGCTATGTGGCCTGGGTCGAGGCGTTGCCGCTCACGGCGACCAACAAAATCCAGCGGGGAGAGATTCGGGAACTGGCGCGCCGGCTGATGGCGCAGCCGGGTGTCGTCACCGATACCCGCACCATGAAAAAACGCCAGGAGGCCGCATGATGGCGGCCGCAGAGGCCGGTGCCGCTGCGGGCAGGGGGGCGCGCGGCTATGAAGGGGTTGCCGTGGTTGTTCCGGTGACCGTTCCTTACCAGCGTTTTTCCGGGCAGACGGCGCATTGGTGGCTGGGGCAGGCGTTGCGCCAGCTGCTGCAGGGCGCCGGGCTGGAGAAGAATGCTGTCGATGGCCTGTGCGTCTCCAGTTTTACGCTGGGTAGCGATACGGCGGTAGGGCTGGTGCAGCATTTCGGGCTGTCGCCGCGTTTTCTGGAACATATTCCCATGGGCGGCGCCAGTGGCGTCGTGGCACTGCGGCGTGCCGCACGCGCCGTGCAGGCCGGAGATGCCGAAATCGTGGCCTGCCTGGCGGGCGACACGAATCAGGCCGGCTCCTTCCAGGAAACCATCAGCCAGTTCTCGCGTTTCAGCCAAGATGCTGTCCTGCCTTATGGCGCGGGCGGCCCGAATGCTAGTTTCGCCTTGCTGACGGATTACTACATGCGACGGTATGGCGCCACGCGAGAGGATTTCGGCAAGCTGTGCGTCGCCCAGCGGGATAACGCCTTGCGCAATCCGCACGCCCTGATGAAAAAGCCCTTGAGCCTGCAACAGTACCTGGAGGCTCGCCCGATTGCCGATCCTATCCATTTGTTCGACTGCGTGATGCCCTGTGCTGGCGCGGAAGGCTATCTGGTGATGAGCGCAGACAGGGCCAGGCACCTGGGCCTGCCCGCCGTTCGGGTGCTGGCGACGCAGGAACGCCATAACGCCTATCCGGAAGATGACATTCAGTACCGGGGCGGCTGGGCCATGGATCGCGACGCTTTCTATGCCCAGGCGGGTCTGGGGCCGGATGCCGTGGACTTTTTCGAAGCCTATGACGATTACCCGGTGATCAACTTCCTGCAACTGGAAGACCTGGGCTTCTGCGGCAAGGGCGAAGCGGCGGCATTCGTGCGGCGCAACGATTTCACCATTCATGGTTCCTTGCCTTTCAACACCTCCGGCGGCCAGCTGTCAGCGGGGCAGGCGGGAGCGGCGGGGGGCTATCTCGGCCTGGTGCAAGCCTTGCGGCAATTGACCGGGCAGGCAGGCGCCATGCAGGTCGAGGGCGCGCGCGTCGGTCTGGTATCGGGCTTTGGCATGATCAATTACGACCGCGGCCTGTGCACCTCAGCCGCCATGCTGCAAAAGGAGGAATCATGAGCCGCGATGAAAGCCCGACGCCTTTGGCGGAGCGCTGGCCGCAAGCGCCTTTGGATCTGCCGGCAGACCAGTTGACACCGCAGCTGCGCAGCGCAGCCGGGCGGATATTGGCGGGCCATGCCGGCCTGGGGCGCCTGCATTTGCAGGTGTGCGGAGGTTGTGGCCAGGTGCAGTATCCGCCGCGTGACGTCTGCGTGGCCTGCCTGGACGGCACCCTGGATTGGCAGGACGTCGCCACCGGCGCCAGGCTGGTGTCGTGTACTACCTTGCATCACAGCCATTTCCCTTATTTCCAGGCACGGTTGCCGTGGCGTATCGCCATGGTCAGGCTGGATTGCGGGCCGGCGGCTGTGGTGCATGTGGACGAAGTATGCAAGGGGGAGCCAGGCGAACGCCTGACTGTCACCTTGCGGCGTGATGGCGGTGGCATGGCAGTGCTATTCGGACAACCCGAATCCATGATGGCAAACAAGGACGAATCATGAGTGAGCCAAATATTGCAGTAGTGACGGGCGGGAGTGCAGGCATAGGCGCGGAAATCTGCCGCCAGATGCTGGATGCAGGCTATGAGGTAGTGTCCTTGGCCCGCAGGGCGCCGGAGTGGCGTCATGCCAGGTTGAGCAGCGTACTGGTCGATCTGCTGGATGCCGAAGCCACCCGGCAGGCGGCACAAGAAGTGGCCGCCCGCCATGCGGTGACGCATTTCGTGCACAACGCGGGTGTGATCTGGCCCAAGTTGCTGGGTGAGGTCACGCAGGCGGAATTGCAGGGCTTGACGCAGCTGCACCTGGGGGCCGCCATCGACATCATGCAGGCTGTCCTGCCCGGCATGCGCGCCCGGAATTTTGGCCGGGCGGTGCTGATGTCCTCGCGCGGCGCGCTGGGTTTGCAGACTCGTACGGCGTACTCCGCGACCAAGGCCGGCATGATAGGCATGGCCAGAACCTGGGCGCTGGAACTGGCGGGGCAGGGGATTACCGTGAATGTGGTGGCGCCAGGCCCGGTACAGACCGACATGTTTCACGATGTGGTCGAAGCGGGCAGTGAGCGTGAGCGCAAGATTGCCGCGTCGATCCCGGTGCAGCGCCTGGGACGGCCGGACGATGTGGCGCGCGCCGTCATGTATTTCGGGGATCGGGCCAACGGCTTCGTGACCGGACAGGTGCTGTACGTCTGTGGTGGCGCCAGCGTCGGGACGCTGGTGATTTGAGCCGGAACGGGCCGGACTGAACGCTGCCGGCTCAGGAGACAAAGGAGTTTCCATGCTAGACAATGACTTGCCCGTGGTGGCTGTCGCCTGTTCCAGAGGGCCGGCCAGGGTGCTGGAAGCCATTCTGGATTGGGTGGCGGGCACGCTGCTTTTCATCATGATGATGGTGACCACGGTGGATGTGGTGGGCCGTTATTTCTTTCATTCCCCCCTCCATGGGGCCTACGAGAGCAACGAGCTGTTGCTGGGTGTGCTGGTATTCACCGCCTTGCCGCGTGTGACCTGGCACGGCACCCACCTGACGGTCTCCATGGTCGATGGCCTCTTTTCCGCGCGTGGCCGCCGGATCAAGCAGGGCGTGCTGGATTGGGTGTCCGGCGGCATTCTTGCCGTGCTGGCCTGGCAGCTGCATCTGCATGCCAACGGCATGGCGGAATTCGGCGACCGCAGCAATGCGCTGAACATGCCCCTGGCACCGCTGGCCTGGCTGATTGCGGCCTTGACGGCGCTGGCGGCGGTTGCTGCCCTGCTGCGTCCTTTCTTCTTCCGCCTGGCGGCGTCCGAACCTCACAAGGGAGCCTGAGATGCTCATATCCCTGCTCGGGCTGCTGGCCCTGTTGATCTGCCTGTTTATCGGCCTGCCTATTGCCTGGGGCATGCTGCTGGTCGGTGTCGTCGGCTTCAGTTTCTTTGCCGGTATGGATGCCGCGCTTTCCATGGCGGCGCAACTCAGTTTCGATACCGTCATGAGCTACAGCTTTACGGTATTGCCGCTGTTCATCCTGATGGGCAATCTGGTCAATGCGTCCGGTTTGTCCAACGATCTCTATCGCGCTGCCTATGCCTTCATCGGTCACTTCCGGGGCGGCCTGGCAATGGCGACCATCCTGGCCTGTGGCGCCTTCAGTGCGCTGTGCGGTTCCAGCATGGCGACGGCAGCTGCCATGGGGCGCGTGGCCATGCCGGCGATGCGGCGCTACCAGTACGACGACCGTCTGGCGACGGGCAGTATTGCCGCCGGGGGTACGCTGGGGATTCTGATCCCACCCAGCGTCATGATGGTGGTCTATGGCATTCTGACCGATACGGACATCGGCAAGCTGTTCGCGGCGGGATTCCTGCCTGGCATTCTGGCCATCCTGATGTACCTGCTCACCATCGTCATCGTGACCGCCATCAATCCGGCGCTGGGCAAGCCTGGCGAACGGACATCCTGGCGCGAGCGCCTGTCGGCGGCCAAGGGCGTCATCACTATCACAGTGCTTTTCGTGGGCATCATGGGCGGTATCTATGGCGGGATCTTTACGCCGACGGAGGCTGCGGGGATTGGCGCATTCGGCACTTTCCTGATGACCTTGTACCGCCGGGGCTGGAATCCGCGCCTGTACCTCACCGTGCTGATCGAAGCCGCCCAAACCACGGCCGTCATGTTCGCCCTGGTGATTGGTGCGCTGGCCTTCAATAACTTCCTCAATGTGGCCGGCTTGCCGGCGGGCCTGCAGGCTTGGGTGCAAGGCATGGATGTGCCGCCGTTGGTGGTGATTCTGGCGATCTGCCTGATCTATCTGGTGCTGGGTTGCTTCCTGGAAACCATGTCCATGGTGCTGCTGACTGTACCGATTTTCTTCCCCGTCGTCGCGGGGCTGGGCTATGACCTGATCTGGTTCGGCATCGTGGTCGTCGTCGCGGCCGAAATCAGCCTGATCACGCCGCCCCTGGGCCTGAACCTGTTCATGATCAAAAACATCATGCCGGAGATCGGCCTGGGCACGCTGATACTCGGCGCCATTCCGTTCGTCCTGACCGATATCACGCGCCTGCTGATCCTGATTCTGGTGCCCTGGATCATCATGGTCTTGCCCAATAGCATGGGTTGAACCTGCCGGTTTTTGTTTCTGCATGCCCAGGCATGCATCCTTCCCTCTCTGGAGAAAGCCATGAAGCTATCCAAAATCCTCTGTCTTGGCGCGGTGTCCCTGGCCGCTGCCATCGTGCCGCTGCGCGGCGCCGTTGCCCAGGAAGTGCTGCGCTTTTCCAACTGGTTGCCGCCTACCCACTACATCGTGCAGGAAATGCTGATGCCCTGGGCTGCGGATGTCGAGCAAGCCACCGAAGGGCGGGTCAAGGTGGAATTCATCAACGCGCTGGGCAAGCCGCCTGCGCACCTGGATCTGGTACGCAATGGCGTGGCAGACATGGGCATGTCGGTGCACAGCTATACCGCCAACCGCTTTCCGCTGATCGAATTCGCCGAGCTGCCGTTGACGACCGAAGATGGTGAAGTCAACTCGGTTGCCTACTGGCGGACTTACGATAAGTTCATGAAGGACGCCGGCGAGCACCGGGGCGTGAAGCTGCTGGGCCTGTGGACCAGCCCGGCAACGGTGATCTTCACGACCAAGGAATCGCTCGATGGCCTGGATTCCCTGAAAGGCCTGAAATTGCGTTCGCCCAGCCCCTTGTTCGATACCATCGGCCAGAAACTCAATTTCGTGACGGTCAATGCCCCGGCGTCGGAAAGCTATGAAATGCTGTCGCGCGGGGTGATCGACGGGATGTACTTCCAGTACGACCAGATCGAAAACTTCAAGCTGGACCGCCTGATCCGCAGTGCGCTGCAAGCGCCGGGCGGCTTCGGCAAGAGCAGCCAGTACATGTTCATGAACGAGCGCAAGTGGAACCGCTTGTCCGAAGCAGACCGCGCCGCCATTGAAAAACTTTCGGGTGAGCATATCGCCCGTGCATTCGGCGGCAAGTGGAACGACTCCGAGCAGCAAGCCATCCAGCGCCTGACCGATGCCGGCCTGAAAACGACCAAGCTGGAAGGCGCGGAACTGGAGGCGCTGCGTGAACGCCTGCAATCCATTGAAGATGACTGGATTGCCACGGCCGAGAAAAAGGGCGTAGATGGCAAGGCCGCGCTGCAATACTACCGTGAGCAGATTGCCGAGCTGGAAAAGGAAAAAGCAGGTTCCTGATTCACGAGTCATGCCGGGCTGCCGTTGGCAGCCGGATGCTCACAGGGTATCGCAAGTGCAAAACTGCCGGCCTGGTCAGGTCGGCAGTTTTTTTCGTTTCAAGAGATCGTGGCGTGCCAGGGCAGGCGGATCGGAGACGCTCAAAGCGGCGCGTGATTCAGCAGGGAGAGCGCCTGATTGACTTCAAATATCTTCGCATTGACCTGCGGGATGCCGAAGGATTTGAGCCTGGCGCTATGCATCTGCAGATAGGCGTCGGCGCTGGCATGGTCTGCGAACAGATAGATGCCGCCGGCTTGCCCGGCAGCTTCATTGGCGGTCCAGATTTTCCAGATCAGGCCGGGTTCGGTGGCGATGGAGCGTGCCAGGTCTTCCATGGCAGTTGTCATGGCCGAGCCCCAGGGGCCGGCATAAGGAAAATCGACTTGCAGCAGATAGGGCATGGGCAGACTCCGTCGCCAGGAAAGGTAAGGGCCGCCTTGTACCGGCGACCGCAGCAAACTCGCATGATAGCGGGTCGCACACCCAAGACGCAGCGTGGCGCGATGCGGGGGATGGCGTGGCGATAGATGGGCGCGAGGAGGGACGATGCCTGGCGGCATGCATCCGGCTCTTGATTGTTGAAACTATTTATGCGCTATTGATGAAGGCGGCTGAAAATAGAATCCTGATTTAATGAGGGAAATTATAAATTTTGGTCTCCATGACTAAAAGCCTGTTGTGCAGGCCATGTATCCATGAGACCAATTGCAATATTTCAGCATGAAGCTACCCAGGGTCCTGGTGTATTGCGGAATCATCTGGAAAGAAACGATATTCCGTATCGGATTATTTTTCCTGCTGCTGAGAAGAAGTTTTCTTTCAGTGCCAGAGGATTCGGCGGCGTGGTGGTGCTGGGGAGTGATCATTGCGCCAATGAGGCCTTGGGCTGGATTGACCAGGAACAGCATTTTCTGCAGGATGCCATTGGCCGCGATATTCCCATATTAGGGCATTGTTTCGGGGCACAGATGATGGCCAGGGCGATGGGCGCGAGCGTCCGAAAAAACCTTTATGCCAATATCGGCTGGGGGGACGTCTGGGTTAGCCCAGCCGCGCAACAGGCCATGGGTTTGCCTGCACACGCCACTATCTTTAATTGGCATTACGACACGTTCGATATTCCCCCAGGGGCCGTGCGTACCATGATGGGCAGCCATTGCCGCAACAAGGGCTTCCGTTACGGGCGGCACTGGGCGTTTCAGGGGCATCTGGAAGTGACCGAAGCGGGCATCGCCAACTGGTGCCGCGCCGGGCGTCAGGAACTGCTGCAGGCCAGTGGTCCTGCTGCGCAGAGCGAAGCCAGCATCCTGGCGGCAATGCCCAGGCACCTGCCGGTGCTGCATCAAATCGCACGCAGTGCCTATCAGGCCTGGATGGAACAGCTGGATCGTCCTCGCGTGTTTTCATTCGGCGGGCCGATGCGTCCGCTGACCCGCTTGCGGATGGCCTGGCCCGGCTAGCGGGCCGCTTTCCATATGCCATCTTTATGCGTTCGCATAAAAACACTGTCCCGATTTTATATTGAAAATTCTAGAATTTTCTTCTGGCAAATTCGGCATTCAAAGGCAATAAAAAAGGCCGTTTTTTTAATGGCAACCGGCATTCATTGATGCCGTATTTGCCGGGTTTTCAATTGAACGAATCAAGGGGCGAAAATGCATGCATCCTGGGTGGAGATATTGGTGGCAGTGATGTCGGTCGGGCTTTTTATTTATCTTTTTTATGCATTGATCCGTGCCGAGAAGTTTTGAATGATTTCAAGCGGCTGGGCCGTGAAAGGGGAATGCAATGGACGATGTGTTTTTTGTGGCCGTTGTAATTGTGTTTTTTATGCTTGCCATCGGTGTGGCGGTTGGCATTGATAAAATCTGATGGGTGCTGGCATGTTTGACGATATCATGCAATTCGTCGCTGTCCTCGCCGTAATGGGATGCCTGGTTCTATTGCTGGGCAAATGGATAGCGCGCTTTTTTACCAGTCCTGCGCATAGTTTTCTGGAACGGGGAACCTACCGGATTCTGGGCGTGAATCCTGACGAAAAAATGTCATGGAAGCGCTACGGGATAGCCCTGCTGCTTAGCAATGCCGCGATGCTGTTGCTGGGCTATGCGCTGTTGCGTCTGCAGGGCTATCTGTCTATGGATCCGCTGGCACGGGCGGCGCAGGCGCCGGATCTGGCCTTCAATACGGCAGTGTCGTTTACGACCAATACCAACTGGCAGGCCTATTCGGGCGAATCCAGCCTGTCGAACCTGTCGCAGATGGCCGTCATTACATTCCTGATGTGCATCAGCGCCACCACCGGGCTGGCGGCGGCAGGCGGCTTCATGCGCGGGTTGTGCAGCAGAAATGCGCAGGACATTGGCAATTACTGGGTGGACTTTACGCGTTCGCTGTACCGCCTGTTGCTGCCAGCCTGCTTTCTGATGGCCTTGGTCTATGTATGGCAGGGCATGCCGCAGACGCTGAGTGCGGATGTGGTCGTCACGACGCTGGAAGGTATCAAACAGCAGATCATTCTGGGGCCGGTCGCCAGCTTTGAAACGATCAAGCACCTGGGCACCAACGGCGGAGGTTTTTTCGCCATGAATGCAGCCCATCCGTTTGAGAATCCCACGCCTTTTACCAATACGCTGCACATGCTCAGCATGCTGCTGGTGCCGGCTGCGCTGACCTATGCCTTTGGCACCATGCTGGCGAACAAAAAACAGGGTTGGGCCTTTTTTGCGGCTTTCCTGGTGATGTTCGTGGGCTTTCTGTCCTTGATCTACAGCGTCGAACAGGCCGGCAACCCGCTGCTGACCCCCTTGGGGGTTGATCAGGCCCAGACTGCGGCGCAGGGGGGCGGCAACATGGAAGGCAAGGAGCTGCGCTTCGGTATGGCGCAGACCAGCATGTTCGCGACGGTGACTACCGCCGCCACGACCGGTTCCGTCAATGCGATGCACTCATCCCTGACCCCGCTGGGCGGCCTGGTTCCGATTGCCCAGATGATGCTGAATAACGTTTTTGGCGGTATCGGTGTCGGTCTTATCAATCTCATCAGCTACGCGATCCTGACAGTCTTCCTGGTCGGCATGATGATCGGGCGTACACCCGAGTTCCTGGGGAAAAAAGTCGAGGCGCGGGAAATGAAGTACGTGATGCTGGCCTTGCTGGCGCACTCCTTCAGCATCCTGGGGTTCACCGCGCTGGCGGCCCTGATGCCCGATACGGTCAAGAGCTTATCCAATATGGGGCCGCATGGTTTCAGCGAGGTGCTGTACGCCTATGCCTCCGGCACGGCCAATAACGGTTCCGCGTTTGCCGGTCTCAATGCCAATACGCCGTTTTTCAATCTGACGATCGGCCTGGCCATGCTGGTTGGCCACTATTTGACACTGGTGCCCATGCTGGCAGTGGCTGGCGTGCTGGCGGCCAAGAAAACCGTTCCGGCCGGGCCGGGCACGCTTTCTACGGCGACGCCGCTATTTTCCGGGCTGCTGATCTTCGTGGTGCTGGTGGTGGGCGGCCTGACATTCCTGCCCGCGCTGGCCCTGGGCCCGATAGTCGAGCATCTGCTCATGCTGGCCGGAACGACCTTTTGAGGACGAACATTATGCAATCCGAAAAAATCCATGGGCAGTCAACGGACGGGCTGCCGCAACCGCTGTTCAAGGGCCTGGGCCGGCCCGCGCTGGCCTCTGCGGTATTTTTCATGCTGTTGACGGGGCTGGCCTATCCCCTGGCCACGACGGGCGTCGCCAATCTCCTGTTTCCCGAGCAGGCGCAGGGCAGCCTGATCCAGTCTGGCGGCGCGCTCGTCGGCTCGCGGCATATCGGCCAGTGGTTCACGCAGGAACGCTATTTTCATGGTCGGCCCAGCGCAACCATGGGTAGCGATCCGCAGGACCCGGCACAGACGATAGCCCAACCGTATAACGCGGCCGCCAGCGGCGCCAGCAATCAGGGCGTGCTCAGCAAGACCTTGCTGGACGGCGTTGCCGGGCGCGCCCAGGCCTACCGCGAGGTCAATGGCCTGGCCGCGGATACACCTGTGCCGGTCGATGCTGTCACGGCATCGGCGTCGGGGCTGGATCCGCACATTTCCGTCGCCAATGCGCGTTTGCAGGCCGGGCGGGTGGCGCAGGCGCGGGGCCTGCCAGTCGAACACGTCATGCAGCTGGTCGAGCAGCACACCAGCGGGCGGCAGTTCGGCCTGTTGGGCGATCCGCGCGTCAATGTTCTGGAACTCAACCTTGCGCTGGACGCCGCCGATCCGGCAGGCCAAGCCGCGCAATAGGTCAGGGAGCGAAATATGGCATCCATAGAAACTCAAGCACCGCAACACGATCAAGGCAGCGGTGCTCGCAAGCCGCTGTCGTGGGCAGCGGTGATCGGTGCATCCTTCATGAAACTGTCGCCACGGGTACAGGCCAGGAATCCGGTCATGTTCGTGGTGTATCTCGGCAGCATCGTCACGACCATACTGGGAATTCAGGCCCTGGTCGGACAGGGCGAGGCACCGGCTGGATTCATCTGGGCCATCTGCGCCTGGCTCTGGTTCACCGTGCTGTTCGCCAATGCGGCCGAAGCGCTGGCCGAAGGACGCGGCAAGGCGCAAGCGGACGCCTTGCGCTCTACCCGCAAGCGGGTGATGGCGCAGGTATTGAAAACACCGGATCGCCTGAGCGCGTCGAGCCCGGTTCCCAGCGATGCCCTGACGGTGGGCGACTACGTCCGGGTCGAAGCCGGGGAAATCATTCCTGCCGATGGCGAAGTCCTGCAAGGCGCCGCTTCGGTCGATGAATCCGCCATTACGGGGGAATCGGCCCCCGTGATCCGGGAATCGGGGGGCGACTTCTGCTCGGTAACCGGAGGCACCCGCGTGCTGTCCGACTGGATCGTCATGCGGGTGACGGCCAAACCGGGCGAAGCTTTCCTGGATCGTATGATCGCCATGGTGGAAGGCGCAAAGCGGGGCAAGACGCCTAACGAGATCGCGCTGAACATTTTGCTGGTGGCACTGACCTTGATGTTCCTGCTGGTGTGCGTGACGCTGTTGCCTTTTTCGCAGTTTGCAACCGTCATTACCGGTACCGGCGTGCCCGTCACGATCACGGTTCTGGTCGCCTTGTTGGTGTGCCTGATTCCGACCACGATCGGCGCTTTGATGTCAGCGGTCGGTGTGGCCGGCATGAGCCGCATGATGCAGGCCAATGTGCTGGCGACCTCGGGCCGAGCCATCGAAGCGGCGGGGGATGTCGATGTGCTGCTGCTGGACAAGACCGGCACCATTACGCTGGGCAACCGCGAAGCTTCTGCCTTCCTGCCCGCGCCTGGCGTCAACGAGCAGGCCCTGGCCGATGCGGCGCAATTGGCCTCGCTGGCGGACGAAACCCCCGAAGGCCGTTCCATCGTGGTGCTGGCCAAGCAGAAATTCAATCTGCGTGGCCGTGAACTGCAAGGCGCGCAAGCCTTGGCGTTCAGCGCGCACACTCGAATGAGCGGTATCAATATCGACGGACGGCAGATCCGCAAGGGCGCGGCCAATGCCATCCGTAGCTATGTCGAATCCTTGGGCGGTATTTTCCCGACGGATGTGGCCAGGACGGTTGAGGCTGTTTCCAGCCGTGGCAGCACGCCTCTGGTCGTGGCCGAAGGCAGGCAGGTGCTGGGCATTGTGGAACTCAAGGATATCGTCAAGGGCGGCATCAAGGAGCGCTTTGCCGAACTGCGCGGCATGGGTATCAAAACGGTGATGATCACCGGCGACAATGCCTTGACGGCAGCGGCGATTGCGGCCGAGGCCGGGGTGGACGATTACCTGGCAGAAGCCACGCCTGAAGACAAGCTGCGTTTGATCCGCAAGTATCAGGACGAGGGCAGGCTGGTCGCCATGACCGGTGATGGCACCAATGATGCGCCGGCATTGGCGCAGGCCGATGTGGCGGTTGCCATGAATAGCGGCACGCAGGCCGCCAAGGAGGCGGGCAATATGGTGGATCTGGACAGCAACCCCACCAAGCTGCTGCGGGTGGTGGAGGTAGGCAAACAGATGATCATGACGCGAGGCGCCCTGACGACCTTCAGCGTCGCCAATGACCTGGCCAAGTACTTTGCCATCATTCCGGCGGCTTTCGTGGCGACCTATCCTGCTCTGGATGCGCTGAATATCATGCATCTGCATAGCCCTGGTTCCGCGATTCTCGCGGCGGTCATCTTCAATGCGCTGGTCGTGATTGCCTTGATCCCGCTGGCCTTGAAGGGGGTGCGCTATCGGGCCGAGCCGGCCAGCCGCCTGTTGAAGCGCAATCTGCTGGTATATGGGCTGGGAGGCTTGATTGCGCCTTTTATCGGGATCAAACTGATAGATCTGGCCCTGATCCCATTTTTCTGAACACGAGAGCTGCCCCGGCGGGTGGGGGCAGCCGGCATCTCCAGGTAGCACCATGGCAAATCAAGCGGTGAGGTAGAGGATGGCAGAGGATCGTCCGGATCCCGACGAACTGCTGCAGGTGATCGAAGACGACCTGCAGCGGTCCCGGCGCGGACAGCTCAAGATTTTCTTCGGGGCCTGTGCCGGGGTGGGCAAGACCTACGCCATGTTGCAGGCCGCGCATCAGGCGCAGGCCGAAGGCGTGGCGGTGGCCATCGGTATCGTGGAAACCCATGGCCGCCAGGAAACCCTGGCGCTGACGGAAGGGCTGCCAGCCTTGCCGCGCCGCATGCAGATGCACAATGGCCGCCGGGTGGCCGAGTTCGATCTGGAAGGCGCGCTGGCGTCAGGCTATCGGCTGCTGGTGGTCGATGAACTGGCGCATTCGAATGTCAGCGGCAGCCGGCATGCCAAGCGCTGGCAGGATGTGGAGGAATTGCTGGATGCCGGGATTGATGTCTATACCGCGCTGAACGTGCAGCATCTCGATAGCCTGAACGATGTCGTGGGAGGCATTGTCGGGGTGCGGGTACGGGAAACCGTGCCAGACCGTATCTTTGACCGAGCGGCGGATGTCGTGCTGGTGGATCTGCCGCCGGATGACCTGCTGGCCCGCCTGAGCGCCGGCAAGGTCTATCTGCCGCCATCGGCGGCGCAGGCGCGCCAGAATTTCTTCCGCCGCGGCAATCTGATCGCCTTGCGGGAACTGGCGTTGCGCCGCATGGCCGACAGGGTGAATGCCGATGTGCATGTTTACCGCATTTCACATGCCATCCGGCGCGTTTGGCCGACGCGTGAACTGCTGATGGTATGCGTGAGCGCCGATGCGTCCCAGGAAGCGCTGATACGCGAAGGCGCCAGGCTGGCGCAGCAATTGCAGGCGCCATGGATCGTATTGCATGTGGATCTGCCGCACGAACACGGCAATTTCAAGGCGCAGGAAGCGCTATTGCGCCTGGCGGCCAGCGCGCAGCATGTCGGGGCGGAGTTCGTCAATATCGCCGGCCAGGATGTCGGGCAAATGATCCTCGGCTATGCCAGGCAGCGCAATGCGACCAAGCTCGTCATGGGCAATGCGGCGGCACGGATGCCCATCCCCTTCAGGCGTGGCTGGGCAGAACGCGTGGCGCGGGCGAATCCGGAAATGGGTATCGTACTCGTGCGTATCGACGGCGTTTCGGGCCGTCCGCTGCGCTGGACGTTCGAGAAACCGCCAGAACCCGCCAAGGCACTGGGGCTGGCCACGCTAGCCTGCGTGGCGACGAGTGTGCTGGCGAGCCAGTTGCTGCAGTTTTTCGATCACTCCAACGTCGTGATGCTGTTCCTGCTGACTGTCGTTGCCATCGCATTGATGCTGGGGCGCCTGGCGGGCGCCTGGGCATCGCTGCTGTCGGTCGGGTGTTTCACGTTCTTTTTTGTCGAACCGCGTTTTTCGTTTTCCATCCGCGACACCCAATACTTCTTTACGTCCGGCGTGATGCTGGCGGTCGCGCTGATCATCGGGCAACTGGCGGCCAAGCTGAAGGCCGAGGTGCGGGGCGCCAGGGATGGCGAGCGGCGGGCAGCCGCGCTGGTGCGCGTTACCCGTGGCCTGGCCGGGGCCATTGCGGTCGAACAGGTCGTTGAAGTTTGCCAGGAAACCATAGCGCCATTGTTTGAAACCCAGCTGGCGCTGCTGTTGCCAGACCCTGGCGGACGGCTCTTCACGACGCGGCATGCGGGGTTCGTCGAGTTGTCCGTCGCTCAATGGGTGTTTGACCATGAAGAAGAAGCCGGGCAGGGCACGCAGACCTTGAACGGGGCGCAAGCCTTGTACCTACCCCTGAAAGGGCCGATGGCGCCGCGCGGCGTCCTGGCGGTGCGGCCTGGCTCCCGAGCGCTATCGAGCACCCCGGCCAGCCGCCGCTTGCTGGATGCCTGCTGTTTCGCCATCGGGCAGGCGTTGGAACGTATCCATTTTGTCGAGGTGGCCCAGGACACCATCGTTCGCATGGAAGGCGAGAAAATGCGTAATACCTTGCTGTCGGCGGTGTCGCATGACCTGAAAACGCCGTTGACGGCCATCCGGGGCCTGGCTGAAACCCTGGAGCATCCGGGTGTGCTATCCGCGCAGGAGCAATCCGACATCGCACGTTCCATCCGCGTGGAATCCGATGAGTTGCGGCGCCTGGTCGGCAGTTTGCTGGATCTGGCGCGGATCCAAAGCGAAGGGGTAAAACTGCACAAGGAATGGCATGCGCTGAGCGAGATCGTCGGCAGCGCCCTGGCGCGTATCGAAACGACGCTGGGCCCGCGTAAACTGGTCACGGATTTTCCCCCCGACCTGCCGCTGGTAGAACTCGATGCCGTGCTGATGGAGCGCGTGCTGATCAATCTGCTGGACAATGCAGTGAAATACACGGGGCCGGACAGCACCATCACGATCCGGGGCATGAGCGCAGGCGAAGCCATGTACCTGATGGTGAGCGATGACGGCCCGGGCTTGCCGCCGGGGGATCCGGAAAAGCTGTTCGAATGGTTTACCCGTGGGCAGAAAGAATCTTCCATCGCCGGGGTAGGGCTGGGCCTGGGGCTTTGCCGGGCCATCGTGGCGGCGCATGGCGGCGTGATCCGCGCCAAACCCGGCCAGCCGCGCGGCGTAACATTCGAGATCCGTTTGCCGCTGCGCGCCGCGCCAAAGGTGGATGCCGAGGAAGCTGGGACATGAGCCGGAACAAGATACTGATTGTCGAAGACGAGTCGAACATCCGGCGTTTTGTCCGGATTGCGCTGGAGCAGGAAGGCATGGGCGTGTCCGAGGCTGCGACGGGTGCGCAAGCCCGCATGGAGGTCGTGACGCGCCGCCCGGATCTCATCATCGTTGATCTGGGCCTGCCGGATGAGGACGGCAAGGACCTGATCCGGGAATTGCGCAGCTGGGTGTTTGCCCCAATCCTGGTGCTGTCTGCACGCGAGCGCGAAGAAGAAAAGGTCGAAGCGCTCAATGCCGGGGCGGACGACTATCTGGTCAAACCCTTCGGCGTGCCCGAACTGACGGCCAGAATCCGGGCTTTGCTGCGCCGCTCGCAAGTGGTGGCCAATACGGAGGCGGCTTCATCGAAAGTCGGTTTCGGTGATGTCGTGGTGGATCTGGCTACGCACGAAGTCACCCGGGCGGGCCAGTTGGTGCATTTGACGCCGATAGAGTTCAGGTTGCTGACGGCCTTGATCCGGGGGCATGGCAAAGTGCTGACGCATCAGCAGCTGCTGCATGAAACCTGGGGCGCATCGTACACCGACCGGCCACATTATCTGCGCGTTTATATGATGCAGCTGCGGCAGAAACTGGAGCAGGACGTGTCGCAGCCCAGGCATTTGCTGACCGAGTTGCAGGTCGGGTATCGCTTGTCCGGCCTGTCTATCGCCGGTAATCCGGTTTGAGTGACTGCCGGTATGGGTCGCCACCCGCCCCGGCAATGGGCAGGTGGCGCGAGGCCGGCCAGGGAAAAGCGGCAGCGGCAATGGCAACGCCTAGGCGGCCCAGTTATCGTAGTTTTCCAGGCAGCGTACCAGCTGCGCCGCCCATTCGGTAGCCGGCGCGGCCAGGTGCAGCGCCTGGCCGGCACGCACGATGGCGCCGTTGATGGCTTCGATCTCTGTCGGACGCCGGTTGAACACATCTATGGCCATGGAAGGAATATGGCCCCGGGTTTTCTCGGCCACGTGCAGCACATGCTGCAAGGCCGCTTGCCGTGAGATGCCCAAGCCTTTGGCATTGGCGATGTCGGCGGTTTCGAACACAATCCGTTCAAGCATTTGCCGTGTGCCCGGATGATCGACCACATGGCCGACATTTTGCCGGGTGATGGCGCACAAGCTGTTGAGCGAGGCATTGACCAGCAGCTTCATCCAGACTTCCCGTTCGACCTGATCGGAAATGATAGTGTGCAGGCCGCTTTGGTTCATCAGTTCGCACAGTGTCTGCAGGCGTGCGTCCGGTTGCTGGTTGAGCGGCCACATCGCCGTGTGCAGATTCAGGTCGCAGGTGACATGAATGTGGCCTGGGCCATCGAGGTCGCTGGTCAGGGTGCTGAAGCCTTGCACGATCTGATCGGGTGCCAGCAGTTCCCGCATGACTTCAATATTGCCCAGGCCGTTCTGCAGGCTGATGACCTGCGTATCGGGCGTAATGGCGCTTTGCAGTCCGTCGAGCAGCGCGGCGCGGGTGTGTGGGGATTTGACGAACAGGATGACGGCATCCATGGCCGGCAGGCTGGTCGGGTCGCTGGTGGCAGCCACCTGCACGACTGCGTCGCGGTCGTCGAAGCGCATGCGCAGGCCGCCGTTCTGGATGGCGGCGACATGGGCCTGATTCCGGTCGTAGAGGATGGGCTGGCAGGTACGGGCGAGCAGGCCTCCGAAGAGGCTGCCCATCGCGCCTGCGCCGATAATGGCGATTTTCATGGGCGGTCCGCTAGTTGATCAGGTTGGGCAAGCCGGTCGCGATGCCGGGAATCAGGAACACGCTGGCCAGGATCACCAGCTCTATCACCAGGAACGGCACGGCGGCGCCATAGATCTGCGGCAGCCGGATGGACGGCGGGACGACGCTTTGCATCACGATCAGCAGCAGGCCGAATGGCGGCGTCAGCAGGCCGATTTCCAGGGCGATCAGCATCATCACACCCAGCCATACCGTATCCACACCTGCGGCCAGCGCCAGGGGCATGAAGAAGGGCAGGGTAATCATCATCATGCTGATCTGATCCAGCACGGTGCCGATGACGAGCAGCACCAGCAGCATGCAGATCACCAGGACCGTGGGCGACAGATTCATGTCCTTGATCATGCTGAGAAAACCGGTGCTGGCACCGGAGAAACTCAGCAACTGGGCGAAGGTCGTGGAGGCGGCCAGAATGAACAGGATCACCACCGACACCTTGGCGGTTTCGATCAGGCTCTTCCACAGTGCGTGCAAAGAGAAGGCACGGTAGCAAAAGGTTGCCAGCACCGAGGCCAGTACGCCAATGGCGGCCGATTCCGTGGGCGAGGCCCAGCCCGCCAGCATGGAGCCCACGACGGCGATGAAGATGCCCAGCAGCGGCAGCACGTTTTTGACGAAAGGCAGCCATTTCTCCATGCCGGAGAGGCTGGTGCCGTCCTGGTCGGAAGCCGGTGCATCCTGCGGGCGCAAGCGGCTGCGGATGATGACATAGCCCAGGAAGCCGATGGCCATCAGCATGCCGGGCAGGATGCCGCCGATCAGCAGGCGTTCGATGGAAATGCCCGCCAGGCTGCCCAGCATGACGGCCAGCGCCGAGGGCGGAATCAGCATGGCAATGCCGCCCACCGCCATGATGGGGCCCATGGACATGGTCGGGTGGTAGCCGCGTTTCATCATCTCCGGCATCATCACGCCGCCCATCATGGCCGTATTGGCAATGGAGGAACCGGACAGGGTTGCGAAAGTCGTGCCTCCCAGGATGCTGACGATGGACAGTTTGCCCGGCACCTTGTCGATGGCTTTTTCTATCGAGTCGATGGCCTTGAAGGCCAGCCCGGTATGAAATAGCACTTCTCCCATGAGCACGAACAAGGGAATGGGCGTGAGTGAAAAGCTGACCAGCGACGAGGTTGTGTTGCGCACCCATTGGCCCAGGCCGATCTCGCCGCCCAGAAAGGTGAAGGCGCCGATCAGGTTGACGGCCAGGAAGGAAAAGACCACCGGCGCACCGATAGCCATGAAGAAGAACAAGGTGCCCAGCATAAGGGCCAGTGCGTAGTACCAGTCCATGATCAGTTTCCTTGTTGACGCAGCGCTTGCAGGGACAGGTAAAGCCGGCGCAGGAACTCTATGCAGAGCAGGCTGGCGCCGAACAGCAGCGGCATATTGAGCCACCATTCGGGAAAGACGATTTCCTTGAAGACCAGGCTGCCCTGGGTTGCTGCATCCATCGCCACCAGCAGCGATTGCCAGGCCAGCACGGCGCAGACGATGACGCCGGTCAGGTTGCACAACACTTCACATAGCTGGGCCGTCAGGCGCGGCATCTTGGTGATCAGAACGTCGATGCGGATATGGCCGCCCTGGTACAACAGCCAGGGCGCGGCCACGAAGGTGGCGAGCATCAGCATGTACTCGGAGATTTCTACGCTGGAGGGCAGCCAATTCAAGCCCAGGTTGCGCAGAATGACGTCGCAACCGATCAAGAGGGCCATCAGGCCGAAGGTCAGGGCGCCGACTGCGCCGCAAGCCGACATGAGTCGCTGATAGGCATGGGCCAGGGGCGAACGCGGCCGCTCCTGGCGCTCTATGGCAGGGGTGTGCATGATGTGCCTTTCGGATAAATCCCGGGTGCTGGGGCCAGTGCAGGGCAGCACCCGGGGCAGGAAGGGAGCAGGGAAGCTATCAGTACGTCAGGCTCAGGGCTTGGCGTCGCCGTGCCCGAACAGGCGTTCGATGTCCGCAGCGTGGCGCGAGCCGGTCTTGGCAATGCCGTCCCAGCCGGCCTGATAGGCGACGGCCCGCATGGCCTGCGCTTCGGCTTCAGGCAAGGTGATGGTTTGCACGCCAGCCTGGGCCTGGCGTTCCTTTTCCTTGATGGCCAGCGCCAGGTCTTCCTTGTTCAGTGACTCAATCCATTCCACTTTTTCTTTCAGGAAGGCTTTTTGCGCATCGTCGAGCTTTTCCCAGCTTTTCTGGTTCATGAACAGGCTGACTTCGACGTTATAGAAGCCCGGTTCGATGCGGTACTTGGTCTTTTCCTGCCAGCCCAGATCCAGCACGCCAACCGAGGGCCAGCCATAGCCGTCCACGACGCCGCGTTCCAGGGCGGTATAGACTTCGCCCGGCGGAATCTGCAGCGCGGAAGCATTCACGGCGCGGAAGAAAGCCAGATAGGTCGGTACGCTGCGCAGTTTCAGGCCTTTGAGGTCTTGCACGCTATTGACCGGCTTGTTGCTGTAGATGTGGTACTGCAAGCCATCGGTCAGGCGGCCGAGCCACAGCATATTGGCTTTTTCGCGGTGGATCTGATCCATCAATGCATGGCCACCATTGGCGCGCAGTTCCTGGATAGGCTTGTCGGTCAAGGTCATGGCCAGCGCTTCCGGCACCATGTTGGCATGGAACACGGCAGAGCTATTGGCCAGATCCACGACCCCGGCGCGTACGGCATTGCCGACTTCGAAGGTGGGGATGGCTTCCGGGCCGCCGATCATCTGGATTTGCAGAATGCCCTTGCCGTCTTCATTGACTTTATCGACAAATACCTTGAAGCGGTCGGTGAAAAAAGTATCGGTGTTGAAGGCACTGACCGCCTTCAACGTCGTTTCTGCCGCCTGGATCGCCAGGGAGTGACAGGCCAGCACAGTGGCAGCCAGGGTAAGGGCAAGGTGTTTTTTGCTCATGGTGCAAGTTCCGAGATAACCGCATGGAAGAACGGCGTGGCGCATGTCTGGACACCGCATGGCCAGGGTTTGATGCCTGTGATGGAATTAATTCCATATTGAATATTTTATTTATCAACATATCAATTTGGGGATGATGGGAAACCATTAAGCGTATGCCCTGATGGCGCCGGCGGGACGAGGGGATACTGGCGACAAGCCGGGGCGGGGTTTTCCCTTGAAATCCGATTTCCTTGCGCGAATTGGATGATGGCTGCGTGAAATGGATAGCTGCTTGCGGGGCGCTTTTCTAGCATTGCCGCCAACGGCCTGGATAAAAAGCAGGCGCAGCCGTAGCAGCCAGATGGCGCACGGACCGGGCCGTCAGCCCGTTCATGGCCGGGCGCGCCATTCAGGCGGCAGCGCAAGCTGCTGCCAAAGACAACAACCGGAGACAACAAGTATGCGGAAGAAAGGAAAACAGGCTGGGTTGCGGCTGGCGACGTTGGGGCTGCTCTGTGGCGCCCTGGCGGGCGGCGCGGCTAATGCAACGGAAGGAGGCGGCCTGCCGGTCTATCCCGATGGGCTGGAAAACTTCATGTCGGGCGCTTTGCCGCCTCCTGGCGTGCACTTTATGACCTATGCCGGCGCGCTGCATTACGACAAGGTACGGGACGCTTCGGGCGATCGGATTCCCATTCCGGGTTTCAAGGTCAATGTGGGTGTCGTGGCGCCCCGCGTGGTCTGGGTGACGGATCAGCAGGTGCTGGGCGGGCAACTGGCCTTTCATGCGATTGCGCCGCTGCTGACCGTCAAGGCGGAAGCCATGGGTGAAAGCCAGCGCAAGAGCGGGCTGGGGGATATCGTGTTCGGCCCGGCGCTGGGCTACCACCCCAGCGCGAGCATGCACTATGTGCTGGGCCTGGATGTGTATGCCCCGACCGGACGTTATCGCAAGGAGGATTCGGCCAATCTGGGGCGCAATTACTGGGCTTTCCAGCCTGTTGCGGCCTTTAGCTATATGCCGGCTACAGGCCTGAATGTAGATGCCAAGTTCATGTTTGATATCAACCGGAAGAACAGCGATACCGATACCCGTTCGGGTAACGCGCTGCACGTGGATTATGCCGTCGGCTGGGGTTGGGGCAATGGCCTGGTGACAGGCATAGGCGGGTTCTGGTTCCGGCAGGTCGGGGACGACCACGGCCCGAATGCCGGGCCTGGCAAGGCACGTGCTTTCGCCATCGGCCCCAGCTTGCGCTATGCCAATGACAAGGGGTTGATGATCACTGCCAAGTGGCAGACCGAAATGGGCGTGCGCAGCCGTCCGGAAGGCAGTGCCTTCCTGATCAAGGCATCCTTGCCGTTCTGATCGGCGCGGCATTTCAGCAGGACAGGACGCAGGCCGTAATGGCCTGCGTTTTTTGTTGTGCGCGACATCGGCACACATCGGCATCGGCCGTGCGCCAGCGGGAGCGCAGCGCCACTATCTCGCCGGTTTTTTGGGGTCTCGGACTGCTCTGCGTCTTAAGGGTTTGCCCTGAAGAAGCGCGCCAGAGCTCAATTTCCTGCACGAAACGGATGCTGTCTGCACAGGGTGGATAGCAGTGTCGGCAGCACGCTTCTAGCATGGAAACCGTCGATATCCAGCGGGCCGGAAGCCAGACGGTGGCCGGCGCGATAGCACAGAAAAGGAGAGGGGCATGAAAGGTTTGCAAGACAAGGTGTATCTGGTCACGGGTGGCGCTACGCGCATTGGCGCGGGTGTGGTGGAGGTGCTGCTGGGTTACGGCGCCCGCGTGGCCATTTTTGATATTGATGCGGATGGCGGGCGCCGTGCCGCTGGCGATGACGCATCGCGTGCGGTGTTCCATCAGGTTGATATCACTGATGACGCGGCGCTGCAGGCAGGGATCGAAGCGGTGGCCAAGCATTTCGGCCGGCTTGATGGCTTGGTGAATCTGGCGTGTACCTATCTGGATGATGGCCCTGGCTCGGGCCGCGCGGACTGGCTCAAGGCGCTGGATGTGAACGTGGTGAGCGCCATCCAGGCGGCGTTGGCGGTGCGTCCGCACCTGCAGCGCCAGCAAGGCAGCGCCATTGTGAATTTCACCTCCATTTCGTCCAAGGTAGCGCAGACGGGCCGCTGGTTGTATCCGGTCTCCAAGGCGGCGTTGTTGCAGGCGACGCGCAATATGGCGCTGGATTTTGCAGCGGACGGCATCCGTGTGAATTCAGTGTCGCCGGGTTGGATCTGGTCACGGGTGATGGATGAGCTGAGCGGTGGCGACCGCGCCAAAACAGATCGCGTTGCCGCACCGTTCCACATGCTTGGCAGGGTGGGCAACCCCGCCGAGGTAGGTGAAGTCGTGGCTTTCCTGTTGTCGGATGCCGCGTCTTTCGTGACAGGCGCTGACTATGCCGTCGATGGCGGCTACTCGGCCATGGGGCCGGAGCAGGGCAAGCCGGCGATTCCGTTGCTGGCAGGCTGAGCGCCAGGCGGGCATGGCAGCAGGGCCTGTCGTTGGCCCTGTGTTCCTTTCATTTCAAGCATCGCGCCAAATATGCCGGATCCCATGCCGGCAGGCCGGAAAAATAGAGAAGATCAGGAGAAGACAATGCGCAAGATTGCAATTATCGGTGGTGGCCAGGCAGGGATGCCGGTGGCGTTCGGGCTGCTGCAGCGCGGCTATGAGGTGTCGGTTTACACCAATCGCACGCCGGATGACATCCGCAATGGCAGGGTCATGTCCAGCCAGTGCATGTTCGCCAATGCATTGGATGTGGAAGCGGGATTGGGGATTGATCACTGGGCGGCGGACTGTCCGCCCGTCGAGGGGATAGGTTTCGCACTGCCCGATCCTGAGCATCCTGGCCGCAAGGCGGTCGATTGGAGCGCCCGTCTGGATCGCGTGGCGCAGGCGGTGGACCAGCGCGTGAAAATGCCGGCCTGGCTGGAGGAGTTCGCCAAGCGCGGCGGCAATCTGGTGATCGAGGATGTAGGCGTGGCGGAGCTGGAGCGTATCAGCGCCGAGCATGATCTGACTATTCTGGCTGCCGGGAAGGGCGAAGTGGTGAAGTTGTTCGAGCGCGATGCCAGCCGTTCGCCTTACGATAAGCCGCAGCGTGCGCTGGCGCTGACCTACGTGCACGGCCTGGCGCCCACGCCGGAATATTCGCGTGTTTCCTTCAATTTCGTGCCGGGTGTAGGCGAGTATTTCGTGTTTCCGTCGCTGACGCTGTCCGGCCCTTGCGACATCATGGTGTTCGAGGGGGTGCCGGGCGGCCCCTTGGACCGCTGGCGCGATGTGCAGGGCCCGGCCGACCACCTGGAGCGCAGCCTGGATTTCCTGCGTACTTTTCTGCCTTGGGAAGCCGACCGTGCCCGCAACGTCGAGCTGACTGACTCGATGGGCTATCTGTCCGGCGCTTTCCCTCCGACCGTGCGCAAGCCGGTGCTGACCTTGCCGTCGGGCCGCATGGTGTTGGGTATGGGGGATGCGGTGGTCGTCAATGATCCGATTACCGGCCAGGGTTCCAACAATGCGGCCAAGGCGGCCAAGGTCTATCTGGATGCCATTCTGGCCCGTGGCGAGCAGGCTTATGATCGAGCCTGGATGGAGCAGGTGTTTGAGAGCTATTGGGCCTATGCGGGGAAGGTGGTTCAATGGACCAATTCCATGCTGGCGCCGCCCTTGCCGTCGGCCCTCAGTCTGTTGATGGGCGCGCAGGCGCATCCGGCCTTGGCACATTTTCTGGCGAATGGTTTCAATCATCCGCCGAGCTATTTCCCGGCCTGGACGGATATGGCCGCGGCCGAAAAACTGATCAGTGATTGTGCGGCCGGCAGTCTGGCGGCCTGAAGGAGAAATACCATGTCTGTGTCTTCCATCCAGGAAAAGCCGGCTGTCGTGCTTGATAGCCGTGCCTTCCGGCAGGCGTTGGGGCATTTCCCCACGGGGGTTGCGGTCGTGACGACGCGTGGCGCCAATGGCCGGCCGGTGGGGCTGACCATCAATTCGTTTTCCTCGCTGTCCCTGGATCCTCCGCTGATTCTGTGGAGCCTGGTGAATCATTCTCCCAGTCTGGAGACGTTCCTGGCTTGCAGTCATTTCGCTATCAATATCATGAGCGAGGCCCAGGCGGAGCTGGCGTTGAATTTTGCCAATCCCAGGGTGGAAGACAAGTTCGCCATGGCCAGCCATATGGATTGCGAGGAAGGGATTCCCCTGATCGACGGTTGCAGCGCGCGTTTTGTCTGCGAGAATTACCGCAGCCATGAGGGCGGCGATCACCGGTTGTTTATCGGCCGGGTGTTGCGCCATGAGGCCGACGGTCATGCGCCGGCGGTGTTCCATCAGGGGCGTTTTACGCGTTTGGCCGCAGGCTGAGCCAGGAACGGCATCCGACGGATGCCGTTTTTTTGGAAGGACAGGAGACAAAGAATGAATAAAAATCCTGATGCCGATGTGATTGTTGTCGGCAGCGGCATGAATTCGCTGGTGTGCGCAGCATTGCTGGCGCAGCGTGGTATGGCAGTGACGGTGCTGGAGCGCAATCCGGCACCGGGTGGTTGCATCCGGACGGAGAGCCTGTATCCGGGCTATACGCATGAGGTGCTGTCGAGCTGGTATCCGTTGTTTCTGGGTGGGCCGGCGTACGCCGAGCTGGCCGAGCCGTTGAAGCAGGTTGGCGTCGAGTTTGTTTCCTGCGATTACAGTACTGGCGTTGCCATTCCTGGCGGCCCGGGTTTGGCGTTGCGCAAGGATATTGCCGATAGCGCGGCGCGGATGAATCAGGTAGCTGCTGGTGATGGCGATGCGTTCGCCGCAATGGCGCAGCGCATGTTTGGCGCCGATGCCGGGCTGGTGTTCGGCCTGATGGGTAATGATCCCTATAGTTTCGCTACCGCGCGGCTGTTGTTCGGTGAGTGGCGCAAGCGCGGCCTGGATGGGTTGATGGCTTTTGGTTCGGAAGCGCTGGAGAGTTTGCGGCGTTGGGCGGACAGGTCGATGCACGGGAATGTGAACCGCGCGCTGCTGGCGCCCTGGGTGCTGCATGGCGGGCTGGGGCCGGATGAAGCGTCGTCCGCGTTGATCGGCAAGTTGACTTGCGCGGCGGTTGTGGCCGGCGGGATGCCGGTCGTCAAGGGCGGCGGGGCTCGTTTGGTACAGGGTTTTATCGACATTATCAGTGCGGCTGGCGGTTCGGTGCAGACTTCGATGAATGTCGAGCGTGTGCTGGTCGAGCACGGGCGGGCAGTCGGGGTGCAGGCGGGCGGGCAGACTTTGCGGGCACGGCGCGGCGTGGTGTGCAATGTGACGCCGGGTCAGCTTTACGGGCAGTTGTTGCCGGCGCTGCCGGAGACGGCCGCAGCTTTGGAGCAGGCGCAGCGTTTCCGGCATGGCCGTGGCGGTATGCAGATTCATTTCACACTGGATCGTTTGCCCAATTGGTGCGAGCCTGAGCTGCAGCATGTGCCTATGGTGCATGTGACCGAGAGTTTGGAGCAGGTGTGTTTGTCCGTGACCGAGGCGAATAATGGTTGTTTGCCTGTCCGGCCTACGCTGGCGGTTGGTCAGCCGGTTGCAGTGGATGCGACGCGTGCGCCAGAGGGCGGCTGGATTCTTTGGGTGCAGATGCAGGATGTGCCTTCCCGTTTGCGGGGCGATATGGCAGGGGAGATTGCGATTCCCGAGGATGGCTGCTGGAATGAGGCGGTGCGGGAGGCATATGCGGATCGCGTGCAGGCCCGGCTGGAGACGGTGATGCCAGGTTTGGGTAAGTCTGTGCTGGATCGACGGGCGTTTTCACCCGCCGATCTGGAGGCTTGGAATGTGAATTTGGTGGGGGGCGATCCTTATTCCGGTGTGTGTTCTCCCGATCAGTTTTTCTGGATGCGTCCTTTTGCCGGAGTGAAGGCAGCACGTACCGGCCGGACGCCCGTGAAGGATTTGCATCATATCGGCGCGTCGGTGCATCCAGGGCCGGGTTTGGGCGGGCAGTCGGGGTATTTGGCGGCCAAGCGGATTTCGGGGGGGAAGTAGG
>NZ_CBCSIQ010000014.1:0-103754 GCF_965139615.1 Kerstersia similis
GAGCTGGGAGGGTATGGGGCGAAGACGCGGCGGAGGCCGCCGGGGATGGGCACTGGCGGCTACGGCAGGCTCAGGCAGGCAGCATGCTCTGAGCGGTGTCGCTCAGGCACGGTGCAAGGGGTCAGCGGTCTTCCACGCGTTTGCCGAAAATCGCCTTGGGTGATTGGCCGTAGTAGCGGGTGAAGGCAACTGTGAAGTTGTTGGCGTATTTGTAGCCCACCTGCCAAGCCGCCTGCGAGACTTGCTGACCCGCTTCCAGCAGGGCATGGGCCTTGCGCATGCGCAGTTCCAGCAGCAGTTCTGCCGGCGTCGAACCGTAGAGATGCAGAAAGCCTTCCTTGAGCTTGTTTTTGTTCAGGCCAGTGGTGGTGGCAAGGTAGTCCAGCGTGAGGGGCTTATCGAGGTGTTCAGCCAGCATGTCGCGGGCGCGCTCTATCCGTTCCAGATCGCGTGGCGCCATGGCGTAGGACGCTGCATCCTGGCGCGGTGCGAGCAAATTGAACTGCTCATTCAGCAGGCTGAGCGCATGGATGTGCAGATCCAGCCGTGATGGCGCTTCCTGGTCGGCTTGCAGATGGCGCAGCAGTGCCGCTGCATGCGACAGGGTCATGGGAGATCCGGCGCGGAATGCCAGGCGATTGAGGCGGCTGTTGCCGAATAGCTGGATGGTGCGGGTGTCGCCCAGGTATTTCCGGATGAGTTGCTCGTCAGCCACGATACGGAGTTGCGCGACGGTATCGCCGGCTTCATAGCGTCGCTCGCCGGGAATGGCCTGGAAGGCGGTGATGGTGGTGTGGCCGGCCTGGAATTCCAGGCGGGTGGCATCCTGGCCCAGATAGCTGGAACGGCCTTGCAGGCCGATGGTGACCACCATGACGCGGCCCCGGTGCGGGCCATTGGTTTCCTCGACCAGCGATTGCAGCGGATGGTAGTGCAGGCGGCCCAAGCCCAGGCCAGGTTCCAGTTCGAGAAAGTCGTGAAAGCAGCGCCCCAGGTCTTCGGGCAACTGGATGCGGGTTCTGCCGTGCCCCAGAGATTGACATGCCCGGGGCTCGTCGGCGGCGAGGCGGCAGACGCTTGCGCGAGTATTCATCCCTGTGATTCTCCGGAAGGAAGCATGCGTATCGGTGCGCTGCAGTGCCACGCATACTTTTTCATGCTTTTTGCATAGAACAAAAATTAATAATTCTCATTAAATATATCATTGTTTGGTTATCGAGATGTGCTTAATACCTTATCTTTTTTTCTTAAAAATCCATGATTATCAATGAGTTGATTATTTTGTTCGGTGCGTTCCCGTGCCGTTCGGAAACGATGGGAGGAGGCCGATCATGAGCGCTGGAACCGCTGTGGTGCAGGAACATCCGCTGCAGGCGTACTGGGACAGGCAGCTGGCAGGGCTGGAAGCGGACGCCCTGCGCGTGGCATTGCAATTGCAGCTTCCGGAGCAGCTGGCGCGTTGCCGCGGGATAGCCGAGCTGGCGCGTGCGCTGGCAGTGGATGCCGGACGCCTGGAAAAGCTGATCGAACTGCTGTGGGCCATGGGCGTGGTGGAACGTGTCGAGGCGTCAGTTGACGCCGCAGGCAGGACTGCCAGTGCCGAGCCTGTTTATCGTCTGGCGCCTGCCCTGGCGCCCTATCTGTCCGTGACTTCGCCTTTGTACTGCGGAGATGCGCTGCTGTACCGGCACAAGGTATTGCGGCAGTCTGGCGCGCAGCTTGATGCGCTGTTGCTACCGGATGAGGGCGGTTCGGTTGCGGCGCAAACGCCGGCTGCCCCGGGGGCTGCAGGCCGGGCCTGGGCGGCAGCGGCGCGTTTGCAGATTGCGCAGGAGCAGCGTGCGGCGTCGATCCAGGGCGCGCTGTCTGTGTTGGAGCGCCTGCCGGAGTATCCGGAGAGCCGGCATTTGCTGGATCTGGGCGGCGGGCCGGGGCTGGTGGCAGTGGCGCTGGCACAGCGCCTGCCCATGCTGGAAGGTGTGGTGTTTGAGTATCCGGAAGTGGCTGCCGTGGCCCAGGAAAATATCGACGCCGCAGGCCTGGCCAGCCGCTTGCGCGCGCAGGGGGGCGATATTGCCCGCGATGAGGTCGGGCAGGGCTATGACTTGATCTGGTGCTCCTCGGTGCTGCATTTCGTGCCCGACGTGCCCGCTTTGCTCGCGCGCTTGTTCCGCGCCCTGAAACCAGGCGGGGTACTGGTCTGCTGTCATGCGCAGGTCGATAGTGATAGCGCGGAGCTGCCCGACCACCGGGTGCTGGCCTATTACCTCAATATGCGCATGATGGGGCGCCATGTCTTGCCAGCGCGAGAAACGGCCGGGCAATTGCGGCAGGCGGGCTTTGCCAGCGTGGAGCTGGCCGGTGATATTTGTTTCCCTGTGGCCCCGGTAACGGCGCTGGTGGCCCGCAAGGCAAGGCAGGTAATGTGAACAAGACCCGGATATTCGGTTTGCAGCTGTTGTTTGGCTGGCTGAACCTGGCACTGACCGTGCCCAGCATCTATTTGATGTTCGGCATGCCGCTGGTCATGCGCCAGCATGGCTGGAGCGGGACGGAAATCGGCCTGTTCCAGCTGGCGGCGCTTCCAGCGATCTTCAAGTTCCTGTTTGCCGTGCCGGTGCAGCGGGTGCGGCTGGGCCACGGACATTTTGTGAACTGGCTGCTGGGGCTGTGCCTGGTGGTGCTTGTGCTGTACTGGCAGATTGGCAGGCAGAACCTGATCAGCCAGCCGTTGTGGCTATTCGGCCTGACTTTCGCCATCAGTATCGCTACCACCTGGGCTGACATTCCGCTCAATGCGCTGGCAGTCCAGTGCCTGCCGCGTGGCGAGCAATTGCGCGCCGGGAGCATCCGTTCGGCGGCTTTGTTCCTGGGAGCCATCATCGGGGGCGGTATCATGATTCTGGTGCAGGCCCGTCATGGCTGGCAGATGCCGTTCTGGCTGATGGGGGCTGCCCTGGCGCTGGGATGCCTGCCTTTTCTATGGCTGCGCGGGCAGGCTGGCTTGCCGCTACCTTCGGCAGCATCCGCCAGGCAGGACGACGCGCCGCTGGAAGGGTTCGTGGCCGACTGGATCGGCTTTTTCAGCCAGGCCGGGGCACGGCAGTGGACCTGGCTTTTGCTGATGGGTTTCCCATTCCTGGGGGCGGCCTGGCTATACCTCAAGCCGCTGATGCTGGATCAGGGGATGCCGCTGGAGCAGGTAGCGTTCATCATCGGTATCGTCGGGGGGCTGACGGGGGCCGTGTTCAGTCTCCTGGGGGGACGGCTGGCGATGTGGCTGGGCGCGGGCAGGGCAGTATTCTGCTATTTGCTGGCAGCCCTGGTGGCGCTGCTGCTGTTGACCGCCATCATAGGTTTGCGCCTGGGGGGCGCTTGGCTGATCGGCAGCGCCTTGCTGCTGGCTGCGGCCATGGGAGCGGTGTCAGCACTGATGTTCGGCTTGACCTTGTTCTTCACGCGGCGCCAGCGCAATGCCTCGGATTATGGCTTGCAATCCAGCTTGTTTACCGTGACCCGCCTGGCTGTGCCTGTCGCAGCCGGCTGGCTGCTGGATCACCTCGGGCAGACGGGAATGCTGGCCTGCCTGGCTTGCGGCGTGCTGTGCGCCTGCGTGCTGGCCTGGCGTGCGCGAGCCAAGGTGGAGGTCGCCGCGCGGCAGGTTTTGGCGAGTGACGCCCGCGCCTGAATCCGGTGATTGCCGTCGCAGGCGGCAATACCGCAGGGCAGCGATGCAACAGGGCAGCGATGCCAGGGTCTTATGTGCCCGGCATGGCTGCCCTGTTTTTACCGGCACCCTCACATGGGGCGCAGCGGATGTCAGCGAATGGCCTTCAGCCCTTCCAGCACCAGCGTGGTGGCGATATCCGCATATTCCTCGCGGCTGACAGGGCCATCGGGGCGGAACCACATATAGACCCAGTTCAGCATGCCGAACAGGGACATGGTCACAGGCTTGAGCAAGGGACGGTTTTCGTCCAGTTGCGGGTTGATCTCGTAGATGACCGCAGAAATCCTGCGCACGATACGGCGTTCCAGCAGGTTGAGTTCCTGTGCCTGTTCTTCGGTCAGTGAGCCAGAACGGTTGAGCTGAACCTTGTGCATGTCGTCCGCATCGCGGTAGCACTCGAGGATTTGCCGTACCAGTTTACGCAGGCGGGTTTCGGCATCGTCGCCCTTGCTTTCCTCTGCGGTAATTTCCAGTGCGTGATCCAGCTCTTCGAGGTGGCTGCGGATAATGTCAAAGATCAGGGCGTCTTTGCTGGGGTAGTAGTGGTAGAGCAGTGCCTTCGAGACTTTGCTGCGTGAGGCGATCTGTGCCATGGATGCCTTTTCCATGCCCAGTTCCGCAAAGACTGCGGCGGCGCTGGTCAGGATGCTGCGCTGTTTTTCTTCGAAATCTGCCGCGCGCGTGCGTGCCATGCTGATATATCGTCCTATTAATAGTAATTATTCTGAGTGGCCGGGATAACGGCACCCGCTGCGCCACAAACGGCGCGGGCTGGCCGGTCCGGAGCAGGCATTGCCGGTGGATGGCGCAACCTGGCTGCGTGCCGGCGAGGCAACGGAAGGGCACCCCGCAGGGCCGGCCAGCGTTGTCTGGCAGGCGGTGCGGGGTCGGCACCTAAGGCATGGGCGGTGTCCGGCCACTCAAACGCCGCAAACAAAACGGCGCCACGCTGTGGCCGATGTTACCGCATTCCGCTGCTGCAGACGGCCTTCGTCCAGGTCTCGGCCCTGCCGGACCGTCATGTTTTTATTGCCTGGAACGGTAGGGCCGGCGCCTGGGTAGCGCCAGGCGCGGCATGCGGGTGGCCTCGCGCTTTTGGTGGAAAGCTGCGCGAGTGCCTGCCGCATGCCGGCGGTGCCTGGCGGCTTAGCGCTTGGGCCGGTTATCGACGACGCGCTTGGCCTTGCCTTCGGAGCGGACGACCGCGCCAGGCAAGGTCACATCCACCAGCGTGCTGATGCCGACGATGCTCTTGATGTGGTGGGCCAGTTCCTTGGCCGAACGAGCGCGGGCCTGTTCATCCGTGGCGTTGGGCTGGCATTCCACATGGATCGTCATGTTGTCCATGCGGCCATTGCGGCTCAGCTCGATCTGGAAGTGCGGGGCCAGGCCCTTGCACTTGAGGATCTGTTCTTCGATCTGGGTCGGGAACACGTTCACGCCACGCAGGATGATCATGTCGTCGCTGCGGCCGGTGATCTTTTCCATGCGGCGCATGGTGCGTGCCGTGCCAGGCAGCAGGCGCGTCAGGTCACGGGTACGGTAGCGAATGATGGGCAGGCCTTCCTTGGTCAGCGTGGTGAAGACCAGTTCGCCCTGTTCGCCGTCAGGCAGCACTTCACCGGTAACGGGGTCGATGATTTCGGGGTAGAAGTGGTCTTCCCAGATGTGCAGGCCGTCTTTGGTTTCGACGCACTCGTTGGCCACGCCCGGCCCCATGACTTCCGATAGGCCATAGATGTCCACGGCATGCATGTCGAAGGCCTGTTCGATTTCCAGGCGCATGGCGTTGGTCCAAGGCTCGGCGCCGAAAATGCCCACCGCCAGAGAACATTCGCGCGGATCCATGCCCTGACGCTTGAATTCATCCAGGATGGACAGCATGTAGGACGGCGTCACCATGATGATGCGCGCCTGGAAGTCGTTGATGAGCGACACCTGGCGCTCGGTCATGCCACCGGAGATGGGCACCACCGTGCAGCCCAGCTTTTCCGCGCCATAGTGGGCGCCCAGGCCGCCCGTGAACAGGCCATAGCCGTAGGCATTGTGCATGACGTCGCCCGGGCGGCCGCCGGCTGCGCGGATACAGCGCGCCATGACGGTGGCCCAGGTGTCGATGTCGTTGCGGGTGTAGCCAACCACGGTGGGCTTGCCGGTCGTGCCCGACGAGGCGTGGATGCGTACCAGCTGTTCACGCGGCACGGCGAACATGCCGAACGGGTAGGTGTCGCGCAGGTCGGTTTTGTACGTGAACGGGAACTTGGAAAGATCAGACAGCGTTTTCAGGTCGGAAGGATGGACGCCGGCGTCATCGAAACGCTTGCGGTAGAACGGCGAGTTCTCGTAAGCGTGGGTCAGCGACCATTTCATGCGCTCCAGCTGGAGCGCGGCCAGTTCATCGCGCGAAGCGATTTCAATCGGATCGAGATCCTCTTTGCGAGGCGCCAGGTTTTCCATGCTTGTCTCCTGCTATGGCTTCTGATTCTTGCGATAGTTGGCGGCACGAACTCGTGCCGCAATCGGGTTCTCTCGTGCCGGTCTGATGCCGGCAGCGGGTATTCAGGGGGCCGATTCCGGCAACAGCGTGCCTTTGATCGTGCGCGCATGACCACGGAATTCGGCAATATGGGCGCCATCCTGGTTGCGGATGACCACGTCATAAATGCCGCTGCGGCCGCTGCGGCTGATTTCGCGCGCCGTGGCTGTCAGCACATCATTTTCGAACGCGGGGGCGAGGAAACTGACGGAACAGTGCTGCGCGACGGTGCGCTGGTTATAGGTGTTGCACGCGAAGGCGAAAGCCGAGTCGGCCAACGTGAACATATAGCCGCCGTGACAGGTGCGGTGGCCATTGAGCATGCTGGCGTCGATACGCATCTGGATGGTGGCCGTACCGGGGCCGACTTGTTCCAGGTCCAGCTTCATGTCCAGATGCTGGGTGGCGCGGTCATCCTGCCACATGGCTTGCGCGCAGGCGCGGGCCAGGGCTTGCGGGCTCAGGGTGCTGATGTCCATTTCAGTTCCCCTTGAAGACGGCCGGACGCTTGTCGAGGAAGGCGGCGACGCCTTCGGCGTAATCGTGGCTGCGGCCGGCTTCGCGCTGCAGGTCACGTTCGAGCTCAAGCTGCTGGTCCAGGCTGTTGGTGGAGGCTGCCTGGATGGCGCGCTTGGTCAGTCCCAGGCCGCGCGTGGGGCCTTGCGCCAGTTGCTGTGCCAGCTTCAGGGCTTCTTCCTGCAGTGCTTCGTCATCGACGGCGCGCCAGATCAGGCCCCAGTCGGCAGCGGTTTCTGCATTCAGCGGCGCAGCCGTCAGGGCCAGGGCCTTGGCGCGGGCTTCGCCCAGCAGGCGCGGCAGGCTCCAGGTACCACCGGAGTCGGGAATCAGGCCGATCTTGGAGAAGGCCTGGATGAAACGTGCCGAACGGGCGGCCAGGACGATATCGCAGACCAGCGCCAGATTGGCGCCAGCACCGGCCGCCACGCCGTTGACGGCGCAGATCACGGGTTTTTCCAGGCGGCGGATCTGGCGTACCAGGGGGTTGTAGAACTGTTCGATCGTGGCGCCGAGATCGGGGGCGCTGCCGCCGCTCTTGCGGGGATCGCGGTCGCCCAGATCCTGTCCGGCGCAGAAACCACGGCCAGCGCCAGTCAGCAGCACGGCGCGTACGGCGCTGTCCTGTTCGGCGCGATCCAGGCCGGCGCGCAGCGCCAGGTGCATGGCTTCATTGAATGAATTGAGCTTGTCAGGGCGGTTCAGCGTCAGGCGCAGTACGCCTTGCTCCAGGCTGACGAGCACGGTGTCGTGAGAGGATTGCTCCACGTTGTCTCCTTCGTTTTTTACCGCCGGTCCACCTGTTCCGGCATCGGGCTACCAGTGACGGTAGCAGACGGAACGGAGGCCCGGGGCCGTATTCTTTTTTCGCCGGAAATTTTTTCCGGAGATCCTGGGGCGCCATTTTTACAGCTTGGTGGCGCTTGGGTATTCGGGTTCCTACTATTGCATAAACCGTCCGGTCGGTCAATAATTCCCTCGCACTCTTCAACATGGGAAAAACCAGTATGTCCAGCCTGTTTGAACAGCACCGCGCCACGCTCGATTCGGCCCTTGCAGCAATACGCGAACGGGGGTTCTGGACCGCCTATCCGGAGGTTCCCAGTGGCAAGATCTATGGCGAAACCGCCAAGCAGGAAGGCTTGGCCAGCTATGAAGCGCACCTGAATGGCGATTTCGAGTTGCCCGGCCATCCCGAGCAGCGCCGGGTGGGCGCTGAGGTGTCGCCATTGATGGCGGCGTCCGGCGACGGTGCGCTGGGAATCCGCTATCCGGCGGCAGATGTGGATCTGCTGGTGGAGCACTCGCAGGCGGCTGCCGCGGCCTGGGCCAATGCCAGCGTCGAAACCCGCGTCGGTATATGCCTGGAAATCCTGGCGCGCCTGAATCGTCGTAGCTTCGAGATGGCCAACGCCGTCATGCATACGTCCGGTCAGGCCTTTCCCATGGCCTTTCAGGCGGGTGGCCCGCATGCCCAGGACCGTGGTCTGGAAGCACTGGCCTATGCCTGGGATGAAATGCAGCGCATTCCTGCCAGCGCGCGCTGGGTCAAGCCGCAAGGCAAGGCTGGCGATATCATCATGGACAAGCACTGGCGTATCGTGCCGCGTGGCGTTTCCCTGTTGATCGGCTGCCAGACCTTCCCGACCTGGAACAGCTATTCCGGTCTGTTTGCCAATCTTGCCACGGGTAATACCGTGATTGCCAAGCCGCATCCTGCCGCCATTTTGCCCATGGCGCTGACCGTGCTGGTGGCCCGTGAAGTGCTGGCGGAACAAGGCCTGCCGCCGGATGTGGTGCTGCTGGCCGCCGAAGAGCCGGGCGAGGGCCAGGCCAAGGCATTTGCCGAGCACGCAGGGGTTGCCCAGATCGACTACACCGGTTCCAGCCATTTCGGCCAGTGGTTGCGTCAACATGCCGCGACGCCGCTGGTCTATACCGAGGAAGCCGGCGTCAACAGCATTGTGATTGCTGGCACCGACAACTTCGACGCCATGTGCCAGAACATTGCCTTTTCGCTGTCGCTGTACAGCGGTCAGATGTGCACGGCGCCGCAGAATCTGTTCGTGCCGCGTGACGGCATCATGGCCGGTGGCGAGCGCAAGTCCTTTGATGACGTGGCCGCTGGCATCGCAGCGGCGGTGGATGGCCTGCTGGCCGATCCGGCGCGCGCGGCAGCGGTAGCGGGTGCCATCGCCAATGCCGATACCTTGGCGCGAGTGGCTCAAGCCCGTGCCCTGGGGCGCATTGTGCGGGATTCCGCACCGCTGGATGCTGCGGGTGCCGCGCGTACTGCGACGCCGCTGATCGTGGCGGTTGATGCCAGCGATGTAGAAGCCTACGAAGCCGAGCGCTTTGGCCCGATTGCGCTGCTTGTTGCCGTGGATGACGCCGCAGATGGCGTACGTCGCGCAGCAGACCTGGCACGACGCAAAGGCGCCATCACGGCAGCACTTTATGACACTAGCGAAGCCGGCATTCTGGATGCTGCCGATGCGTTTGCAGAGGCCGGCGTCAATCTGTCGGTCAATCTGCTGGGCGGCATCTATGTCAACCAGAGCGCGGCATTCAGCGATTTCCATGTGACCGGTGCCAATCCGGCGGGCAATGCCTGCTTTGCCGACAGCGCCTTTGTGGCCAATCGCTTCCGCGTAGTGATGTGGCGTCGTCCGGCGCCTGCCAGCGTCTGATCGGAGAGACGATTTTTCCTAGCTTTTTATCCAGGCGCCCTCCAAGAGGCGCCGGATCCGGCCGGTTCACCGTGCCACTTTGGTTCACAGGGGTTTCTGTGTCCGGCAGTCCGGGCCTTGGCGGGTTTCTGCGACCCGAGGTTCAGCTGCCACTAAGCAGTTCATTTCATAAACTGGAGGGAGACAACATGAAGCAATTCACTAAAAAGAATGTGTTCAAGCTGGCTGGCGCCGTGGCGTTGGCCTGGTGTGCAACCGGTACGGCCAGCGCCGATATCCTGATCGGTTCGACAGTATCGGCCACGGGCCCTGCCTCCTTCCTGGGCGAGCCCGAGGCGCGCACCCTGAAGATGCTGGTGGATGATATCAACGCCAAGGGCGGCGTCCAGGGCGAGAAGATCAAGCTGATTGCCTATGACGACGGCGGCGATCCGAACAAGGCCCGCACCTTCGCCACGCGTCTGATCGAAGACGACGAAGTCGTGGCCGTGATTGGCGGCACCACGACCGGCACGACGATGTCCATCATTCCCGTGGTCGAAGAAGCCGGGGTGCCTTTCATTTCGCTGGCTGGCGCGATTGAAATCATCCAGCCGGTGCGCAAGCATACTTTCAAGACACCGCACACCGATCGCATGGCGTGCGCCAAGATCTTCGAGGACATGAAAGGGCGCGGGCTGACGAAAATCGGTCTGTTGTCGGGTTCCGACAGCTTCGGCGCTTCCATGCGCAAGCAATGCCTGGATATCGTGGGCGACTACGGCATCGCTATTGTCGGTGACGAAACCTTCGGCCCGACTGATGCCGACATGACGCCGCAGCTGACCAATCTGCGCAACAAGAACGGCATTCAGGCCATCCTGAATCTGGGCATGGGCTCCGGGCCTGCCATCGTGACGCGCAACTATGCGCAGTTGGCGGTGGATCTGCCGCTGTACCAATCGCATGGCGTTGCGTCCGATGCCTTCATCGACCTGGCTGGCGCCAAGGCGGCGGAAGGCGTGCGCCTGCCCGGTACGTCGCTGCTGGTGGCCGAGCAACTGGCCGAGAACGATCCCCAGCGCGAAGTGGTGCAGAACTACAAGAAGCGCTATGAGGGCGAAACCGGCAAGCCGGTCTCGACGTTCGGCGGCTATGCCCATGATGCGCTGTACCTGATTGTCGATGCCATCAACCGCGCCGGCAAGGCCGAGCCGGAAGCGATCCGTGATGCGCTGGAATCGACGACGGGCTATATGGGCACGACCGGCAGCTTCACCATGACGCCGCAGGATCACCTGGGCCTGGACCTGAGCGCTTTCCGCATGCTGGAAATCCGTGATGGCGGCTGGAAAATCGTCGAGTAACTGAACGACATTCCGGCGCTTGCAGCAAGGTACGGCGCGGGGCTGTGCCACGCTGCAAGACGAGCTGAGCCGTTTGCTTGCCCGCTGCCGGATGGCAGCTGCCAGGCAGCGCAGCGGCTCATCGTAGCGCCGAAGATACCCTTGCCTGGCTCCTGAAACAGGACCCGGGCGAGGTTTCTTCAAATCCGGAGACACCTATGCCTGAATTCATGCAGTTCCTGCTGTCAGGGCTGACCGTTGGCGCAGTCTATGCGCTCGTGGCCCTGGGCTTTACCATTATCTATAACGCCTCCGATGTGGCGAACTTCGCACAGGGCGAGTTCGTGATGCTCGGCGGCATGATTACCGCTTTTGCCTATATGGCGGGTGCGCCGCTGCCGCTGGCCGCCTTGCTGGCCATTGTGGCAACGGCTGCCATCGGGGTGGCACTCAATAAACTGGCGATCGAGCCGGCACGCGGCGCGCCTGTCGCGAGCCTGATCATCATCACCATCGGCGCTTCCATCTTTATCCGAGGGGTGGCGCAGGTCGTGTTCGACAAGCAACTGCATCGTTTTCCGGCATTTTCCGGTGACGACCCCATTCGTGTCCTGGGCGCGACCATTCTGCCGCAGAGCCTGTGGGTGATTGTTGGCGCGCTGGTGATCTTTGTCGGGCTGTGGCTGTTCTTTACCCGCACCCTGACGGGGCGTGCGGTGCTGGCGACGGCGAACAACCGCATCGCGGCGCTGCTGGTGGGGATCAACACCAAATACATCATGACCCTGTCCTTTGCCCTGTCTGCCGCCATTGGCGCGCTGGCCGGGGTGCTGGTCACGCCCATTACGCTGGTGAGCTATGACATCGGCATGACCATGGCGCTCAAGGGCTTTGCTGCCGCCATGCTGGGCGGCATGGGCAACCCGAAGGGCGCCTTGGCGGGCGGCCTGTTGCTGGGCTTGCTGGAGGCTTTCACGGCGGGCTACATCAGTTCGCAGTACAAGGATGCGGCAGCGTTTGTCGTGATTCTCGGCGTGTTGTTCTTCATGCCCCAGGGTCTCTTTGGGCGCCGTGCGGCGGAGCGGGTGTAAATCATGAAGAAACTGTCTCCGAAACATGCCACTTTGCTGGTGCTGGCGATCCTGATCGCCGTCGCGCCGCTGTTTTTCCCCTCGTCCTATTACCTGCGCGTCGGCTCGCTGATTTTCGTCAACGGCTTGGCCGTGGTCGGCATCGTGATCTTGACGGGCTTCGTCGGTCAGATCAGCCTGGGCCACGCCGGTTTTCTCGGCATAGGCGCCTATGCCTGCGCCCTGGCGCCCAAGTACCTGGGCATGCCGGTCCTGCTGGCTGCGCTGTTGGGCGCGGTCATCTCAGGCTTGCTGGCCTGGTTGGTCGGGCGGCCCATTCTGCGGCTGCGGGGCTATTACCTGTCCGTGGCCACACTGGGCTTTGGCGTACTGGTTGCGATGGTCTTGACCAATGAAGCCTGGCTCACCGGCGGCCCTGACGGGATTGCCGTTCAGGATCCGGGCATGCGTGCTGCGCTCAAGGACATGGGCTGGAACCTGAGCAATGCCGAGTTCTGGTATGGGTTCAATGGCATCATGCTGGTGCTGGGGGCCTGGGTGGCGCTTAACCTGCAGTACAGCGCCACCGGACGTGCATTGCGGGCCTTGCATGGTTCAGAAGTGGCGGCGCGCACGGTTGGGGTCGATGTCGCACGCTTCAAGCTGCGCGGCTTTGTGATCTCCGCGGTCTATGCGTCGCTGGCGGGTTCCCTGCTGGCCATGCAGAACCGGTTCATCACGCCGGATGCGGCAAGCTTCATGCACTCCGTCGAGATCGTGACGATGGCCGTGCTGGGCGGCGCCGGTTCCGTTCTGGGCGCCATCTTCGGCGCAGCCGTCCTGACGGCCTTGCCCCAGGTGCTGACCTTCTTCCACGAGTACGAACAAATCGTGCTCGGCCTGATCATGATGCTGGTCATGATTTTCCTGCGCGGCGGTGTTCTGCCCAGCCTTGCGCGCATCATTCGCGGGAGGGGCTGAGATGAGTCTCCTGGATGTTGCCGGTGTCGGCATTTCTTTCGGCGGCCTGCGCGCCGTGCACGACGTCAGTTTCAAGGTACGTGCCGGCGAGATCGTGTCGGTCATTGGCCCCAATGGGGCAGGCAAGACCACCTTGTTCAATATGTTGTCCGGGGTCTATCAGCCGGGTTCGGGGGAAGTGCGCCTGGATGGCGAGCCCGTGACCGGCATGGCGCCGCATCTGTTGGCGCGGCGCGGTATGTCGCGTACTTTCCAGAACCTGCAAATCTTCCCGGCCATGACGGCGCTGGAGAACGTGGCGACGGGTTTTCACCTGCAGGAAAACGGCTCTTTGCTGGCGGATCTGCTGGGCTTGCCCTCGGCGCGCCGCCGCACCCGTCGTTCGGAAGAGCAGGCGCGGGAACTGCTGGAGCGTGTGGGCCTGGGCCGGGCGGCAGATTTTGAGGCGGCCTCGCTATCGTATGGTTCGCTCAAGCGTCTGGAAATCGCCCGCGCATTGGCGCTCAAGCCACGCCTGTTGTTGCTTGACGAACCCGCCGCCGGTTGCAATGCGGTCGAAACCGAGGAAATCGAGCATCTGGTGGCCGAGGTGGCTGCCAGCGGCATTTCCATTCTGCTGGTCGAACACGACATGAAGATGGTCATGCGGATTTCCAACCACATCGTGGTGCTGGACCATGGGGAAAAAATTGCCGAGGGCCTGCCGGCTGAGGTTGCCAGCCATCCGCGGGTGATCGAAGCCTATCTGGGCGCGGCAGCGAAGGAGGAGGCGGCGAAACATGCTGAGCGTTAACCAATTGCGGTCGCGCTACGGGCGCATCGAAGTCCTGCACGGCGTGGACCTGGAAGTCAGCGCTGGCGAAATCGTCGTGGTGGTCGGCGCCAACGGCGCAGGCAAAACCACGCTCTTGCGCTGCCTGTCGGGCATTCAGCCGGTACAGGATGGCAATATCGTCTTTCGGGGGCAGCGTTTCAACGATGTGCCGGCCTATAAGCGTGTCAAGCAAGGCCTGGCGCAGGTTCCCGAAGGCCGGCAGATTTTCACCAGCCTGACGGTGGAAGAAAATCTGCGCCTGGGCGCCTATTTGTATTCCGATGATAAAGTGGACCGGGACATGGAAGATGCCTTCCAGCTGTTTCCGGTGCTGCGTGAGAAGCGCAACCTTGCCGCCGGAGGCCTGTCCGGCGGGCAGCAGCAGATGCTGGCCATGGCGCGCGCGCTGCTGAGCCGTCCGTCCTGCCTGTTGCTCGACGAGCCCAGCATGGGCCTGGCGCCTATCCTGGTTGCGCAGATATTTGACGTCGTCAAAAGCCTGAAGAGCCTGGACGTTACCGTCCTGCTGGTCGAGCAGAATGCCTTTGGCGCCTTATCCATTGCGGATCGCGGCTATGTCATGGAAACTGGCAAGATCACGCTGTCCGGACCGGCACAGCAACTGATCGAAGACCCGCGCATCCGTTCGGCTTACCTGGGAATGTAGAAATGAGCATTACGATAGAACGCGAAGACGGCCTGGCTGTCGTCACTGTTGATTTTCCGCCTGTCAATGCGTTGTCGCAGGCTTTGCGCAGCGGCCTGATCGCCGCGGCAGAGGCGCTGGATGCGGACCCCGATGTTCAGGGCGTCGTCCTGATCTGCGCGGGGCGCACCTTTATTGCCGGCGCGGACGTCAGTGAGTTCGGCAAACCGCCGCAGGAACCGCATTTGCCGGATGTCGTCGCTCGTATCGAAAATGCCGCCAAGCCTTGGCTGGCGGCCATTCATGGCAGCGCCTTGGGAGGCGGGCTGGAAATTGCGCTGGCCTGCCGGTTCCGCGTGGCCCTGGCCGGTGCGCAGGCCGGGCTGCCGGAGGTCAAGCTGGGACTGGTGCCTGGCGCGGGAGGGTGCGTACGCTTGCCGCGTCTGGTGGGAGCGGCGCTAGCGGTGGAGCTTGTGACGCGCGGTGCGCCGCTGGCAAGCGCCAAGGCGCAGGCTGCCGGCCTGTTTGATGCAGTGGTAGAGGGGGATCTGCGGCGCGAGGCTTTGGCCTATCTGCGTGCTGCCTTGCAGCGCCCCTTGCCCCAGGCTTTGCTGCAGCGCACCGTGGCGCCGGTGGACGCAGGTTTCTGGGAACAGGCGCAAGCCGAACTGCGCAAGCGTGCCGGCCGCGAAGTCGCGCCAGGGATGGCACTGGAATGCGTACGCCGTGCCTGCGAAGGCAGTGTGCAGGAGGCGCTGGCGTTCGAGCGGGCGAGCTTCCTGGAGCGTCGCGCCTCGGATCAGGCGCGAGCCTTGCGCCACATCTTCTTTGCGGAACGTGGCGCTACCCGTCCGCCCGAGCTCAACGGAGTGGAAGCGCGCGCAGTGAACAGCGCAGCCGTGGTCGGTGGCGGCACCATGGGCGCAGGCATTGTGGTGGCCTTGCGTGATGCCGGTATTCCCGTGATCTTGCTGGAGCGGGATGACACGGCGTTGCAGCGTGGCTTGCAACGGGTGTCCGATATCTACCAGAGCAGTGTCAAACGTGGCCGCATCAGCGAGAGCACTGCCGCTGAGCGTGTTGGCGGTGTGCGTGGCACGACGGTAGATGCCGAGCTGGCCGAGGTTGATCTGGTGATCGAAGCGGTATTTGAAGACCTGCAGGTCAAGCGCGACGTATTTGCGCGACTGTCGCAGGTGTGCCGCCCGGACGCCATTCTGGCGACCAACACCTCCTATCTGGATCCCGCTCTCATTGCTGAGGGCCTGGCTGCGCCGGAACGTTTCATCGGCCTGCACTTCTTCAGCCCGGCGCAGATCATGAAATTGCTGGAAATCGTACCGATTCCGCAAACGGCGCCCGATGTCCTGTCGGCCGGCTTTACGCTGGCACGCCGCTTGGGCAAGATTCCGGTGCGTGCTGGAATCTGCGATGGTTTCATCGGCAACCGGATCCTGCGCACCCTGCGTGCGCAAGCGGAACGCCTGTTGCTGGCTGGCGCCACGCCGCAGGCCGTGGATGCTGCCATGCGTGCCTATGGCATGCCCATGGGGCCGTTCGAGGCGCAGGATCTGGGCGGGCTGGATATTGCCGCATTCCAGCGCAAGGCAGCGCGTGAACGCGGCGAGGACGTCTTTGCGCCGGTGGCGGACAGGCTGTGCGAACAAGGGCGTCTTGGTCAGAAGACCCAGGCGGGATGGTATGACTACGCGCCGGGCGAGCGTCGCCCCTTGCCGTCCGACACGGTAGCCAGGGTGATCGCCGAGGCGGCTGCCGGTGTGCCGCAACGCGAATGGCGTGAAGCGGAAATCATCGACAGCATCGTTCTGCCCATGGTGAACGAAGCGGCGCTGATTCTGGAAGAAGGCATCGCCCAGCGTGCCGTGGATGTCGATCTGGTCGAAGTCCATGGCTATGGCTTCCCGCGCTGGCGCGGCGGCCTGCTGCATGACGCCGAGGCGCGGGGATTGAAGGAAGTGGTGGCACGCCTGCGCGAGCTGGCGGCGGCCGGCCTGGCACCTGCACCGTGCCGCAAGCTGGAGCAAGCGGCGGAAACTGGTACATTCTGAGTGTCGGACATTTTCCAGCACTCGTTATACCAGGCCCGTGAGCAACGCGAATCCCCACTCTGAAACTGGCCAGCCTGCCTTGCAGGCTGCCGCCCGTTCCCTGCCCGAAACCCTGGCGCAACGTCTGCTGGCCGCCAGTCCTCCCAAGGGAGCGGGGTTCATCGTCACCATCTATGGCGACGTCGTGGAGCCGCGTGGCGGCGTGCTTTGGATGGGCAACCTGATCGAAGCCTGCGCCGCCGTGGGCATCAGCGAAAGCCTGGTGCGCACGGCGGTCTCGCGCCTGGTCGCGGCGGGGCAGCTGGAAGGGGAACGGGTGGGGCGGCGCAGCTTCTATCGCCTGACGGCAGAAGCCCGGGCGGAATTTGCCTATGCTGCCAGCATTCTCTATGAACCCCACGATGCCAGCCAATGGCGGCTGATTTATCTGGGGGGGAACGACCCGGATGCGGCCATGCGCAGGCTCAAGCGGCTGGGTTATGCCGCGCTCAATCCTCGCCTGGCGATCGGGCCGGACGGTGCGCCGGAACTGACAGACGATGCCTTGGTATGGGATGCCAGTGTCGTGCAGGGTGGGGCAGCCATGCGCCAGTTTGCAACGGAATATTGGGATTTCCAGAGCTATGCCGATGCATTCAGCGCTTTCATTGAACGTTTTTCGCCAGTGCAGGAAATTGCCGCCAGCGTCGAACCCGCGATGGCGCTGACCTTGCGCCTGCTGCTGGTGCATCAATACCGGGGCATTGCCCTGCGCGCGCCGCGCCTGCCTGCGCAAGCCTTGCCGTCAGACTGGGCCGGCCACGAAGCCCGGCGATTGTTTGCTACCCTCTATCTGGCCTTATCGCGGCCAGCGGAACGCTATATCGCCAATCATTTTATTGATGGCGACGGCGCCTTGCCGGAGGCGGGCCAGACCGTCAAACAGCGTAGTTTGCAACTGCGGCAGATGCAGTAACCGGCCCGGCAGCCAGGAAGCGCGTGATAGGGATATCAGCGTTGCCTGGCTAAAGGCTGAGGACATCGCTGGCGCAGACCCGATCCATGTCTCTATGGGCCTGCCATGGCGTCTGGCTGAACCAGGCCCAACCACGCTTTGCGCGTTTGCCTGTTTTGCCGTGCACCGCCAGCCTGCGGGCCGGCGATCAGCGGAATACCGCTTCCTGAGTATTGGCATCAAGCAATTGTTCGCTCCACTGCTCCATCTGCGCCACGCTGGCCTGGGCCAGCTGTTGCTGGCTTGCGGGCGTCACGCTGCCGAATTTGCGCATTAACTGGCGCTCCAACATTGTGCGCAAGCCTTCCCGCTGCCCGGTTTGCCTGGCATCTTCCAGGCCAAGCCAGTAGTCGGCAACGGCCATTTCCCTGCGTACGGCGATCAGGCGCAGGTCGCGTTCAGAGTACATGTCTTCGAGATGCTGGATGGCTTCGCGGACGGGCGGGTGTTCGATCTGGTTCATACGGTCCTCTTCCAGGTTGTGCCGCAGGCAGGCGATCCAGGCAGAGAGTGCGGGAGGAAAGGCGTGCAGTGTTTCTGCCTTGGTGAGTTCGATTATATGGACCTGCATGGCCTGTCCCAAACCGGGCTGCAACTGCACGGCCGGACGTTGCGAGTCGCGTAGCGTGAAGTGCCAGTCGGCCTGTGCGGGGTAGTCGGGGTAGAGGTCATGGCCCAGCAGGCTGATGCTGACGGCGGGTTTAAGTGCTTGATATTCCTGCCCGGTGTCGAGCTGGTCGGAGAGCATGCGGGCGAGGTAGAACAGATTGCGCTGCGGCCATTGGGGGTAATGGCGCAGCTGCATTTCGACATTGAAGAAGCTGCCGCAGGCATCCTTGGCCAGGATATCCAGAATAATCTGTTTGCTGGAAACGTCAGCGGGAAGAATATTCGGGTTGCGTATCTGCACGACCTGGATGGGAGGATAGCGATAGCGCACGGCGTTGATCAGGTCGGTCAGCAGATGTGGCTGGCGCGAGAAGAGCGTCTTGAACACAAGATCATTGCTGAGTGCCAGCGCCCGGCGGACGGCAGCCGACGGTGAGGGTGGCGGTGGTGGTGCTGATGGATGGCTGGCCGTAGGGCCGGCATTCTTGCGTGGAGTCATCATGAGCGTGGCGCCTGTATGCAGAAACGGGACAGGCACCAGTCTGAACCCGCGTCCCAGGTCTAGCGGGCTGAAAGACTCACATCCAGGCTGGGCACTTGTACCTATATCAGTCCTGGTATGGCATGGCCCATGTGCGCTTGAGAGACAGCGCCTGCCGCCTGTCCTCCACTGACCCGCTACGCCTTGCCTCGGTCATCTGCACCAGCCAACCAGCGCCTCTCCCGCGAAACACCACATCCCCAACAGCTTCATCACACTGAAACATTACAAATTAATCGGAAACCCCTATTGAATTGTGATGCTTTTCGGTGCTTAATAGCACATAGAGAATACTATAACCGTCCGGTCGGTCAGCGAATGGCTGCTCCGGCCACCCAGGGAGAAGGAATCCATGACGGAAGCTTTTATCTGTGATGCCGTACGCACGCCCGTCGGGCGCTATGGCGGCGCCCTGTCCTCGGTCCGCGCCGACGACCTCGCTGCCGTACCGCTGGCTGCGCTCATGCAACGCCACCCGAACGCCGATTGGTCCAAAGTTGACGACCTCATCTTCGGCTGTGCCAATCAGGCAGGTGAAGACAACCGTAACGTCGCGCGCATGGCGGTCCTGCTCTCGGGCATGCCCATCGGCGTTCCGGCCACCACCGTGAACCGCCTGTGCGGCTCCGGCCTGGATGCGGTCGGCCTGGCCGCGCGCTCCATCCGTGCCGGCGATTGCGACTTCGTGGTCGCGGGCGGCGTCGAAAGCATGAGCCGCGCACCCTTCGTCATGCCCAAAGCCGAAAGCGCCTTTTCCCGTGCCAATGCTGTCTATGACACCACCATCGGCTGGCGCTTCGTCAACCCGAAAATGAAGGCCGAGTTCGGCGTCGATACCATGCCGCAAACGGCGGATAACGTCGCGGCAGACTTCGGCATCAGCCGTGACGACCAGGACGCCTTTGCCGTACGCAGCCAGGCCCGCTGGGCGGCTGCCAACGAAGCCGGCATCTTTGCTGAAGAAATCGTCCCGGTCACCATCCCCCAGAAAAAAGGCGATGCCATCATCGTCGAACGGGATGAACATCCGCGTCCCGGCACCAGCCTGGAACAGCTGGCACGCCTCAAAGGCGTCAACGGTGCCGGCCTGACTGTCACCGCGGGCAACGCCTCGGGCGTGAATGACGGCGCCTGTGCATTGGTCATCGCCTCCGAAGCGGCAGCGCAACAGCAGGGCATGCGCCCGCTGGCGCGCGTGGTCGCCATGGCGGCTGCCGGCGTCGAGCCGCGCGTCATGGGCATCGGCCCGGTAGAAGCCAGCCGCCGCGTACTGCAGCGTGCCGGCCTGTCCATCAATGACATGGACCTCATCGAATTGAACGAAGCCTTTGCCTCCCAGGCACTGGCCGTGCTGCGCCAGCTGGGCCTGCCCGACGATGCAGCACACGTCAACCCGAACGGCGGCGCGATTGCCATCGGCCATCCGCTCGGCATGAGCGGCGCTCGCCTGGCGACCACCGCTGCCTACCAGCTGCGCCGCCAGGGCGGCCGCTACGCGCTGTGCACCATGTGCATTGGCGTGGGGCAGGGTATCGCAATGATTATCGAGCGTGTTTGAAAGCCCCTTAATTAAAGCCTATCAAGGTACGGAGGCCAGACCATGTATGCACAAATGATTAAAACCGACAGCGAGCGCGTACGCAGCCTCGAAGAAATGTCGGCGCAGGAACGGGAATTCATGGAGCGCATCGAGCGCGGCGAAAAGATCGAGCCCAAGGAATGGATGCCCGAAGCCTATCGCAAGACGCTGATCCGCCAGATCGGCCAGCACGCCCACTCGGAAGTGGTGGGCCAGCTGCCGGAAGGCAACTGGATCACGCGCGCGCCCACGCTGGAACGCAAGGCCATCCTGTTGGCCAAGGTTCAGGATGAGGCCGGTCATGGCCTGTACCTCTACTGTGCGGCCGAAACCCTGGGCGTCAGCCGCGACGAACTGGTCGAACTGCTGCACGCCGGGAAGATGAAGTATTCCTCCATTTTCAACTACCCCACGCTGAACTGGGCCGACATCGGCGCAGTGGGCTGGCTGGTGGATGGCGCTGCCATCATGAACCAGGTGCCGCTGCAGCGGACGTCCTACGGACCGTACAGCCGCGCCATGATCCGCATCTGCAAGGAAGAAAGCTTCCACCAGCGCCAGGGCTACGACATCATGATGAAGATGTGCGCTGGCAGCCCGGAACAGAAAGCCATGGCACAGGACGCGCTCAACCGCTTCTGGTACCCGGCATTGATGATGTTCGGCCCGTCCGACAAGGACTCGATCCACTCGGCGCAATCCATGGCCTGGAAGATCAAGATCAATACCAATGACGAACTGCGCCAGAAGTTCGTTGATCAGACCGTGCCGCAGGCCAAGTACCTGGGCTTGACCATTCCTGATGAAAACCTGGTCTGGAATGAAGAGCGCGGCGCGCATGACTTCTCCGAACCTGACTGGAATGAGTTTTTCGAAGTGATCGCCGGCAACGGCCCGTGCAACCGCGAACGCCTGAGCGCGCGCGTCAAGGCATGGGACGACGGCGCCTGGTTCCGCGAGGGCCTGGCCGCACACGCCGACAAGCAGCGCCTGCGCAAGCTGGCCGCCTGACGCGCCGGCCCCTGACACATCGAAAACACTATCTGGAGCAAATCATCATGTCGCAAGAATGGCCCCTGTGGGAAATCTTCATCCGTGGTCAACATGGCCAGAACCATCGTCACGTCGGCAGCCTGCACGCGCCTGACGCTGAAATGGCGATCAACAATGCCCGCGACGTCTATACCCGTCGCAACGAAGGCGTCAGCATCTGGGCAGTGAAATCGGACGACATCGTCGCCAGCGTTCCTTCCAAGAAGGGCCCGCTGTTCGAACCGTCCAACTCCAAGGTCTATCGCCACCCGACCTTTTTCAAAATTCCTGAAGAAGTGGGGCACATGTAATGACTACCATCGTCCAACAAGCCTCGACCCAGGCGCTGCGCGAATTCCTGCTGCGCATGGGCGATAGCACGCTGATTCTCGGGCATCGCATTTCGGAATGGTGTGGTCACTCGCCCATTCTGGAAGAAGACATTGCCATGGCCAACGTGGCGCTGGACTTGATCGGCCAGACGCAGTTCTGGCTGGGCCTGGCTGCCGAAGTCGAAGACGAAGGCAAGACGGCCGATGACCTCGCCTATTTGCGTGATGCCGTGGCATTCCGCAATCTGCTGCTGGTTGAACAGCCCAACGAGGACTACGCGCACACCCTGGTTCGCCAGTTCCTGTTCGATGCCTGGCACATCCTGCAGCTGGAAGCCCTGATGGACTCCAGCGATGCCCGCGTCGCCGAAATCGCCGGCAAGGCCATCAAGGAAGTCAGCTACCACCTGGATCGCTCCAGCGAAATGGTGATCCGCCTGGGCGACGGCACGGCAGAAAGCCACAAACGCATGCAGACTGCGCTGGACAACCTCTGGTCGTACACCGGGGAAATGTTCCTGGGCGATGCCTGTGACGAAGAAGTGGCACAGGCCGGTATCGCGCCGGCACCTGCCTCGTTGCGCGATGCCTGGATGCAGACGGTGCGTGCTGTTCTGGAACAGGCCACGCTGAAACTGCCGGAAAGCACGTATGCGCATCGTGGCGGCAAACAGGGGCGCCATACCGAGCACCTGGGTTTCATCCTGGCGGAAATGCAATTCCTGCAACGCGCCTATCCTGGCTGCACCTGGTAGCGGAGCGCGCCATGGATACGCTCTCGCGCCCCGAAATCGAGCAGGTATGGCAGTGGCTGGAAGGCGTGCCTGATCCCGAGATTCCCGTGATTTCACTGGTGGATCTCGGCATCATCCGCGAAGTCCGTTACGAAGGGGAGACCCTGGTTGTCGTGGTGACCCCGACGTATTCGGGTTGCCCGGCCACGACTGTCATCAATGAGGATATCGAGGCGGCGTTGCGCGCCCATGGCGTCACTGACCTGCGTCTGGAACGCCAGCTTTCGCCGCCCTGGACATCCGACTGGATGAGTGACAAGGCGCGCGCAAGCCTGCGCGGCTACGGGATTGCACCGCCTGTGGAAGAGGCCGGCGATGTCGCGCCGGCCGGGCAGGGCAAGCGAATCTGGCTGCGGCAGGAAAACGGCCCGGCCGTTTCCTGTCCGCACTGTGGTTCCACGCATACCGCCAGGGTCAGCCAGTTCGGTTCCACGCCATGCAAGGCCAGCTATCGCTGCCTGGATTGCCTGGAACCATTCGATTATTTCAAGTGCATTTGAATCAAGTGCATAGAGAAGCCTAGCCAGCGAGGAGACCATGGCACGCTTTCACCCCTTGCAAGTTGTTGATGTGCGTCGCGAAACCCGTGATGCCGTCGTGGTAACGCTCAAGCCGCGCACGGAAGACGGTGAGCTGTTCAACTTCATTCCCGGCCAGTACCTGACGTTCCGCCGCGCGTTTGACGGCGATGAACTGCGCCGTTCCTATTCGATCTGTTCCGGGCTGGATGAAGGCGCCTTGCGCGTCGGCATCAAGCGCGTGGACGGCGGGGCGTTTTCCAGCTGGGCCAATACCGAGCTCAAGCCGGGCGAAATCCTGGAAGCCATGCCGCCAATGGGCAGCTTCCATATCCCGCTGGAGCCCGAGAGTGCCCGTCATTACCTGGGCTTTGCGGGGGGCAGCGGCATCACGCCGGTGCTCTCCATCATCAAGAGCACGCTGGCGCGCGAGCCCAAGTCCAGCTTCACGCTGGTCTATGCCAACCGCCAGATCAGCACGGTGATGTTCCGTGAGGAACTCGAAGACCTGAAAAACGAATACCTGGGCCGGTTCTCCGTCATCCATGTGTTCAACAGTGAAGGCCAGGAAATCGACCTGTTCACCGGGCACCTCGATCGCCAGAAGTGCGATGAGCTGTTCCACCGCTGGATCGACCTGAAATCGGTGCATACCGCGTTCATCTGTGGCCCCGAGCCCATGATGCTGGCCATTGCCGATGCGCTGGCGGGCAATGGCATGCCCAAGGAACGCATCAAGTTCGAACTGTTCGCCTCGGCGCAGCCGGGCAAGGCGCGCCGCAAGGAAAACGCAACTTCCACCACGACCAATGTGGGCGTATGTGAAGCCACGGTCACGCTGGATGGCGTGGTGCGCAGTTTTGCTTTTCCCAAACAGGGGCAGAGCATTCTGGATGCCGCGCTGGAAAACAGCATGGACGCGCCCTACGCCTGCAAGGCAGGGGTCTGCTCCACCTGCAAGTGCAAGGTGCTGGAAGGCGAAGTCGAAATGGCCATCAACCATGCGCTGGAAGACTACGAAGTCGAACAGGGCTATGTGCTGAGTTGCCAGGGCTTCCCGCTGAGCGACCGCGTGGTCGTCAGCTACGATGAATAACTGAGCGGCGGGAGGAGACATCCATGTCCGAAACGATGAATATCGAAGAGTATCTGGCGCAGGGCGGCATCCTGACCTCGCCTGGCAATGCGCCGGCACGCTACCGTGGCGAGCTGATGCGGCTCATGTCCTCTTTTGTGGACAGCGAACTGGCCGCGTCAGCGGGGTTTGCCGCTTCGATCAACTATGCCCCCGGCATCCGTGAACGCATCGCCGCCAGCCGTATTACGCTGGAAAAGGCCGATCACGCCGAACGCGTGCTGAACATCATGCAGACCTTCGGCACTGACGTCGAACGCTATCAGCGTCAGCACGACTGGGCGGCCCGCGTGGCGCGTGATGCCGACCTGGGTACAGCACGGCATGGTGCGGACATGCGCCTGTCGGTGTTCCATTATCCCTTCACCGGCTGGACCGATGCGGTCGTCATGAACGTGCTGCAAGGCTTGGCGGCAGGCGTGCAGTTCGAGGAATTCACGCGTGTGTCCTATGGCCCGCTGGCCGAGATATTCCGTGAAATCGAACCGCGTGAGCGGCGCCATGCGGAGCTGGGCCTGGAAGGTCTGGAGCGTATCGTTGCCAGCCCAGAAGGCCGGGCAGATGCACTGGCATCCATCGCCTACTGGCGTCCCCGTGTCGCGGCCACATTCGGCCATGCCGGGTCGGCGCGCTATGACACGCTGGCGCGTTTCGGTCTGCGCCACGAGCCGAACGAAGTGCTGCTCACGCGTTGGGAGCAGCGGCTGGAAGACTGTCTGGCGGCGCTTGAGCTGTAAGCCGGGCGCCGGCCTGCGCCGCCGGGGGCCGGGATCGAACAGGATCTTCGCCCCCTGGCGGCGTCATGACAATAGACACTGATTAGGCATGGGCAGCCGCAGGCTGCCTATGCTTTTCCTGTAACAGGATTAAGAAGGAAAGCTTCATGAGCACATCTACTCACTCTCCGCGTCGGCTGGAAAGCTATGTTTGCGGCAAGTGGACGGCCGGCACGGGCGCAGGCCAGACCCTGCGGGATGCCTCGACCGGCGAAGCGGTCGCCGTGATCGACGCTACCGGCCTGGACTACCAGGCCATCCTGACGCATGGCCGCGAGGCGGGCGGCGCGGCACTGCGCGCCATGACCTTCCACGAGCGCGCCAGCATGATCAAGGCCATCGGCCTGGCGCTGCTGGAAGTGAAGGAAGAACTCTATGCGCTTTCCTCGCGTACCGGCGCGACGCGCGTGGACAGTTGGGTCGATATCGAAGGCGGTATTGGCACCTTGCTGTCCTATGCCTCCAAGGGCCGTCGGGAATTGCCCAACACTCGCGTACTGGTCGATGGCACGGTAGAGCGTTTGTCCAAGGACGGCAGCTTCAGCGCGCAACATATTCTCTCGCCGCTGCAAGGTGTGGCGGTGCATATCAACGCGTTCAACTTCCCGTGCTGGGGCATGCTGGAAAAACTGGCCCCGACCTGGCTGGCAGGTATGCCGGCCATCGTCAAGCCGGCCAGCCAGACGGCCTATCTGACCGAGTTGATGGTACGCCGCATCCTGGATACGGGTCTGCTGCCCGAAGGCGCATTGCAACTGATTTGCGGCAGCACCGGCGATCTGCTGGACCATGTTGCCGGCCAGGACGTCGTGACGTTCACCGGTTCGGCGGCCACCGGGCACAAGCTCAAGACCGGCCGCGCCATCGTGGCCAATTCGGTGCGCTTCAACATGGAGGCCGACAGCCTGAATGCCTCCGTGCTGGGGACCGATGCCGGCCCGGATTCGGAAGAGTTCAAGCTGTTCGTGCGCGAAGTCGTCAACGAAATGACGACCAAGGCCGGGCAGAAGTGCACGGCCATCCGCCGCGTGATCGTGCCGCGCGCCCATACCGAAGCCGTGGTCGAGGCCTTGCGTGCCGCGCTGGCCAAGGTTGTGGTGGGCAACCCGACGACCGAAGGCGTTACCATGGGCCCGTTGGCCAGCCCCGATCAGCGCGTCGAGGTACAGGAACGCGTGCAGGAACTGCTGGCTGAGGCTCGCGTCGTCGTGGGTGACGCCGTACAGGCCGATACGGCGGGCAGCGCTTTCTATGCGCCGGTGGTGCTGCTGTGCGAACAACCGCTGGCCGCCCGCAAGGTGCATGAAGTCGAGGCGTTCGGGCCCGTCAGCACCATCATGCCGTATGACACGCTGGAAGAAGCCATCGAACTGGTGCGCCGTGGCCAGGGCAGCCTGGTGGCCTCGCTCTTTACCAACGATGCCGCCGTGGCCGAGACCGTGGTGCTGGGCATTGCCCCGTACCATGGCCGGGTCATGATCGGCAACCGCGCCAGCGCGCGCAGCTCCACCGGCCACGGTTCGCCCGTGCCTGGCGTGGTGCACGGCGGACCGGGCCGCGCGGGCGGCGGCGAGGAGCTGGGCGGCCTGCGCAGCGTCATGCATTACATGCAGCGCACCGGCGTGCAGGGTGCGCCGGCCTTGCTGGCTGCCGTGACCGGACGTTGGCTTGATGGCGCCCCGGCCCAGAATGACGGTCGTCATCCGTTCCGCAAGTCGCTGGCGGAACTGCAGATCGGCGATCAACTGGTGACGGCCAAGCGCACAGTCACGCTGGATGACATCGAGCACTTTGCCAATTTCACCGGCGACACCTTCTACGCGCACATGGATGAAGCGGCGGCCAAGGCCAATCCCTTCTTCGATGGCCGCGTCGCCCATGGCTATCTCATCGTGTCCTTCGCTGCCGGCTTGTTCGTGGACCCGGCGCCGGGCCCCGTCCTGGCAAACTATGGCGTGGACAACCTGCGTTTCCTGACGCCGGTGTATGCCGGCGATACGCTGGGCGTACGCCTGACCTGCAAGGAAATCAATCCTCGCAGCAGCGCCGAACACGGTGAAGTCCGCTGGGATTGCATCGTGACCAATCAGGATGGCAAGCTGGTTGCCCAGTATGACGTCCTGACCATGGTCGCCAAGACCTGGCAATAAGGCGGAACGCAGCCATGGCACAGATCTTTTCTTTTGATGGTGTCGTGCCGGTGGCGCACCCGAGCGCGTGGCTGCATCCGTCGGCCACGCTCATCGGTGACGTCATCATCGGCCCCGCCTGCTATGTTGGTCCGGGAGCGGTGTTGCGTGGCGATTTCGGCCGCATTGTGCTCGAGGCGGGCTCCAACATTCAGGATAACTGTGTCGCGCACAGTTTCCCGGATGCCGATGTCATCGTGGCGGAAGAAGGGCATATTGGCCATGGCGCTATCCTGCACGGTTGCACGGTAGGCCGTAACGCCATGGTGGGCATGAATGCCGTGGTGATGGACCGTGCCGTGGTGGGGGCCAATGCCATCGTGGGGGCCATGGCCTTCGTCAAGGCCGGCATGGAAATCCCGGAAGGCCACCTGGTCATGGGGTCGCCGGCACGGGTGGTGCGGGCACTGAGCGAACAGGAAATCGCCTGGAAGCGTGAGGGTACGCTGATCTATCAGCGCCTGGCCCTGGAAGCGCCGGACAGCATGGTGCAACTGGCCGAGCCGCTGGCCGAACCCGAAACCGGACGCCGGCGAGTACGATCGCCAGCGTATGACCCCTTGCTGATCGAGCGGCTGAAGCAAAAGCGGGGCGCTTGATCGCAATCGCCGGCAGGGCAGGCCATGGATGCGGGCATCGCCCCTGCCGTTGCTACATCACCTGCCTCATTCTCCGCCGTGATATCCGCATCACGGGTGTCGTGGGCATCGGACGACCGCGCAGCGTTTCGTTCTGCGCGGTCGGCGGCAGGGTGACTGACACCGCGCAGGGGACGCAGGAGGCCGGGGTTAGCGCTGATCCTGGTGGGAATGCGGGGCGTGCGGCTGCATCAATTCAATGATCCAATCAATAAAAACGCGCAGCTTGGCGCTGACATGGCGATTCGGTGGAAATGCCACGTAAAGCGGCATGGGATGAAAACGCCATTGTTCAAATAACGGAATCAGGGCGCCACAAGCCTGATGCGCTGCTGCCATATAGCTTGGCAGCGCAATCACGCCCAAGCCCGCTAAACCCGCTTCGAGGTAGGCATTGCCATCATCCACTGCCAGGACATAGCGGCTCTTGATTTCAATGGTTTCATGCTCACCGTGCAGTGTCAGGGGATGAACCCTGCCGGTGCGTGAGGACAGGAATCCCACGATGCGATGGTCGGTGTTTTCCAGCTCCCGTGGATGCGCAGGGGTGCCCAGGCGTGCCACATAACTCGGTGCGACATAGGCGCCGATCTGCAAATCGGCGACATGGCGTGCGATCAGGGAATGATCGCTGATTTCGCCACCGCGCAAGACGCAATCCACGTTGTCGCTGATCAGATCCACCACCCGGTCGCTCACGCCCATTTCGAATTGAATGTCAGGGTAGCGTGCATGGAAAGCCGGTAGCGCCGGCACCAGGACGAGGCGCGCCAGCGGACTGGGGACATCCACCCGTAGCCGTCCCCTGGGTGTAATCGCGGCATTGGACAGGCTGGTTTCCGCATCGTCCATGTCTGCCAAAAGACGGGTGACACGTTCGTAGTAGGCTGCACCATCGGCTGTGACACCGAGCTTGCGAGTGGTGCGATGGAGCAACCTGACACGCAGGCGCGCCTCCAACTGCTGAATGAGCTGCGTGACCGTTGTTCTGCTCATGTGAAGTGTCTGGGCTGCCTTGGTAAAGCTGCCTGCCTCCACCACACGAACAAAGGCCCGCATCGCATCGAAGCGATCCATTTCCTGACCTCTTTTTTCTCAGATTGTTTGGATTCTACAAACAATGATGAGCAAAGTTGCTTCTTTATCCACTCGATCCCGCACCTGTAAAGTTTCCGTGTTGATGGGGAGATTCCCCCCCATTGCAAAGGTGCAAACATGACAACACGTGCAGCGGTTTTCCCCCTGGGCCGACAGGCGCTCTATGAGCGCAATCGTTATTCGCCGGCCATCAAATCCAATGGCTTCCTATTTGTTTCCGGGCAAGTGGGTAGCCGCGAGGATGGTTCGCCTGAACCCGATCTGAAAATGCAGGTCAGGCTGGCATTCGAAAACCTTAATGCCGTTCTCACCGCTGCGGGCTGTACCTTCGGCGATGTGCTTGACGTCACTCTCTTTGTCGTCGATCCCGAGTCGAACCTCGAAGCCATCCTGAGCGTCTTGCCGGAATATTGGGGGGAAGCGCCTTACCCCACCTTGACCGGGATCGGGGTGACATGGCTGTACGGATTCCAGTTTGAGATCAAGGTCATTGCCAAGCTGCCCTAAGCATCGGGGCGTCGTGGAAGGGGGGCAGTGGCAGCACGGCCATTTCGTTTGGCGGTGCTCCTGGTGTCTGTCTCCGTCAGTCCTGCGGGGCAGCCAGGTATCAGCGCGGGTGGGTGTCGTATGTTTGGCGCGATGCTTCCACATGCGGAAGATTATCTTTGATCCACCGGTTGATATTCTCCAGCGCGTGCAGCAGGCTTTTGTCCAGTGCCGTGATTTCATACTCCGCGCGCGGAGGCACCTCGGGAAGATAGTGGCCCGCCACCAGGCCACCTCGCTCCAGGTTGCTCAGGTTCAAAAAAGTGCCGTCTCCCACAATCCAGGGATAGGGGAAAGAATACGGCATTCTCAATTTTTCGAGAGGAATCATGACTGAAATACCTCGCCCCATCCTGGTGTTCGGCGCCACTGGCCGCCAAGGCGGATCAGTGGCAAAAGCGTTGTTGAAGGCTCATTGGCCCGTTCGCGCTTTTGTGCAGGATCCCACCGAACCTGCGGCAATCGTGTTGCGTGACGCGGGCGCCGAACTCGTGCAAGGGGCATTGCAAGAGACAGAGGTCATCGCGTCGGCCATGGAGGATGTGCATGGCGTGTTCAGCGTCATGCCCGCCAACCTGTCGGCAGAAGAGGAAGTCCGTTATGGCACGCATGTTGCCGATCTGGCAGGAAAACACCGCATCGAGCATTTCATCTATTCCTCGGGCGCGAGTGCTGGCGACACATTGACAGGCGTCCCGCGCTTCGACGCCAAGCCTCGTATCGAGGCATACATCCGCGAACTGCCGCTCACGGCAACCATCATCCGCCCCATGATCTTCATGGAGATGCTCGTGCGACCTGGCTTGGGGCTGGATGAAGGACGGCTGGTTTCTCTGATCCACCGTGATCACTCGATCCAGCTCACTGCCGTGCAAGACATCGGGAAAATCGTTGCCGCCCTGTTCGCTGACAAGGCGCGGTTTGCCGGGAAAACCTTGAAAATCGCCAGTGATCGCGTGACGGGTCGGGAACTGGAGGCTGTGTTCTCGGAAGCCGCCAGCAGACCCATCACCTATGCCCGGTTCCCTGATGATGTGCTGGCTGCCCAGGCGGACCTGGCTCACATGGCTGCCAGCCTGCAAGACGGGCCTCTTGCCGAGCGTGTCGATTTCAATCTGATGCGAGAGCTCAATCCTGAACTGATCTCTTTGCGTTCATGGTTGATGGGCGCCGGGCGCGAGAAACTTGAGGAAGTGCTGTGCAAGCAGTAGGCATGGGTGGCTTGCACAGGAAGATGGGAAGAGGTGCCTGGATGGAATATCGCACCATGTCACGCCTCGCCGAGAGCAAGGAGCCATGATGAAAGCAGCCGTTTACGACGCAGCAGGCGCCCCCCAGGTTTTGCGATATGCCGACATTCCTGATCCGGCCATCGGGCCTGACGATGTCCTGATTGCGGTGGAGGCGATCTCGATTGAAGGGGGCGATCTCATCAACCGTCGTTTGATAACGCCGCCTCAGCCTTCCTGGGTCGTCGGCTACGCGGCAGCGGGCACGGTCGTGGCGATCGGCTCGAATGTCACGAGCCGCAGGGCTGGAGACCGGGTCGCGGCGTTTGACCTGAAAGGCTCGTATGCGGAGCGCTGGGCCGTGCCGGTGGGGCGAACATGGCGCATACCCGATGGGGTGGATGCGGCGTCAGCAGCGGTACTGCCGATCTCGTTCGGAACCGCGCATCACTGCCTTTTCGCGCGCGGTGCGCTCGTGTCTGGAGAAAGCGTTCTTATCCAGGCTGCTGCCGGCGGCGTGGGTCTGGCCGCCGTCCAGCTTGCCGCACAGGCAGGTGCCACGGTCATTGCCGTGACCAGTGGAACGCAGCGAAGCTGCCGGCTGCTTGAACTCGGTGCCAATCATGTGGTGGATCGCACGGCCCATGATGTCGTGGGTGCCGTCCGGCAGATGACGCATGGCCTTGGCGCCAAGCTTGTCGTCGATCCGGTGGGCACAACGCTTCAGGATTCCCTGGCTGCGTTGGCGCCCGAGGGCCGTCTGGTGTTCGTCGGCAATGCGGGTGGCGGCAACCTGACCGTCGATCTATGGCCAGCCATGCAGGCCAACCAGACACTTTCGGGGGTATTTATGGGGCCGCTTTTCGAGAGACCTGCTGTCCGGTCCAGCGTGGATGCACTGTTGCAGGCCGTCGCCGACGGACGCATCCGGGCCATCATCGACCGCACATTCCCGCTGTCGGAGGCGGCCGCGGCCCATGCCTATGCGGAAACAGCGAAACCGCTGGGCCGCATTGTCATGATCCCGTGAGGCCTGTTTGCCTTCTGCACCGAGCAGGGCGAAAGCCTGTGCCTCATCGGAAACGGGAATGGCCTTGCGGCTTGCTTGCCAGACAAGCCGCGGTAGCCGTTGACTGCGACATCCATACAGGCGGCGTTTTCTGGAGCGTGATGCTCGGTTTGCCCGGCCGCCACGGCTTTATTGCTGTGCGTTGCCTTGTATCAGCACTACGCGCCGGTTCAGCGCGCGGTTGGCCGCGCTGTCATTGGCGACCCGGGGCTGGGTGGCGCCGCGCCCGACGGCCTGAAGCCGCGCCGGTGCAATGCCCAGGGTACCCAGCAGGGCAACGACCGTTTCAGCGCGCCGTTGCGAGAGCGCCTGATTATGCGCTGCGCTGCCTGTATCGTCCGTATGGCCTTCGATCGTCAATGTCAGGCCGGGCTGTTCGCGCAGCAGTTTGCCGATTTCCAGGGCCAGCAAGGCGCCTGCCGGGGTCAGCGAAGCCTGATCGGTATCGAACAGAATATCCAGCGTAGCCCGGCCTTGCCGGGCCAGCGCCTGCCCCAGCTGCGCGGCATCGACTGCTGATACGGCCAGCGGCTCCAGCGCAGCGGTTTCCAGAATCGTCATGACGCCGCTCTCTTCGTCCAGCGAGGAAAACTGAATCCAGACTTCCGAGCCGGGGCGGCGAATCACATAGGTTTGCACATGGTCAGGGACGAGCAGTGAATAGCCATATTGCTTGTCCAGCAGTTCGGCCTTGCCGACCCGTTCGCGCTCTTCGCTGGCGACCTTGCCGTCGTGTACCTTCACGCCGCCCAGTGCGGTAATGGCTCGTTCGTAGCTGGCTTCGAGCTGGGCCTGATTGAAGCGCCCCGGCGAATGGCGGGCCTTTTCCAGCGTGGTCTTGAAGGTTTTGCCTTCCTGGCGGTACAGCTTGCCGTTAACGGCAAAGTACTCGCGGCCGAAATCACTGATGGCCTGCGGGGGGATGCCTTCGTGGAAATGGTAGGAATAACCCGTGGGCGCATTCAGAAACGGGAAACTCCCCAGTGCATGTTGGCTGACGGGGATCTGCTCAATGGCGACGGGCGCCGTGCTGTCGGGGGCGGCCAGGCTGGTCAGGGGTAAAACGGCCATGGCGATAGCCAGGCTCAGCGCGGCCAGCGGCGCGCGAGGCGAAAGACTACCGGACGCCCGGGCAGGGAATCGTTGTGGGGTCAGAGGCATGTGGCGCATGGAACTGGCACGGAAAGAAAGGGCGGGTTCATGTAAATGGCGTCAGCCAGCGCGGCATGAGCAAGATGCGTTGACCTGGCCCGGCATTCTAGCGGGCTTCCTGCTTAAGCAGATGTCAGAGTTGTGAAGGTGTCTGGCGCGGGAGAGCCGGGCGGCTGCAACGGAATGTTTCGACTGGTTCCTGCATGCTGCGGGCATAATGGTGAAAAGATGCCGGCACGCATGGCCGGTATGGGATTCATGTCACAGGAGGAACACTCATGAAATTCTCCAAGCAAGGCCTGGCTGCCACTTTGGCAGCGGCTTTCCTGGCGGTGGGCGTGGCAGCGGCGCCGGACGCCGACGCTTGCACGCGTGTGGTTTATCACGGTATCGACGGGCAGATCGTGACGGCCCGTTCCATGGACTGGAAAACCGACGTTGCGACGAACCTGTGGGTCTTCCCCCGGGGCATGGAACGGACTGGCGAAGCCGGGCCGAATTCGCTGAAATGGACATCCAAGTACGGCAGCGTGATCGCTTCCGGCTATGACATTTCCACGACGGACGGCCTGAATGAAGCGGGCCTGTCGGCCAGCGTCCTGTGGCTGGTGGAATCTGAATACCCGACACTCGGGGGCGACAAGCCGGGGCTGACGATCGCAGCCTGGGCGCAATACGTGCTGGATAACTTCGCGACGGTCGAAGAGGCCGTCAAGGTATTGGAATCCGAGCCCTTTACCCTGGTGACGGACAACGTGCCGGGTGAAGACCGCCTGGCGACCCTGCATCTGTCGATGTCCGATGCCAGCGGTGACAGCGCCATTGTCGAATACATTGACGGCCAACAGGTCATTCACCATAGCCGTGCCTATCAGGTCATGACCAATTCGCCGACCTTTGAAAAACAATTGGCGATGAACGAATACTGGCAGCAGATCGGTGGCACCAGCATGCTGCCCGGCACCAACCGTGCCTCGGATCGTTTCGCCCGTGCCTCGTTCTACATCAATGCCGTTCCCAAGACCAGCGATCAGCGTGAAACCATCGCCAGTGTCTTCAGCGTGATCCGAAATGTATCGGTGCCCTATGGCTTGACCACCCCGGACCAGCCCAATATCTCGTCCACGCGCTGGCGCACGGTGGCCGACCAGAAACGCCTGCAGTACTACTTTGAATCCGCGCTGACGCCTAATACCTTCTGGGTGGATTTGAAAGCGCTGGATTTCTCGGAAAAGAGCGGCAAGGTTCTCAAGCTTGATCTGGGGCCGGATCAGAAGAATATTTTCTTCGGCGAAGCCAATGCGAACTTCAAGGAAAGCAAACCTTTCCGTTTCCTGGGCATTTGATTTTCCGCCCGCGCGGCACCCGGCACTGATCGGTGCGGGGGCTGCATGAAAAAGCGTCTCGAGCCAAATGGCCCGAGACGCTTTTATCCTTGCGGCGCAGGGCGCAGGGACCGGCTTACTGGCGGCTGGTCACTTCCACCAGGTGGTAGCCGAACTGCGTACGCACAGGGCCTTGCACCACATTGACCGGGGCGCTGAACACCACGCGATCGAATTCCGGCACCATTTGGCCCGGGCCGAAAGTACCCAGGTTGCCGCCATCGCGGCTGGACGGGCAGCTGGAGTGCTCGCGGGCCACCTGGGCGAAATCGGCGCCGTTTTCGATGGCGGCCTTCAGCTCATTGCACTTGGCTTCCGAGTCCACGAGGATGTGGCGGGCGCTGGCTTGGGTCATGTGTCTTCCTTTTTCAAATATCCGGGAACGAAAGCGGGAGCATAACGCATGTCTCTGCTCATCGCGCCTATCCGGCAACGGTCATGCTGGTGATGGGGGCTGCCGGTGGAGTGAGTCTTGTCTGTTCGCGTACAAGGATGGAGTGCACTGAGTGCACGTAGGTGCAATTAAGTTTCAGGCCTATCTGGCCGGTTCCTACAATTCATTCACATAAATCAGGCATCTCTACAGGATGTCCGATACATAGAACCGGACAGGGAGACAGACATGATGGCCCCATTCATTTCGCACGGATAGCTACCGTGCTGGTGCGCTGCCGCAGCAGCGCATTACCCGACAAACCCCCCCCGAAGTTTCCAGTACCTGCTGCGCCGCTATCGACGCAGCCGGCCGGATGCTGCGCGCCTGGCGTGGGCCTGCTTGCCGGTTCTCCTGTTTTTGATGAGAGGCGGCGACCCCATGCGTTGCCACAAGGATGACATGCTATGAGTATCCCGAATATCGCCGCCCAGGCGAATCCAACAGAAGATGAAATTGTCGCGCGTGCCCAAGCGCTGATTCCCATGCTGCGTGCAAAGGCAGATGCGGTGGAAAAGGCGCGCATGGTGCCCGATGACACCATTGCAGCCTTTCAGGAGGCGGGTTTCTTCCGGATATTGCAGCCGCGACGTTGGGGCGGTTATGAAATGCAGCCCAACGTGTTGAACCGGGTGCTGATGGAGCTGGCGCGTGGATGCCCGTCCAGTGCCTGGAACGTCATGGTGCTGGGGGTGCATCCTTTCGAGGTCGGCCTGCTGGACTCACGTTGTGGTGATGAACTGTGGGGCCAGGACAATACCCGTCTGGTGTCTTCGTCCTACGCACCCTTTGGCACGGTGAAGGCCGTGGCGGGTGGCTATGTTCTCAATGGTGATTGGTTGACGTCCAGCGGTTGTGATCACGCTGCAGGCGGGGCATTTCTTGGCGGTCGGGTCGAGGAAAACGGGGAGACCGTATTCCGGTCTTTCTGGGTGCAGCGCAGCGACTTCACGATTGTGGACGATTGGCATGTCGTGGGTCTGGCGGGGACAGGCAGCAAAAAATTGGTGGTACGTGAGGTTTTCGTTCCGGATTATCGCAGCCATGTCATCGGTGCCTATGGCGAGGCGACACATGGTCATGTCGAAAATCTCTACAAAATGCCGTTTTTCTACGTGTTCTACGCGGCAGTCTCGTCCGTCATCATCGGCATGGCCAAAGGGATGGCGGATATGTATATCGAGCACATGGTGCCGCGCCAGAACATCAATCAGGCAGTGGGGTCTGCCGTCAAGGATCCCTTCATCAAGGGCAGGCTAGGCGAAGCTGCAGCGAAGATATTGGGCGCAGAGGCGCGTGTGCTGCATAACACCAGTGAAGCCTGGCGCTATGCCAGCCGGGGCGAACTGGTGCCGCTGGACGTCCGTGTACGCCATTTCTCTACCAACCAGTTCACCGGCGGAGAATGTTTTGATGCTGCCCACATGATTTTCAAGAAAACGGCAACGCGTGGCGTGTGGCTGAGCAGTCCTATGCAGCGCCAGATGCGTGACATCCTGGTGGGCGCCAATCACATTACGCAGAATCAGGACAACATTGGTGAACTGCTCGGGGGCGTCATGCTTGGGGTACCGCTACCTCCCGTCAATCCCTTTGGCTACAAGCCAGCACCTGCATCCGTGCAGGCTGCGTGAATCCATGTCTTTGGCCAGAGAGAGTCTTATGGGCAAGCACGATGCAGTTCTGCCAGCGCTCAGTTCCTTGCAGGAATGGACACCCCGCGACACCCTGGCAGCTTTGCCGCTGGTGAATGCCGATGCGCATCGTGGCGGCATGCGGCATGTTGCAGCGGCAGTGACCGTGATTACGGCAGGAGTTGGCGACACGCGTGCCGGCTTCACTGCGACGGCGGTTTGTTCGGTCACGGCTGAACCACCTCGCCTGGTGGTTTTCGCAAACAAGAATGTCTATGCCAGCACGACCATCCTGACGCAGGGCGCCTTATGCGTGAATGTGCTGGCGGCGCACCAGGAAGAGCTTGCGCGGGCGTTCGCCGGTATGTTGCCCGGCGTGCAGGGGGAGGCGCGCTTTCGTTACGGCCAGTGGGATGGCGGGCTTAGCGGAGCGCCGGTATTGGCTGGCGCCAAGGCCAGCTTTGATTGCAGGGTGGTCAAGGTGTTCGATGAGAGCACTCACTATGCCTTTCTCTGCGAAGTCCTGGCGACGCGTGAGGACAGCGCTGGGGATGCCTTGCTGTACATGGGTGGACGGTTTCGCCGGTTGGCCGACGACTAGGCGCTTGCAGGACGTAAACCGGTTTTCAGGAGTTGCGACCGCTCCAGGCTGTCATTTGGGTCGTTTCATTTCAAGAAAAACACGAGGAGACCAACCATGATTTTTCGCAAACTGATGGTTGCCGGCACGCTTGTCGCGATCCTGCCGGCGCCGGTAATGGCAGATATCAATATCGGGGTGATTGCATCGTTGACGGGGCCGGCCGCTGCGCTGGGGGCTGATACCCGCCGTGCCCTGGCGCTGTTTCCCGAACGTATCGGGGATGAGAAGGTGAACTTCATCCTGCTGGATGACGCGACCGATCCGACCAACGCCGTGAAGAATGCACGCAAGCTGATCAGTGAGGATCGTATAGATGCCTTGCTGGGGCCAAACTTGATCAGCAATGCCATTGCGATCGCGGACATTGCCAACACGGCGCAGACACCGATGGTGTCCGTGGCACCGTTGAATGTCGAGGGTGACGGACGCCGATATGTGTTCCGTAGCGAGCCCTCCGCCGACATCATGGTGCAACGTATCGTGCGCGATATGCAGGCGCGTGGCGCCAAAACTGTGGGTTTTATCGGCTTCGCCGATTCCTGGGGCGATCTGCTTTGGAATGCGCTGCAAACCCAGACAGAAGGAAAGTTGGACATTGTGGCGTCCGAGCGTTTTGGACGCGCTGATGCCAGTGTGCAAGCACAGGTGCTCAAGTTGTTGGCGGCCAAACCGGATGTTGTGTTCGTAGGGGCCTCGGGCACACCAGCGGTGATGCCGCAGATTACGCTGCGGCAACGTGGCTACAAAGGGCCGATCTATCAGTCGCATGGCGTGACCAGCAAGGATTTCCTGCGTGTCGGCGGTAAAGCCGTGGAAGGGGCGCTGATACCGGTAGGACCGGTGCTGGTGGCAGAGCAATTGCCTGATGGGCATCCGAACAAGACCGTTGCGACAGCCTTTGTGCAGGCATTGGAAGGGCGGCATGGCCCGGATAGCCGTTCTACCTTCGCAGGCGCCTCGTGGGATGCCTGGTTGTTGTTGCAGGATGCCATTCTGGCTGCGCAGCGACAGCAGATCCGTCCTGGTACGCCTGAATTTCGCAATGCTTTGCGTGACAACCTGGAACAAACCGATGGCCTGGTGGGCACGAACGGGGTGTACCGGATGAGTGCCGCCGATCATGCGGGCTATGACCCTGAAGCCGTGGTGTTGATTACGGTTGAAGACAATCGCTGGAAACTCGTGCCATAGGCAGGGCTCCGGCCACCGGTGGCGGTGGCCGGGATGTGTCGTCGGGGACGGCCGGCAGTGCTGGAAACGCAAGGGCGATGGGCCGGGGCTGGCTGTTTCTTGCGGAATCGTGAAATGGCAATCGCTCAGGCGCTGGGCACGAAATGATGGCCTTGCCTGGCAGGGGAGTTCGGTTTGATGGATGCACAGATATTTGCGTTGCTGGCACAGGATGGCCTGACCAGCGGCGCCATCTATGCGCTGCTGGCACTGGCCATGGTGCTGGTGTATGCAGTGACGCGCGTGATTTTTATTCCACAAGGAGAGTTCCTTGTGTGGGGCGCTCTGACGATGGCGGCGCTGGAAATGGGGCAGTACCCCGGTACTGTCTGGCTTTTGTTTGGCGCAGGAGGGCTGGCGCTGGGGGCGGATCTGATGGTGATGAGTCAACTCAATCGCGCCCAGCGTTTGCGTTCGGTTCTGTTGAATCTCGTCTATCCGCTGGTCTTGGCGCTGCTGCTATGGCTGTTGCCGCGACAGGCTTTGCCCTTGGCGCTCAAGTTGTGTTTGACGCTGGCGATTGTCGTGCCCATGGGGCCGATGTTGTATCGCATTGCCTTTCAGCCTGTAGCGCAGGCGCCCGTGCTGGTATTGCTGATTATTGCCGTTGCCCTGCATTTGGCCATGGTCGGCCTGGGGCTGTTGATATTCGGGCCGGAGGGATCGCGTACTGCGCCCTTCAGCGACAGGAATTTTGAATGGGGGCTGATGCTGGTCAGCGGACACACGCTGGTGGTACTGGCGGTGACGGCATTGCTGATGGCAGCGCTGTACCTCTATTTTGGACGCACGTTGGGGGGCAAGGCGTTGCGGGCCACGGCCATCAGTCGCAATGGTGCGCGTCTGATGGGAATTTCCCCTGTTCGCGCCGGTCGCCAGACGTTTTTTCTGGCGGCGTTGATCGGCACCCTGTCGGGCACCTTGATTGGTCCGTTGACGACGATTTACTACGACAGCGGTTTCCTGATCGGCCTGAAGGGATTCGTGGCGGCCATTATCGGAGGGCTTTCCAGCTATCCCCTGGCTGCCATCGGCGCATTGCTGGTGGGGTTGCTGGAGTCTTTCGCTTCCTTTTGGGCCAGCGCTTTCAAGGATGTCATTGTGTTCACACTCATTATTCCAGTGCTGCTGTGGCGTTCTATCAATGCTCATCACATGGAGGAGGATGAATGAGTGCCTCGACTGAAAACGCGGTAACTGTTGTGGGGACACCGGAACCTGCGCGCGGATTGTCCGGCTGTGTGGTGCTGGGTGTTTTCTTGCTGTGCGTTCTGTTGGCGCCCCTGATCTTGTCGGAGTTCTCCGTCACCTTGCTCAACTATGTCGGCTTGGCCGCATTGGTGGCATTGGGGTTGGTACTGCTGACAGGAGTGGGCGGACTGACCTCCTTCGGACAGGCGGCTTTTGTCGGTCTGGGCGCTTATACGACGGCCTATCTCACGACCAGTCAGGCCTTGCCACACTGGCTGGCGTTTGCTGGCGGGTCGCCCTGGCTTGCCTTGTTGATCGGTTGGCTGCTGACGGCATTGATTGCCATCTTGCTGGGTTCGGTCACTTTGCGGTTGTCTGGGCATTATTTGCCGCTGGGGACCTTGGCCTGGGGCATCAGCCTGTACTTCCTGTTTGGCAACATGGAGTTTCTTGGCGGGCATTCCGGCATTTCCAATCTTCCGGCGATAGAAATATTCGGCCATGCGCTGTCGGACAACCGGGAGTACTACTACTTGGTCTGGCTGGTATTGCTGGTGGCGATTTTTACCACCCGTAATCTGCTGGACTCCCGCGAAGGGCGGGCGATCCGGGCACTCAAGGGAGGCATCGTCATGGCGGAATCCATGGGGGTGGATACCGCCAGGGCTCGCATGGTGATTTTTGTCATCGCCGCTTTGCATGCGAGCACGGCGGGCTGGCTGTATGCCCATTTGCAGCGCTTTGTGAATCCGACGCCGTTCAATGTGAATGTCGGGATCGAGTACCTGTTTATGGCTGTTATCGGGGGCGCGTCGCAGGTATGGGGAGCGTTGGTGGGTGCGGGAGTCATTACGCTGCTCAAGCAATGGCTGCAGGACATTCTTCCGCGTTTGTTCGGCTCGGCCGGCAATTATGAAATTATCGTGTTTGGTGTGCTGATGATTGTGCTGCTGCATCGTGCACGCCAGGGGCTATGGCCGATCCTGGAACGTCTGGTGCCGGTCCGTCGCAAACCGCGGCGGATAGATGCCGGTGCTTTGCCTTTGCCCCGTCGTCGTCAGCCGCCCGCAGGCGAGCGGATTCTGGAGGCGCGCAATGTTACGCGCAGATTTGGCGGCCTGATAGCAAACAACAATATGAGCCTGCATGTGCATGCGGGGGAAATCCTGGCACTGATCGGGCCGAACGGGGCGGGCAAGAGCACCATGTTCAATCAGTTGTCGGGCGTGGATACGCCGACCTCTGGCGAAGTACATTTCATGGGCAAGTCAGTCACGGGATGCAGTGCACGTGAAATCGCGGCGTTGGGCATGAGCCGGACATTCCAGCATGTGCGTCTGTTGCCTGGCATGACTGTGCTGGAAAACGTCGCGATCGGTACGCACAGGCGGGGTCGTGGTGGCGTATTACCCGCAGCCTGGCATCTTGAGCGCACCGAGGAGTCGCGTTTGCTGCGTGAGGCGGCGGTGCAACTGGAACGTGTCGGGTTGGGCGAGGACATGCATGCTGATGCTGGCAGCCTGTCGTTGGGGCAGCAGCGCATATTGGAAATTGCACGAGCCCTTTGCACGGATCCTTGCTTGTTGTTGCTCGATGAGCCGGCGGCCGGCTTGCGTCTTCAGGAAAAGCAGGCCTTGGCGGCGCTATTGCGGCGACTCAAGGCGGAGGGCATGGCTATCTTGATCGTCGAACATGATATGGATTTCGTGATGAACCTGGTCGATCGCGTCGTGGTGATGGAGTTCGGCGAAAAAATCGCGGAAGGTCTGCCGGCTGAAGTCCAGACCGATCCCGCTGTGCTGGAAGCCTATCTCGGAGGGGTATGACATGGCCGATATTCTTGCAGTCGATAACTTGTGCGTGGACTATGGCAAGGTGCGTGCCGTCACGGATTTGTGCCTGCGCATACCCGAACGCAGTATCGTGACTCTGATCGGGCCGAATGGTGCAGGCAAGACGACGAGCCTATCGGCCATCATGGGCTTGCTGCCGAGCAGCGGCTACGTTCGCTTCGATGGCAATGAGGATTCCGGTGCACAGGTCGAAAACAGGGTGGCTCAGGGTATGGGGCTGGTACCCGAGACGCGGGAGCTGTTTGGCAGCATGAGTATCGAGGATAACCTACTGCTGGGTTCGTATCAGCGTCAGCGCACAGGCCATCGCGATCATGCGCAAACCATGAGCGAAGTGTATGCGCTGTTTCCGCGATTGGCGCAGCGCCGTCAGCAGATGGCAGGGACGCTTTCCGGAGGTGAACGTCAGATGCTGGCCTTGGGGCGGGCGCTCATGGCCAGGCCGCGCTTGCTGATGCTTGACGAGCCCAGTCTGGGATTGGCACCTCTGATTGTCCGCGAGATATTCCGGATCATTGCGCAACTGCGTGAACGAGGCGTGTCCGTGCTGCTGGTGGAGCAGAATGCCCGGGCCGCCTTGCAGGTTGCAGATTATGCCTATGTGCTGGAAAACGGCAGAATCGGGCTGGAAGGCCCGGCGGAAGCGCTGCGTCATGATGCGCGCATTATCGAAAGTTATCTCGGTCTGGCCAGCAGGCATCAGGAAATGCTGGCCAGTTAGCGTCGGTCCAAGGCGCTGATGTTTGCAGGTTTCAGCGCAGTGCGTCTTGTCCGCGAGCGGTCAACTGGCTTTCGATATCGGTGACAGCTTCCTGCAATGCGGGCAATAGCCGTTGTACCGCTTCGTGGGTTGTCATGGCCTTTTTCGTATAAATAATGTTGAGACAACCCAGCACCCGCCCTGCGTGTTGTATGGGCAATGCGATGGCACTCATGCGGGCCTGGTCATTCCAATCTCCATCATTGGAGCCAAAACCTTGCTCTCGGGTCTTGTTTAATAGCTGCGCTACCAGTTTTCGGTCGCGGGCTAAAGGCGCTTGTTCATCATTGCAATGAATCAATAATTGCAAAATTTCTTCGCGTTCTTCTTCCGGACACGCACTGATATAGGCACGACCTGCCGCAGTGAAAAGAATCGGCATGCGTTGGCGCAGCATGGAACGATGAAAGGATAGCGGACTGAAACGGTGCGTGGTTTCGCGGACAATCATGCTGTCACCATCCAGTGTGCTGAGATCTGACGGCCAGACAGCGCGGTGCAGCAGTTTCCCCAGAACAGGATTGGCGATTTCCGAAACCCATTCATCATCGGTAAAGCCGTCGCTCAGTTGACGGACTTTCTGATTCAGGCGGTAGCTTTCATCAGAAGGGCTGCGGCGTATATATCCTTCATGTTGAAGCGTTTCCAACATGCGTTTGACAGTCGTTCGATGCAGGCTGGTGGCACGGCTTAATTCCGTAATAGTGGACCAGCCATTTTCAGAAAAATTAATGGCGCGCAATAGAGCGAGCCCGCGTCGCAGACTCTCATTGAGTTTATAGGTAGAGGGGGTGCCGGTTTTTTTCAAACCGCTGTCTCCAAAATTTTATATTTATATTTCTTTTCATTTTAATTGGATGTGACAGGTGAAGCAATTGATTGATTGCCAGATTGATCCAGGGGGCTTGCAATAAATTTATGTGTACAGACGTTCACTGGCGAGTGAATGGTTTACCTGGTGAATATTTTGTTCATTTTTGCAGAGGCTGAATTGGAAGTACTGGTATGGCGGCTGGCCGCCGAATGAGCCAGGGCCATTTTTTCTATTGCGGGAAAGCGGAATCCGTCCGCAATTCCCAGGGATGCGCCAGTATCCTCAAGAGCCGGGCGACTGTGTTACCTTCTTCTTTTTCTCTGGGTGGCTTTGTGGATAATCTTCGTGATGTCGCTGGCGTGGATGCTGCCAGTACCTATGTGGCTGCGGGCGGGCATCGCTTGCGCCGTGGCGTGTTCTATCGTTCCAATGTGCTGGCGCCGGCGGATGGCAAGATCGACCAGCTCAATGGCCTGGGCCTGCGCGCAGTCTATGATTTGCGTACGCCCGCGGAAGTGGCGCGTCAGCCTGACCAGCTGCCGGCAGGCGCTGCTTACGTGCAGATCAATATCCTCGATGAGGATCAGGTAACGTTCGGTACCTTGTCCTCCGCCGCAGAGACCGTGGCAGCCATGGAGAATTTGCAACGGCAGATGGTGACGCAGGCCGGCATGCGCAAGCGGTTGGGCGAATTGTTCACCGCCCTGGCCGAGGGCGAGGATGCGCAGCTGTATCACTGTACCGGTGGCAAGGACAGGACGGGCTGGGTGACGGCCTTGCTGCAATTGCAGGCCGGGGTCGCGCAGGAGGATGTGATGCATGATTACCTGCTGACCAATCAGCGCATGACGGCATTCATCGAGCAGAATTATGCAGCAGTGGCCGAGCAGTACGGTAAGGCCGCAGCGGAAGCCATCTTGCCCGCCTTGAGCGTGCGCGAGAGTTTCCTGCAGGCCGGGCTGGATCAGCTGCGACAGGATTTCGGTACGGTGGCCGGCTATCTGGGGCGCGGTATCGGGTTGGATGACGCCACGCAGGATCGTCTGCGTACCCGCATGCTGGCTTGAAGCCGACAGCGCAGGTGTTTTGAACGCCAAGGGGCGGGCCGTTTGTACGGCCCGCCCCTTGGCGTTGATGGGCTCAGGATTGCCTGGCCGACGGGAATTACAGCCCGGTCTGGCGCTTGATGGAGTCTTCGTGCAGCGATTCGTTCAGCTGGTCGATGATGATGGCCCAGTCGCCATCCGACTTGTATTGTTCCGACAGGAACTGGCGCTGGCCTTCGTTCCAGAAGGGGGCATCGACCAGATGCTTGCTGGAGGGCAGTTGATGTTTGCCGATGAAGTCGGCAATGGCCGGTTCGCTGGCATCCAGGCCCAGTTGTAGAAACAGGTTGGTCATGCGTGGCGTAACGGTTTTCATGGCGGGCTCCTTGGGACAGCCGGTAAGGGAGCCGGGTACGTGGCGGCAGGGCCGCTGGCGCCGGCAGGAAGTTGTTATCCGGACTATAGCTGGTTTACGGCCTGTCGGCGGGGCGGACACCACCCGCCCGCTGCCCTTGGGGTTCGGTAAAACAATGAAACCGTTGCATGGCGTGGCTGTGCTAATGTGTCCAGGTACCCGATCTATGATCGGAAACGTGCCGGGCAGGTCCGGCAGCGTTGGCAGGCATGTTCAATGAGGAGGACTATCCTATGAAGCGTATCGTCTTGAGTTCCCTGGCAGGCGTGTTGTTGCTGGCCGGTATGTCGGCCCAGGCGCAGCCCGCGACGCCAGGCCTGAAGTTGTCGCCGGAACAGATGCAGCAGCTCGATAAGGACAAAAGCGGGGATGTCAGCCGGCAGGAGTATCAGGAGTTCATGGAGGCATCTTTCACGCGACTGGATGCCAATAAGAATGGCGTGCTGGAACGCGCCGAATTGCCTGCCAGCGTGACGGACGAGCAGTTTGCTGTGATGGATGTCAATCGTGATGGCAAAGTGACCCGTGCCGAATTCATGAATCAGGTCATGGCCGATTACGACGAAGCGGCGCGTCAGGCAGCGAAATAGGCGTTCGGTGTTCCGATTGCCTTGATGATCAGGGCCTGCCCTTGCCGGGGCAGGCCCTGTCTGTTTGGCTGAACCCGCCTGCTGCCTTGGACGCGGCGGGGGGCTGGCCGGCAGGGGCTCAGACCTGTCGCGAGCGCGTCAGCAGCCAGAGCAGATAAATACCGCCGACGATGCCTGTCATCCGTCCGATAGGAATGGTCATGGCCAGGGGGACATGCTGGATCAGCAGGTCGGCGATGACCAGCAGCAGCGCGCCCATGGCGGCGGCGCTGATGACGGGCAGGTGGCGGGCGCGTGTCAGCCGTTGCGCGAGCTGGGGCGCGGCCAGGGCGACAAATGCGATCGGGCCGGCCGCACCGGTGGCCAGCGCGGCCAGAATGACGGCATAGGCAATCATGAACAGGCGCGTGCGTTCGACCCGTATGCCCAGCTGGCAGGCCAGGTCGTCACCCATTTCCGTCATGTGCAGGGTGCGGGCCGACCAGAGAATGGGCGGGATCAGGACCAGCGTGCCTATCATGACGGGCAGCACATGCTGCCAGGTGCGGGCATCGAGCGAGCCTGCGAGCCAGAGGTTGGCCATGATGGCGTTATCGAGCTTGCCCTTGACCAGCATCAGGCCATTGAGCGCATTGAAAATGGCACCCACGCCGATGCCTACCAGCACCAGCCGGTAGCCGCCGACGGCGCCATTGCGGACCGACAGCAGATAGACGATGACTGCCGTGACCATGCCGCCTATCACGGCGGACAGGGCGACAGCCAGGCTGCCCTGGTCAAAGACGATGATCTGCATCAGCGCGCCTGTGGCCGCGCCGGTAGTGAAACCGATCACATCCGGTGAACCCAGGGCGTTGCGGGACACCGACTGGAAGACGGCGCCGGAAATGCCGAGCGCTGCACCGGCGAAAATGGCGGTCAGGACACGTGGCAGACGGATGTTCAGGACGATGCGTTCACCGATGCCGCCGTCGCCATGGCCCAGTAGAATATTCACGACCTGCCCCAGCGACAGGGAGATGCGGCCGCTGCTGATGGCAAAGGCGGCGCAGGCGAGGGTCAGCAGCAGCAACAGGCAGGTGATGGCAATGAGCCTGGGCTGCAGAATGAAAGAAGCGCGGCCAGGCCGCCAGACCGGGGTGCTGAGGGTGCTGCGGGACGGCGCAGCAGCGGAGGAGGCGTGAGCATTCATAGCTGAGCGATCTTGCGCCGGCGCACCAGCGCCACAAAGAAGGGGCCACCGATCAATGCGATCATGATGCCGACGCTGACTTCGCCAGGCGGCGCGATCAGACGCCCCAGGATATCGGCTGCCAGTATCAGGATGGCGGAAAACAACATGGCGTAGGGCAGCAGCCAGCGGTGATCGGGCCCGATGACAAAGCGCGCCAGATGGGGAGCAGTCAGGCCGATGAAGCTGATGGGGCCGACAGCGGCCGTCGCCGCGCCGGCCAGAACGATGACGGCAGCCGAAGACAGAATCCAGATGCGTCCGGTGGCTGCGCCCAGGGCATGGCTGAGGTCATGGCCCAGGGCGGCAATGTCCAGCGATTTGCCCAGGGTCATGGCAATGCCCAGGCCCAGGATGATCAGCAGCGCCGTGGGCGCCAGAATGCCGTAGCCCCGGCCTTGCAGGGAGCCGGCGGCCCAGTGGCGGAACTGGTTGAAGGCTTCATCCGTGCTGTTGACGGTGATGATCTGGGTGATGGCCATCAGCACGAAGGTCAGGGCCGCGCCGGCGAGCACCAGGCGCACCGGGTTGACGCCGTGGCGCACACCGCCCAGCAAATAGACGGCGGCGCCAGCCAGGGCAGCGCCCAGCAGGCCGAACCACATATAGACGGAGATATCTTCGATGCCCAGCACGGCGATGCACAGCGCAATGGCGGCGGCGGCGCCTGAGTTCACGCCGAGGATGCCAGGGTCGGCCAGCGGGTTGCGGGTGAGCGCCTGCATGATGACGCCGGCCACACCCAGCGCGCAGCCGGTCAGAATGGCCAGCAAGGTACGCGGAATGCGCAGATGCAGCATGATGAGCTGATCGTTCTGGCTGGGGTCCAGATGGAAGACGGCATCCCAGGCCAGGCCGGGCGAGAGCATCTGCGTGCCGACGGACAGGCTCGCGACGCAGCACAGCAGCAGCACGACGCCGCCCAGCAGCAGCCCGTTGCGCCTTTGGCGCTGGCGCAGAAAGTGCCTGTTACTTGGCAAACCGTTTCACCATGTCGTTGACGATTTCCGTGGCGCTGTAATAGTCGATGCGGAAGGAGTTCGCACCCAGCCCGTACACCTGGCCGGACTTGACCGAGGGGAGATTGGCCAGCACCGGGTCTTTCAGGAAGGCATCGCGGCGCTCATCGCCGACGCGCAGCAGGAAGGTGGTTTCCGCCTTGAGCTGGGGCAGTTTTTCGTAGGGCGCCCAGATGAAATCATGGTTGACGTCGGCATTGCTTTGCCAGGCGGGGTCGGGGGCTTCGATGTCGAAGCCCAGCGCTTGCAGCAGCCTGCCGTGGGCGCCAGTGCGGGTTCCGAGCGGGTTTTCCATGACGGCGCCGTTGTAGCTGATGATATTGGCCTGCCCGGCCGGCAGTTGGATTTTGTCGCGTGCCTGGGCCACCAGGGCATCGAAGTCGGCGATCCTGGCTTCGGCCTCGGTTTCCAGGCCGGTGGCTTCCGCCAGCTGACGGGCCAGTTCCTGCCAGGAACGGCGGCCGTAGTCGAGCACGATGGTGGGGGCGATCTGGCGCAGGCTGGCGATATGTTCCAGCGCCGAATCGGCGCCGCTGGTTGCGACGACAATCAGGTCGGGCGCATAGGCATAGGCAGCCTCCAGATCCACGCGCCCGGCCGGCCAGGCCTGTTCGAGTTTGCGGGATTCGGCGACCTTGGCCCATTGTTCAAAGAACTTTCCATTCGCTGCGGTCGCGCTGGCTACGACCGGGGCATCTATGGCCAGCAGTGTGCCGGTGATGGTGGGCGAGGTCGAAAGAATGCGCTTGGGGGGAGCCGGAATATGCGTGATACTGCCGTCGGCGTTCTTGAATTCGCGGGGCCAGCCTTGTGCCGCGCTGGCCGCCGGGGTTTCCGCCAGGGCGGGCCGGGCCAGCAGCATGAGCAAGGCCATCAGCATGAGGCCGTACGCGGCAAGGGATCTCGTCGTGCGCATTGATACTCCGGACAGGGTGTCGGTCAGCCTGCCGGACGGCAGGCGCTTGCAGTATCTATAATTGTAATGTTTTTCATTATGATGGACCGGCTGCGCGGCGTCTGGTCCGGCAGGATATGACACTATGAGCACACATCCAGGCGCCGGTATATCGACCGCATCGCCGCTGCGGGGAGAAAACCTGACCCTGCGCTATGAGTCCCGCCTGATCGCGGAAAACCTGACGGTCGAGATTCCGGCCAGCAAAGTCACGGTGATCGTCGGCCCGAATGCCTGCGGCAAGTCCACGCTGCTGCGCGCCTTGTCGCGCCTGCTGGTGCCGGTCAGCGGCCAGGTATTGCTGCATGGCAAGGATATACGCAGCTACGCGCCCAAGGCCGTGGCGCGCCTGCTCGGCCTGTTGCCACAAAGCGCCGTGGCGCCCTCGGGCATCTGCGTGGCGGATCTGGTGGCGCGTGGCCGCTTTCCGCATCAGACCATGTTGCAGCAGTGGTCGCAGGAAGACGAAGCCGCCGTCGGCAAGGCCATGGCCGCCGCACATGTGGAAATGCTGGCGGAGCGTGCCGTTGATGAATTGTCCGGCGGCCAGCGGCAGCGGGTCTGGCTGGCGATGGTGCTGGCGCAGGATACGCCCATCATGCTGCTCGATGAGCCGACGACCTATCTGGATATCGCGCATCAGATCGAGGTGCTGGATCTGTGCCAGCGCCTCAATCGTGAAGAAGGCCGGACGCTGGTCATGGTGCTGCACGATTTGAACCAGGCGGCGCGCTACGCCGATCACATCATTGCCATGAAGGCCGGGCGGATTGTCGCGGTGGGACATCCGCGCGAGGTCGTGACGCCTGCCGTGGTCGAGGAGGTTTTCGGCCTGAGCGCCGTGGTCATTGATGACCCGGTGACGCATACGCCCATGGTTGTGCCGATTGCCAGTACGGGCAACCGGCAGGATACCGCCAGAACGGCCGCCTGAGTCCCTGTAGTAACGGTGCTGTCAGCCGCCGGGCCGTGGCTGACAGGGCTTCAGCGTAGCGCCAGCTGCATGGCGCAGCGCCGTCCGGCCGGCAGGCCATGCGCGATTTCGTCCTGCAGAATGCCGGCGAGGCGATCATCCTGCGGCTTGGCGGGCAGCACCTGGAAGCCCAGCCGGGCATAGAACGGGGCATTCCAGGGCACATCGCGGAACGTTGTCAGGGTCACTTCCCTCAAACCATGCGCACGGGCATACTGAATTGCGTGTTGCAGGAGCGCGCGCCCCAGCCCCTGGCCCTGATGCCCGAGGCCGACCGAGAGCTCCCAGATATGCAGGGCCTGACCGACCGGTTCGGCGCACAGAAACCCGCTTGTCTGCCCGCTGCCGTCCTGGGCGACCCACTCCGTACCCAAACGTATGAATTCGAGATGGCGTTCGGCAGGCATCGGGTCGCTCTCGGCCAGCCAGCCTAAATCCGGTACTTGCAGGAAGGCCTGCGCGGCAGACCGTTCGATGGCTTGCAACTCAGGCAACATGGTTGCGTCGGCGGGGTGCAGGGTGATCATGGCGAGAGCGGGCTTCCAGAAGACAAGGCCTGGATTGTCTCATTCCTGCCACCGGGAGCAAGCGCGTGCGCCGGCTGGCCCCGGCCAGTGCGGCAGGATGTTTTTATTTGCTTGGCGCGGGTTCGGCCTTGCGCTACATTGCGCCGGTGGCGAAGGCGCCACTTTTGCGGATCTTCGATGAAAAAAACCGATCTAGAGAAAAATAAGGCCCTGAAACTCATGGGCAAAATGCAGGCGGCGTTGCCGCCTGGACGCTATGCCGGCGCTGCCGTGCCGGATCGCCGCGAACAGCGGCGCCTGGATCAGGCTGCCGGGCTGGTGCCGTTTCCGGTCAAGCTGCGCCAGCCGCTGATCGACGCATTGCGGGCCAAGGCCGAGGCGGATGGCGTACCCATCAATGAATTGGTCAATACCTTGTTGGACGAAGCGCTGAAAGACTGATGGCCCGTGGTGACGCCACATCGCTGGTGTCTCCCGCTATCCATTTATCAGCGGCAGGACAAGCAGGGCGCCAGGGCGCCCTGCCTGTTCAATTGAAGCGATAGCCTGCGTTGAACATGAACGTCCAGTTTCGGCCGGCGGCCGGTTCGTAGTAGCGGCTGTTGCTTTCGTTGACGATCACCGAGCCGACATAACGCTTGTCGAACAGATTATCGACGCGCGCCAGCAAGTCCAGATCCCAGGCAGCGTAGTTCATGCGATAGCCGGTATAGAGTGCGGTGACGGCATAGCCTGGCGCCTGGGCGCTGTTGGCCGTGTTGGCCTGGATATTGCCCATGGCGCGCCATTCCGCGCCGGCTTGCCAGCCATGCTCGGGCATCCAGCGCAAGCCGGCATAGCCATTGTGGCGCGCCACGCCAGGGATGCGTTTGCCTTCGCTGCCAGGCGTGGCCTGGCGGAATTCCGCATCCAGATAGGTATAGCTCAGGGTGAATTGCAGATCCTGCATCAGCTCGGCCTGCCAGGAGAGTTCCACGCCATTGCGCCGGGTTTTGCCGGCATTGCGGAAGGTGGCCCGGCCGCCGCTGCTGCCGGCGCTGACGATTTCGTCGCGCGTGTCGATGCGGAACAGGGCGGCAGTCAGCAGGCCGCCAAGGCTGCCGGTTTTGGCGCCGATTTCATAGTTGCGGCTGGTGGAGGGCTGCAGTGCCAGGTTCAGGCCGCCGGTGCCGTCCGGACGATAGGACAGCTCATTGAAGGTCGGGGTTTCGAAACCGCGTCCGAAAGAGGCATACAGGCTGCTGTCGTTCCCCAGCGCATAGCGGGCGGCAAAGACCGGCAGCCAGGCGCTGAAAGAGGTTTTGCCACTGTCATCGCCATTGTTCAGGTATTGGTCGCGGGAACGGAAGCGGACTTCACTGCGGCGCAGGCCGCCTTCCAGCAACCAGTGTTCACTGATGTCCCAGCCGGCCTGCAGGTAGAGATCGTTATCGCGCAAGGTATTGCGTTCCTTGCGGCGCAGCGCGCCCCGGGTACCGAAATCGACAGGGGCGGCGGCGCTGCCCTGGAAGTTCTCGTAGCCGCGCCGGTCTTCGCGCATGTGATCGTAGGCGCCTCCTGCCGTGACGGTCAGGGCTTGCCCAAGCAATCGGGTGGTGTGGGTGGCGCGCAGGTCGATACCCGAGAAATTCCGTTTCAGGTCGATGACGCCGCCGGCATGGGAGGCCGGTTTTTGCGCTGCGGGAGGAATCGCCTGATACTGGATGGTCTGCCGTTCGCCGGTATAGACCGTGGCCTGCAGCTGCGTATCCGGGCTCAAGGATTTCTCGTAGCGCAGGCCGATCTGGGACTGCCGCGTACTTTTGCGGGTATTGAAGGTGCGGGCATTGGCTGTGACGCCACGCGGGTTGTTGGCCATGTCTTCGGCGCTCAGCCCGAGTGGGTCGTCCGCGTGGATCAGGGCGTAGTTGGCAAGCAGGCTCAGGCTGCTGTCGTCAGCCAGCGAGAAATCCAGGCGGGCATTGCCCTGATTCTTGCTCATGGCGCTGTGATCGCGCCAGCCATCGAGGGTCTGGCGGCTGGCGCTCAGCGTGTAGTGGCTCAGGCCGGTCGCTGCGCCCGTGGCGCCGCCGGCCTGCAGGCCGTAGCGGCGCAGTCCGTTGCTGCCGGTGGTCAGGCTGAGGGCAGGGCGCAGCGGGCCGCTGCCCCTGGCAGTTTCCACCATTAATACGCCGCCCGAGGAATTGCCATGGAGCGCGGAGTAGGGTCCGCGCAGGACTTCTATCGTGCTGGCTGAACTCAGGTCGATATTGGATAGCTGGGCCTGGCCGTCCGGCATGGTGGCGGGGATGCCATCGACATAAATGCGTATCCCGCGCACACCGAAGGTAGAACGCGCACCGAAGCCGCGTATGGATATTTGCAGATCCTGGGCGGAATTGTTGCGGTCCTGCACCTGGATGCCGGGGACGCTGGCCAGTCCTTCAGTCAGCTTGAGCGCCGGCCGGCCGGCGAACAGGCCGGCTTCGTCCACCTGGCTGATGGAGGCCGGCACGTCGATCAGGGCGCGCGGCCCGAGGGTGCTGATCACTTCGATGGCAGGCAGCACGGATACCTCTGACGGGCCATCGGCGCCGGACGATGGCGCTGCCGGCGCCGCCTGGGCGGTTTGCAGGGCCGGGACAGCGAGCAGAGGGAGGAACGTCAATACAGCGTAAATATGCCTGGACATCGGGATCAACAACAGGGGTGGAAAAACAGGTTCAGGGCCGCAGGATTTGCAAGGCCTGCTCTATGCGTGCCTGGCTGTCCGGGCGCACCAGCCGGGCGACCTCCTGGCCATTGCGCAGCAACACCAGCGTGGGCCAGAGCTTGATGCCGAAAGCACGGCCCAGCGGTCGGCCCTTGCCGTCCTCGATGCGGATATGCCGGATGGAGGCGAAGGCAGCCAGGGCGGCGTCCGTGGCAGGGCGGGCAGCCTGGCAATAGCCGCACCAGTTGGTACCGAAATCCAGAACGACGGCGCCGGGCAGTTGCCCGGCTTCCAGGGCGCTCAAGGTTTCGGGCAGGTAATCCATGGGGGAGGAGGCGCTCATGTCAGAACGCCGCCGTGAGGGGGTCCGGGCCGATACGGCCATCAGCCGCATCCAGCGCATCGAAGGCAGCGAGGTCGCTGGCGTCCAGGCGGAACGAGAACACATTGAAGTTTTCTGCGATGCGGCTGGGCGTGACGGATTTCGGGATGGTGATCAGGCCTTGATCCAGGTGCCAGCGAATGATGACCTGGGCCGGTGTCCGGCGATGCTTTTGCGCGACTGCCGTGACAACCGGGTGCGTGAGCAGCGTGCCTTGGCCCAGCGGACTCCAGGATTGCGTGGCGATACCGTGCCGGGCATGGAAAGCGCGCAGCTCACGTTGCTGGAAGCGGGGATGGAGTTCCACCTGGTTCAGGACGGGAACGACGCCACTGTCCTGGATAAGCCGTTCCAGATGTTCGGCGGTGAAATTGGAAACGCCGATCGAGCGTGCCCGGCCTTCTTCATGCAGGCGGCGCAAGGCGCGCCAGCTTTCCAGATACAGGCCGCGAGCGGGCGAGGGCCAGTGGATCAGGTAGAGGTCGATATCGTCCAGCCCCAGGCGCGCCAGGCTGGCGTCGAAGGCCTTGAGCGTGGTGTCGTAGCCCTGCTCGGTGTTCCAGAGTTTGGTGGTGATGAACAGTTGCCGGCGCGGCAGCCCGGCGGCGCGAATACCGGCACCAACGCCGGTTTCGTTTTCATAGACGGCTGCCGTGTCGATATGGCGGTAGCCGGCGGCCAGGGCTGCTTCGACGGCAGGTCCGGCTTGTTCATCCGGCGTCTGCCAGACGCCCAGGCCGAGTTGCGGAATGCTGCGCTGATCATTCAGAACAATCTGAGGCTGTGAATCCATGGTGAGGCTCCTGATCAAAATGGGATGGACCGGGTGGACGGGCGGGTTCTCGCTAGCATGCCGCAAGGCAGGGTCGAGGCCAAGGCCCTCCGTGTGGCAGGAGGCCGGAACATGTCGCACCGCATCATGGGTTCTGAATGACAATTAATAGTACTGTACGGTACAGTACAGGACTTTCTGCAGGGTCAGCAAGCCATTTCTCTCGTGCAATGGCCTGGTAATGCTGGCCATTGCTCAAGGAATGCCAGGGCGGATGACGGGCTGGCAAACGGCGTAAAGGCACTGCTTATCCCACGATGCTTGTATGGCGATGGATGAGTCCGGGTGCCTGGTGGCTTGCCGTAGCCCGGCCTTGGCAGACGATATTTTTGCAGTGCTTATGGGGGAAGGGCATGGTGCCCTTGAGTCCTTGCGACGTTTCCCTTTTCAATGGTGATCTTGAATATGACAACAGCTAAAGCTGATCCGGATACCGGCCCTAAACAGCGGCGCTGGCCGCTGGTCCTGTTCGGTGCCGTCCTGGCCGTCATCGGCCTGGTGCTGGCGGCGGGGGGTATCCGGCTCGCCGCCTTGGGCGGTTCCTGGTATTACATCTTGGCAGGCGTGGGCCTGTTGCTGGCCGGTGGTTTGCTAGCAGCGCGCCGGGTCGTGGGAGCCTGGTTGTTCGGACTGGTTGCCGTGGCCACGGTGGTGTGGGCACTGGCCGAAGTCGGTTTGAATTTCTGGATGCTGGTGCCGCGCCTGGCGCCGTTCCTGGTGCTGGCGTTTGTGCTGGCCTTGTTGCTGCCGCAATTGCCTGGGGTGCGTTCGCGCCGAGGGCCGCACATCCTGGCGGGTGTCTTGGGCCTGGGCCTGGTCGCCGGCGGCGTGGCGGTCTTCCAGCCGCATGGCGTGATCCAGGCGGCTGCGGCGCCCAAGGTGCTGCGCAATTCCGCCACGGCGCAGGCCGGTGGTGATTGGCAGCATTATGGCCGGACCCCGGCGGGAACGCGTTTTGCGCCTTTCGACCAGATCAATCCGGAGAATGTTGATCAGTTGGAAGTGGCCTGGACCTACCGGACGGGCGAAATCGCCGAGGGCGCTTCGGAATTCCAGAATACGCCGCTGCAGGTAGATGATACGGTGTACGTCTGCACGCCGCTCAACAAGGTCATCGCCCTGGATGCGGAAACCGGTCAGGAGCGCTGGAAGTTCGATCCCAAGGTGGAAGACCGCAAAACCTGGAATCGTTGCCGGGGCCTGGGTTACTACGAGCCTGCCAAGGTTGAGCAGCCTTATGCCTTCGCCGAGGATATCGCCTGGAAAGCGGCACACCCCGCTGTGGCCGACGGCAGCCAGCCGGCTGACGGCAAGCGCAGCTGCGCCAGCCGCATCGTGATGACCACGATAGATGCCCGCCTGCTGCAGATGGACGCCGAGACCGGCGAATTGTGCGAAGACTTCGGCCAGAACGGTGCGGTGGATCTCACGGTTGGCATGGGCAAGGTCGATTATGACAATGTGCTCTGGTACTACCTGACCTCCGCGCCGACCATCGTGCGCAACATGATCATTATCGGCGGCTGGACGTTTGACGGCCGTTCCGTGGACGAGCCGTCCGGCGTGATCCGTGCTTTCAGCGCGGACTCCGGCGAACTGCTGTGGGCCTGGGACATGGGGCAGCCCGAGATTACCAAGCTGCCTCCGGAGGGCGGCAGCTATTCGCGCTCCACGCCGAATGTCTGGTCCACGCCAGCCTTTGACGAAGCCTTGGGGCTGGTCTATCTGCCGACTGGCAACCAGCAACCGGATTTCTGGGGCGGCGACCGCCCGGAAACGTCCGAGAAGCACTCGTCCGCCGTGGTGGCCCTGGATATCCTGACTGGCCGCGAGCGCTGGACATACCAGACGGTGCATCACGATATCTGGGACTATGACGTTGCGGCGCAGCCGGCCTTGTATGACATTCCGGATGGCAAGGGGGGCGTCACGCCGGCCTTGGTGCAGCTGACCAAGCGCGGCCAGATTTTCCTGCTGGATCGCCGGGATGGCACGCCGCTGGCAGAAGTGGAAGAGCGTCCGGTGCCGCAGACCGTCGCGGCGGGTGACTGGGTGGCTGCAACCCAGCCCTATTCTGTCGGTATGCCGGCCCTAGGGACCGAGCCGCTGACCGAAGCCGATATGTGGGGCGCAACCTTCTTCGACCAGTTGGCATGCCGTATTGCCTTCCGCGAGCTGAACTACGAAGGAGAGTTCACTGCACCTTCGACCAAGCCGACCTTGCTGTATCCCGGTTACTACGGCGGCTTCAACTGGGGCAGCGCAGCGATCGACGAAGACCGTGGCTATCTGTTCCTCAATGACATCCGCATCCCCCAGGTGGTGACGCTGATTCCGCATGCGGAGATTGATGAGAGCAAACTGGTGGCCGGCCATGGCGTGGGCAGCACCTATCCCATGCACGGCACGCCGTTCGTCATCGACCATGCCGCCTTCAACTCGCCGCTGGGCATTCCTTGCAACGCGCCGCCTTGGGGCGTATTTGCCGCCGTGGATCTGAATACCCGTCAACTGGTCTGGCAGACGCCGGCCGGTACGGTCGAGGATGTGGTGGTCAATGGCGTCAAGGCCGGTCTGCCCGTGCCCCTGGGCATGCCGACCCTGGGGGGCGGCGTCAGCACGGCTTCCGGGCTCGTGTTCTATGCCGGCACCCAGGATTACTACCTGCGTGCGCTGGATATCGCAACCGGCGAGGAACTGTGGAAGGGCCGCATGCCGGTAGGTGGGCAGGCCACGCCGCTCAGCTACGTTGCGCCCCAAAGCGGCCGCCAGTTCGTGGTCGTGGCAGCAGGCGGCGCGCGGCAATCGCCTGATCGCGGCGATTACGTGATAGCTTATGCGCTTCCCAAGAAGCCATAAGCGAATCTGACCCAGCCATGCCGAAATCCTCTGTCGCCGCCTCCTCCCAATATAAGAAAGTGCCGGCGACAGAGCGAGGCAGGCAACGGCAGCAGCAATTGCTGCAGGCTGCCTGCGAACATTTTCTCAAGCATGGCTATGCAGCCGCCAGCCTGGATGCCATCGTGCAGCAGGCTGGCGGTTCCAAGGCTTCGGTCTATCATCATTTCGGCGGCAAGCAGGCCTTGTTTTCCGCGGTGATCGAACAGCTCTGTACGGAATTCCTGGCCCAACTGCGCGCCATTGATGTGTCGGGCGTGAGCCTCGAAGATGGCTTGCGGACGATCCTGCAGGAGTTGGTCAATGTGGTGGCCAATGCGCGCCACGTGGCTTTCTACCGGTTGGTGATTGCCGGATCCACGCGTTTCCCCGAAGCCGGGCGTACCTGGTATGAGCACGGGCCGATGGTCTGGTTCGACGTGTTCATGCGCCTGTTCGATATTCACGAAAGCCGTGGACAGATCCGCGCCGGCGCCCCCAAGGCGGTGGTGGCAGGCATATTGTTTGATGCAGTACTCAGTTTCCTGACGACGCAGTTCGTGATTCTCGGCAAGCCAATCGACAAGCGTCTGGCCGAGCCGGTGATCGAAGAGCTGATCGCCATGGCGCGGATCAGGCTGGCGCCTTCCTGTAGTTAGTCCGTCCCGCATGCCAGCTGTGCCTGGCGCGCGGGACGGGGGCCAGGCGTCAAGCCATGGCAAAGAGGAATTGGTGCAGTTCCGGCGTCTGCGGGGTGTTGAAGAGCTGCTCCGGTGCGCCAGCCTCGTGAACCCGCCCCTGATGCATGAAGATGATGCGGTCGCTGACCTTGCGGGCGAAGTTCATTTCATGCGTCACCATGATGATGGTCATGCCCTGCTCGGCCAGGTTTTCAATGACGCGCAGCACTTCTCCCACCAGCTCCGGGTCCAGCGCCGATGTGATTTCGTCACAGAGCAGCACCTCCGGCTCCATTGCCAGCGCGCGAGCGATGGCCACGCGCTGCTGCTGGCCACCCGAGAGCTGTTCGGGCATGTGGTCGAATTTCTCGGCCAGGCCGACGCGTTCCAGCAGGATTTCGGCGCGCCTGCGCGCTTCCTGGCGTGTCATGTTCATCACCAGGGTGGGGGCCAGCATGATGTTCCGGCCTATGCTCAGATGCGGGAACAGGTTGAAGTTCTGGAAAATCATGCCCACATTCTTGCGCATGTCACGCATGGCTGCGGCGTCGTGTGGCCGCAAGGCCTGGCCGTGTACGGTCAGGCTGCCGGACTGGAAGGTCTCCAGGCCGTTAATACAGCGCAGCAGCGTGCTTTTTCCCGAACCGCTCTTGCCAATGATGGTGACCACTTCGCGGCGGTGTATGTCCAGATCTATGCCTTTCAGCACCTCATTGTCACCATAACGCTTGCGCAGGTCTTTAATGGCGATCAGGGGGATGGAGGAACCGATGGCAGCCGGGGCGGGACGGGGCGTGGCGGTGGAAAGCATGAGCATCTCCTGTGGTCTGGGCTTCAGCGGTGGGTGGCAGGGCGGCGCATACTGTTTTCCAGGTGGCGCGACCAAAGCGAAATCGGGTAGCACAAGGCAAAGTAGAGCAGGGCGACGCAGCCGTAGATCAGAAAGGGTTGATGGGTGACATTGGCCATCATCTGCCCGGCCTTGGTGATTTCAACGAACCCGATGACAGAGGCCAGGGCGGTGCCTTTGATGACCTGTACCAGAAAGCCGGCAGTGGGTGCCATGGCGGTGCGGGCGGCTTGCGGCAGGATGATGTGGCGGAGCTGTTCCCCACGGTTCAGGGCCAGGCTGCTGGAGGCCTCCCATTGGCCGCGCGGAATGGATTCCACGCAACCGCGCCAGATTTCACACAGGAACGCGCTGCTGTAGAGCGTCAGGCAAATGCCTGCCGCCAGCAGGGCGGGCATCTCCAGCCCCAGCATCGGCAGTCCGAAATAGACCAGGAACAGCTGCATCAGTAGCGGGGTGCCCTGGAAAATCTGCACATAGAACTGGATGCAGCGCCGTGCCCAGGGACGTTCGCTGATCCGCAGGATAAGCAGCAGCAGGCCGAGCGTACCGCCGCCGACAAAGGCAAGCAGCGACAGCAGCACCGTCCAGCGCAATGCCAGCAGGAGTTGCCAGGCAATGGCGGAGAAAGGGAAGTCAATCATTATGGCGGCACCTGTGAAGTTCTGTTTGTCAACGGCCGAAGATCCAGCGCGGCCCCAGCCAGTTCAGGAAGCGGCGCATCAGCACGGCAAGCAGCAGGTAGATCGCGGCGATCAGGATATAGGCTTCAAAGTTGCGGAATGTCCGGCTGGAGATCAGGTTGGCGCTGTAGGTCAGTTCTTCCATGGAAATCTGGCTGCAGACAGCGGAGCCGAGCATGACCAGGATGATCTGCCCGATCAGGGCGGGCCATACCCGTTTGAGTGCCGGCGGCAGCACGACATGCATGAATACCTGCCAGCGGTTCAGCGCCAGGCTTTCTGCGGCCTCTATGTGCCCTCTGGGGGTGGCCTGAATGCCGGCACGCACGATTTCCGTACAGTAGGCGCCAAGATTCAGGCTCATGGCCAGGACACATGCCGTTGTCGTATCGAGTTTCAGGCCCAGCGCCGGCAGGCCGAAAAAGATGAAGAAGAGCTGGATGATGAAAGGGGTATTGCGCATCAACTCCAGATAAGCGCCGACACAGAACCGTATCGGTGCGTTGCCATGGATGCGCAGCCAGCCGCAGGCGATGCCGGTCGCCACGCCCAGCGGCGTGGCAATGGCGGTCAGCATCAGGGTGAGAAGCAGGCCCTTCAGCAGTAGCGGCCATTGGGCGAGGACGGGCACGAAATCTGAAAGCATGGTGCGGGTTTCCTTGCAGTGGGCTGCCTGCGTTGCAGGCAGCCCGGGACCGGTGGCATGACTGGCGCTGTGGCAAAGCGGCCATGCAGGAGGGAATCAGAGCGGGAGTTCGCCGGTACTGCGGCCCAGCCATTTTTGCGACAGGGCTTCCAGCGTGCCGTCTTCCTTGGCCGCCAGCAGAATGGCATTGAGCTGTTCGCGCAAGGCATCTTCACCCTTGCGGACGGCGATGAAACATGGCGAATCTTTCAGCAGCAGCTTGTATTCGGCATTGAGCTGCGGATTCTTCTTCAGCACCACATCGGCCATGGAGGCGCCAGTGACCAGCAATTGGTTCTGGCCCGAAACGAACGCTTGCACCGTCGAGGCATCATCCTCGAAACGCTGGATCTTCAGGCTCTTGGGCGCGAGCTGGGTAATCAGATCGTCCTGAATGGTGCCGCGGGTGACGGCTGCGCTTTTGTCGGCGAGATCCTCGATCGTCTCGATCTTCAGGTTGGCCGGGCCATAGACCGCCTGGAAGAAGGGCGCATAGGAGGAACCGAAATCTATCACCTGGGCGCGCTCGGGATTTTTGCCCAGCGAGGAAATGATGACGTCGATTTTCCGTGTTTGCAGGTAGGGGATCCGGTTCGGGTTGGTCACGGTCACCAGATCGGCTTGGACCCCCATTTTGTCGGCGATATACCGGGCCAGGTCGATTTCCAGGCCTTGAGGCTGGAAATCCGGGCCGATGAAGCCATAGGGAGGAAAGTCCCCGGCGATGCCGACGGCCAGGCTTTTCTTATCGAGCACGCGGCTCAAGGAGTCGTCGGCATGGGCATTGCCCAAGGGCATGAGCATGGCGCAGCTGGCGGCCAAGGTGGCGAGAAAGGCGGCGGTCCGGGATTTGAGGCGGGCTGTCATGGCAGATTTCCTTGCGGTTAGCGGTGTGGAGGAAGCGCTGATGACAGTACCAAAGCAAATATCGTGCCAGTTTCTGAAAAAAGTTGGCATCCATCGTGCTTATGAATGGAATGGAATTTCCATTTTCTCTATTGAGTGAAACGGTAATTCCAAGAGCAGCAGGCGCCGCCTTCCTGCCAGACAGGGAGAAAAAGCATGGGCGGGGTTGCCGGGTTGCGGTCCAAGGCGGTGCATTGCGCACCGCCTTGATAGGGACGAAGCACTGTCATGGTGCGCTTTCGGATGATGAACACGTTTCAGGAATGGAGAGAAGCATGGGGCAGATAACGGATCACACAGGGCTGGGCACAGGTGGGCAGCCAGGTCAGGATGGGGGAGCTGGCGGGGCGCCCGGATCCTTGCGCAGACGTATCCTGGATCAATGGCGCAGCCTGTCGGTGTCCGAGCGCAGGTTGGCGGGGGTATTGATGCAACCCGGTTTTTCCATGGCGGGTTTCCAGGCGGCGGAACTGGCGGCAATGGCCCAAGTGTCACGCGCTTGCGCAGCGCGTTTTTTTCAGAAGCTTGGGTATGAGGGCTTCCAGCAGGCCCGGCGTCAGGCGCGTGACCAGGATGGCAATTCGCCGCTTGACCGTACTGCCGCCGCAGCGGCACGTGCACAGGAGGCGGGGCCGGACTCGTATCGCGAACGCGCCTGGGATCGCTATATCGAGGTGGAGCAGGAGCAGCTGGGTAGCTTCCGGCATAGCCTGCTGCCTGGGCAGCTGGCTCAGGCGGTTGAGCAGCTCTTTTGCGCGCCCAGGGTGTTTGTGCTGGGTTTGCGCGCCAGTCATGTGCTGGCCTGCTATGCGCAGGCCTTGTGGCTGCAGCTGCGCCAGGATGTGTTTGTGCTGGGCGACGCCGCGGGCAGGCCCAGCGAGTTACTCAGCCAGTTGCGGGCGGGAGACCTGCTGGTCGTGGTGGATTTCCGACGGCGTGCCAGTCAATTGCTGCCCTTGATGGAGGCGGCGGCCAAGCGCCGAGTCAGCCAGTTGCTGATCACCGATACGGCCATGTCAGATCTGGTGCCCCGCGCGGCCATCACACTGTGCTGCCCGAACGCCAGGCTGCACGTGTTCGATTCACACCTGGCAGCGTTTGCCTTGATCCATTTTCTGGCGGTGGAAATGGCAGCGGTCTATCCTGCCGAGGTGCGCGGGCGGTTGCTGGAGATTGAGGATCTGCACCGCCAGCTGGGCGACCTGGCCTGAACCCGAGGCCTTGCTGGTCTTGCGGGCTTGGGGCCCCTTGTGGGGGCTTTTGGGGTCCCTGTGGGGCCTTGCGGCCCCGGTCCTTCGGCCAGGTGCGTGCGGTGCGGCGCTGTGTCAGGGTTTCAGCCAGCATTCCGGCTGGGTGTTGGCGGCGCCGCCGCATTCACGGTACTTGAGGGCATACCAGGCTTTGCCGGCCGTACGGTAACGGCCGCTGTTGTTGGTGTCCGTGCGCCAGATTTCCTCTTCCATGAAATCGTTCCAGTCCTTGGCGGCAGCAGGCGGGTTCATGCGGCCCAGATCACCTGCCAGGCGACCGCCAGAAACCGGCGCGCTGTCGTCCAGCGCGACCATGCCCAGCGCTGCATCGCGCACGGCGGCCACATAGCTGTCGGTGCTGTCGCCGCTGCGGGCGCTGACGACACCGTTCTTGACTTCGATGCGGGCACGGGCCAGGTCGTTCAGCTTGTACGCCGAGAGATCCGGGCCGTTTTCACGCAGCCAGCTGCCCCAGTAGAACTCCGCGAATTCAGGCATGTCGCTATTGTCATAGCCCATGCCGCGCGTCAGGTAAACCAGCGAGCGGTATTTGTCATCGCTCAAGGTATCCAGGCCCAGGCGGTTTGGCAACTGTTCAGGGGTGATGGCCTTGCCATCCGGGTCTTCCAGCCAGACATAGCGTGCTTCCTGCATTTGCTGCCAGAAGCTGGCCTGGGTTTCCGCGCCGCTGTAGTTCGCCGCGACACGCACCCATACCGGCAATTCGTCGCCGCCGTCTGCCAGTTCCTTGAGGGTGGTAAAGGTATGGTGGCCGTCCGTCAGGTACAGCGTCCCGCCGGGGCCAACCACGACGGTTTTCAGTTGTGCCAGGATATCGGCGGCAGCGTCGGGCGTGGGCGCAGGCAGGGAGCAGGTATAGCTCGTGCTGTCTATCAGGCGGGTGCCGGTCTGTGTGAAGCTGGCGACACCGCCTTGTCCGTTGTCGGCACAGTAATCGTCAATGCGCTTGCGCTCGGTGCGATAGATATAGCGTGAGTAGTTATCGTCGTCGCTGTCGCCCAGGTAGCCGGCTTCCGTGGGCTGGTAACGGTTCAGATCCGGCTGTTTGCGACCCAGGTGGTAATAGATCTGGTCGTAGCCAACCGACGGCTGGGTCGGATGCAACTCCTTGATCTGAACCTTCAGGACGTCTCCGGCACGGGCATCCACATAGGGCGAACTGGGGGTGGGCGTCGGCGTCGGCGTGGGTTCCGGTGTCGGTTCAGTGTCGTTCTTGTCATGGCTGCTGCCGCACCCGGCCAGTATGGCCAGCACAAACGTGGCGGGCAGCAGGTGACGGGTCAGGACGGGAAGGCAGGAAGTCGGACGGGACGAAGACATGCAGAGAGTTCCGGTGAGGGCCAGCGATTCTTTTCGGGAGCCAGGGGCGTGTTCGAACGATGGCGGAGCCGCGCCGTTGCCGGGCTTTCTCCGCCGCACCCCAGTATCTCAAGTCATTGTGACTGAATCATGACTTCCGGTGTGTGTCTATCCGTGTGTCAGGCTTGTTCTGGTCGGGGGACGTACACCTCGTGCCAAAGCGTGACTTTGCCATGGACATCGAACTGGGTCAGCAGGACGGCATGGAAGTGCTCGGTGCTGCCGTCTTGCTTGCAGATGCTCACGCGCATGGCAAAAACGGCCGAGTGTTCGTCGGCAACGGTGTGGTCTATCGTGTATTCGATGCCGGACAGCGAGCGTTTTATGTCTTCCAGAAACGCCTGGTAGTTCTGGTGGTTGGCCTGGTAGCGCCGGCCATTGGCTTCAACGATGAAAGCCGGGGCGAAGCACTCGCCGATTCGTTCGGGTGTCAGCGTGGAGCCGTGGTTCAGGTATTTTCGATTCCAATCCAGGACTTGATGGGCTTGGCGCAGGTTGTTCTCGCGTTGGGTCGGCATATCGCTTGATTTCCTTGTAGGGTTGCCGGGCGTCTTCAGGGGAGTGCCGACAGCGGTTGGCGGCCGCGTCGCTCAATGTTGCGTTGCGGTCAGGATATGGCGCAGATGGCTGGCACAGGCAGAGTCGATGCGGCCTTGTTGCAACGCGATATCGACGGTGCGCTGGCAAAGTTCGACATAAAGTGGGAGGCTGGCCGGGTCGAAGGATTGCAATGCTGCGACATGGCCGGCGACCGATGGCGCATCGCCACGGGAAACCGGTCCGGGCATGCCGGCGGCAATCCCGCTGCCGGCAATCGAGGCCAGGGTTCCCTGGAGCAGGGGCAGCAAGGCATGGAGGGCGTCTTCTTCGCTGGCCCCCCAGGATTGCCACATGCGTACCGCGTCATGCAGCAAGGCATTGATGAATTGCGAGGCATAGCCCGCAGCGGCATGATACAGCGGCCGGGTGCCAGGGGGCAGGTGATTGATTCTGCAGCCCAGGCGCGCGGCCAGTGCGGCCAGTTCGGCATCCAGCGGCGCCGCGGCCTCGATGGTGACTGTGCAGCCTGGCAGGTGTTCGATGGCCGCAGCCGGGTCGGCGAAGGTTTGCAGGGGATGGAACCCGCCAGTCAGCGCACCCGCAGCTTTTGCGGCGTCCAGGGCCGAGACATCGGTGGCGCCGCTGCAATGCACGACTCGCGCGCCTGCACGCCAGCGCACAGCGGCCGCAGCAGCTGCGATGGCGGCATCGGGCGTGGTGATGAAAACGAGGTGGCAGCAGTCGGCGACTTCCTGGGCATGATCCAGGGCGGTGCAGCCCGGGAGGCTGGCGGCTAGTTGTTGCGCACTGGCGGGCGTGCGGCTGGCAATTGCCTTGATGTTCAGGCCGCGCGCATGGCAATGCCCGGCCAGGGTTCGGGCAAGCCTGCCTGCACCGATGAAACCGATGCTGCCCATCGCGTCGGATGGCAGAGGGTCTGGGGAGGAATGGTAGCGGGACATACCCTGTGCCATGTCTGTTCCTGGGGCCGTGGCGGAAGTAGAGCGAGTGTGGCCTGTTCTCGTGCATGTTACCGTACCGCAGGCAGGGATTTCGCGTGCCTGGCCCCTGCCGCGTCGAAGCCGGATTGCCGCAGCCGGGCCGTAGTACCGCATTTAGCCCGATAAGGAGGTAAGTCATGCTTTGGCAGCAGCGCCGCGAACCCTGGGAGCCCGTCGGCACCGATGTACGCACCCCGTATGATGTCGATTACGCGCGCATTATTCATTGTGCTTCATTCCGGCGTTTGCAGGGCAAGACACAGATTCTGAGTCCGGGGGACAACGATTTCTACCGCACCCGGCTGACGCATAGCCTGGAGGTTGCGCAAATTGCTGCTGGTATCGTGCGGCAGTTCGAATGCAATCCGGCATACCAGGAAATCCATCCGCACCTGCCCAGCCTGAGCATGATTCAGGTGGCTGGCGCGACGCATGACCTGGGCCATCCGCCGTTTGGCCACGGGGGAGAGGTGGCGCTGAACTACTGCATGCGCGCGGCCGGGGGCTTTGAGGGCAATGGCCAGACGTTGAGGATCGTGTCGCGGCTGGAGAAATTTTCCGAGCACGCGGGCGCGAACCTGACCCGGCGTGCCATGTTGAGTCTGCTCAAGTACCCGGTACCTTACTCGCAAGTGTTCAATCCGGATCTGGCCCCGCGGCTGGAGACTGGGCCCAGCACGATCCGCATCATCGACCGCAAGGTGTCCCGGCCCCCCAAATGCTATCTGGACAGCGAACAGGAGGTGGTGGACTGGATTCTGGCGCCGCTGAACACGGCAGACCGGGAACGCTTTACGGCGTTCGACCCGCCCATTGCGGATCAACATGGCCGTGCCAGGCATAAATCCTTCGATTGCAGCATCATGGATATCGCCGATGACATTGCCTTCGGCGTACATGACCTGGAAGATGCCCTGGCCATGGACCTGATCGAGCCGGAAGATTTCCGCCGGCATGCGCCTTGGGAAAAGTGCGTGTGCTTCCTGGAATCCCTGCGCGAGCGCTATGCCGCAGAAATGGCCGGCAAGACGCTGCCGGAAATTCATGATTGGCTGGTCGATCGCCTGTTTGGCGACGGCGGGCGCCGCAAGCGTTTCATCGGTCGGCTGGTGCATTACTTCATCAGCCATTGCCGTGTGCATACCGACCCGGATTTTGAGGAGCCGTTGCTGCGCTATCGCGCCAGTCTGCCGCGTGACGCCATGGCGTTCCTGGATACCCTGAAGACGGCGGTGAAAGAAACCGTGATTCTGAGTGCAGGCGTGCAGCAGATGGAGTTCAAGGGGCAGCGGCTGGTCATTGCCGTGTTCGAGGCCTTGGCTTCCGAACCCCGGGCCTTCCTGCCCAGGGATGTTTACCAGCGCTGGCAGGCTGCCCCGGAAGGCGAGCGTTTGCGGGTGATATGCGATCACATGGCTGGCATGACCGACGCCTTCCTATTGAAAACCTACGATCGGCTGTTCCTGCCCCATGTCGGGTCCGCCTTCGACAGAATGTAGGTTTGCGCTTGCCGTGTAGGCCCCGGCGGCAGGCCGGGGGCGGGGATGGCTCAGGCCTGGGTGCGCAGCGTCTGCATATGCTGCAGTTCGCTGTCGATACGTTCAATCAGGCGGGCTTCCGGGGTGCCGGGGCGCGGGCCTGGCCAGTGTTGCGTGGTGCCGCTGCCAAGTTGCTTGCCGCCCAGGTGTTCCACCTGCAGTTGCAAAGCCTGGCGCATCTCATCTGCAGGTGCCTGGCTTGCTTGCACGGAATAAATCGTAATGTCGTCGCAGATCCGCTCGGCGCTGTCGAGCAATGGAAACCACGCTGCCGTCGTGTTGCCTGCCGGGGGCGGGTCGCACATGAACCGTTGCAACTGGGCACGTAAACCTGTCAATTGACGGTAGGCATTGCGGCGGTATTGACGAATCTGCGACTGTCGGGCTGCCGGGGAGGCGGCGGCCGGGTCGGGCAGGCAGGCCTGCAGATAATCGGCCAGCGCCTGCCGGACAGCCAGAAAGCGCGTGGCAATTTCCGGGCGATGGCCCTTGGGCCACACCAGATAGCCGAACACGATGACGATGACTGCGCCAATCACGGTATCGAGCAGGCGCTGCAGGGCGAAAGCGGTGTCGTGGCTGCCGGGCAGAATGATGTCCACCAGCATGAGGATCAAGGGGGTCAGGACGACAGCCTGCAGGGCGTAGGAGCGCTGCATGGCCCACGGCAGGCAGGCGGCCAGGGCTGCCATGATCAGGACAAAGGCGATGCTTTTGGACACGAACAGGAGAATGGCGGCGCCGATCACGACGCCGATCAGCGTCCCCAGGCTGCGCAACAGCGAACGGGCGACAACGGAACCGAAATCGGGTTTCATGATGAGCCCGACGGTCAGGGGAATCCAGAACCAGTGCGCATCGCTGTCCAGCCAGTGAATGGCATAGGCGATGGCAATGCACAGCGCCAGGGCCGAGGCGGCCAGCAAGGTGTCGCGGCTGGGCAGCAGGCGATCCGACAGATCTATCTTTACCTGATGCGCCGACGGAGACAGCGCGGGTTCCGTTGCTGTCTGCAAAGGCAGGTCGAAAGTAGCCTGCGCATTCAGCAGAGCCGTGAGCGCGCGGAGGTGGCGGTCGAGATCGGAATCCGGCGTGCCCAGTGCGGTGGCAGGAAAACGCGACGTTGCCGCCAGCGCACCGGAAATCTGGTGCAGCCGTTGGGCGGAGTTGCGCAGCGTAGTGATATCGTCACTGGCCAGCAAGGCGGTAAAGATGGCGTCGCTGCGCTGCAGAATGGCGGCATTGCGTTCCTGCTCCAGGCTGCGGCCGGCCATGCGCCGATGCTGATGCAACAGGGCGGCATGGGCTGCCGCCAGGCGCGCCGTGACCAGGCGGCGCGGTTCGTCGATAGGACGCTGCTCTGCGCGGTTGATGGCCAATGAAGCCAGGGCATTGAACAGGCCCGCCAGCATGTTGCGGCGTGGCCGCTGGTGGAAAAAGAGGGCTTCGATTCCCAGGAGCGCTGCGTAAAGCAGGGTGCCGACCAGATAGAGCAGTGCCGGTTGCCAGAATGGCGTGATGCCGGGCACACCGATCGCGATGGCGGCGACCAGCAAGGCCTGCAGGCAACCCACGGAGAGGGCGGCACCATAGCTGCTGACAATACCGGCGACGAAGGCCAGCACGGCCATCGCGACCACTGTGAGCGGCCAGGGCAGCAGGCCCAGATAGCCAGCCAGATAACCCAGGGCGCCGATCGGGGCGGCAATCAGCATGTTCCGGAAGACCGAGTCATAGGTGCCGTCCCGCTCCCCGGTGGTCTGCATCAGGGCGCCCATTGCGATCCACATGCCGGTCATGAGGTCATTGCTCAGCAGACCGATGAGAAAGGGCAGGCCGACACTCAGCGCGGCACGAATGGAACGACCCCAATGCCATGGAGCCGGTTGCAGTTTCGTCAGCGATTCCAGCCAGGGGCCTGGGCGGGTCAGCTCTGTTTCCACGCTCATTTGCGACAGCTCCATAGAAAGAGGAAATAACAGGGATGAAGCCGTGTCAGGCGGGCCGCAAGCATTGAAGTGCTGTGTGCCGTCACGGATGAACTGACTAAAGTAGCATCCCAAATATGACGAATCCAACACTGAAACTAGTTAATTTTCCTATTAGATGTGCGTTTTTTATCATGAGTCCTTGGAGATTCAGGCGGCGTCAGGCTTGACGCCAGGCTGCCGCCGCGCGGTGGCGGCCCGCAAACCCAGCTGCGTCATGGCGCACGAACCCCACGATCACAAGAAATAGAACGGAAAGGGAAAGCCCGCTGCCGAGGTGTTGCGACAGGCCCGTGGCAACCGGGCCAGAACGGTCATTCTTCCTCAACAAAATTGCAATCTTGCGTCGGTAGCCTTTGCACATTTTTCCTGCCTGGGCATTCGTTGCCATGCCGTTTGCGGCTGGCCATGGCGCCGGTTGTGCATCTTGTGCCGTTTGCATCGGCCAAGCCGGTGCGCTGGCCGGCAGCCTTGCCCATTCCATTTCCTGCCCCTTCAAGGATCAGATCTATGTCGTGGTGTTCCCTAGCGGTCACAAGAATGTCTTGTGGCTCCCTGCTGCTTGGCGCATTGCTGGCCGGCTGTGGTAACGACAAGGAGACCGTCTATAACGATAAGACGGTTGAACATGTCGTCGATGGCTCGACAGGCGAGCAGTTCGCCAGCAATATCATCGAGCCGCCGGCCGATGCCGCCAGCCAGTTCCAGGCGCCCGAGGCTCCCCTCGTTGAAGGCACTACCAGCAAGGAGCAGGTGCCTACCGTCATCAGCGATTTGCAGCAGTACAAAGTCAATGATTCGCTGCGTATCATCGAAGGCAAGCTGAATCACACCTACAACGAAGCGCTGATCGTCGCCGACTTCAAGCTGGGCGACGGCCTGTCGCTGGAGCCGCTGGAGCGGTCGCGGGGCCAGTTTTCGATGGAACGCACGACCCAGTCGGCCGACAGGGCCATCGACCGGGGTCGCAATATCATTCTGGCGGTCAATGCCGACCCCTACGATATGGTCAATGGCTGGAACATGGGCCTGACCAAGATAGACGGCGTGACCTATACCGGTTTCAGCGACCGTGTCGAAGAAGTCGTGGTGGTCGATGAAGATGGCCGTGTCGATATCCTGGCGGCAAACCAGGTGCCGGATTTCAAGCTGCGCCTGTACGTTGGCGGCAAGCTCGCCAGTGAAGTCGGCAGCGTGTACCGCTACGATGCCTCGCAACAGAAGAACGCCGCCTATGTGCGCGGCAGTTCGGAAGTGGCGGTGTATGTGGCGGAAAACTACCGGGGCCCGGTCAACCTTCAGGGTAAAACCGGCGTGCTGGTGCGCCCACAGGCCAATGGCGTGACGGTGCTGGCGCAGCCGGACGGCAGCAGCAGCGTCCAGTTCGTGCCCTTTTCAGGCCAGGCCGTGAGCATCGTGCAGGATGAAGTGGCCTATGTGATCCCCGCCGGCCACGCGCTGATCGTCGGGGCCGAGATTCCGGCCAGCAGCACGGTCGAAGTTCGCTACGAAACCGATAATGCCGATTGGGCGAAGGTGCGCTATGCCGTCGGTGCCGGCTTTGGCCGCGGTTTGCTGGTGGATAACGGTGAACTGGCCGGCGATGCCGATGAAGGCGAGATCAGCAGCCGTACCGGGTTTGGCATACGGGCTGACGGCAGCGCCTTTTTCCTGGTGGCCGACAAGCCGGTGGGTTCCACCGGCGACGGCATTACCCGTACCAAGCTGGCACAGCTGATGCGTGCCTATGGTGCGGTCAAGGCCATCAATTTCGATGGCGGCGGCTCTTCCACGCTGGTGGGCCGCTTTCCCGGCGACCGCTACACGCACTTGCTGAATCAGCCTTCGGATGGCTCGGAACGTTCGGTCGCGACCAAATGGGCGCTGGTGCTGGACCCTGACAAGGCTCGCTATGAGGACAGCGTGATGCTGCATCCGCGCGAGCTGACCTTGCTGGCAGGCTCGACCTTCCGGCGTTTCCGTGGTGTCGGTTTCGACGCCAGGCAATGGGAGCGCGACGGGATTCAGGTGGAGTACGGCATCAGCGACGCGGATCTGGGCCTGATCGACAAAGTGACTGGCGCATTCAAGGCCGGCGGCCAGCAGGCGGAAGGCTATGTCGTGGCGCGTGCGGGCGACAAGAAGGGCGTCGCCCGCGTCAATGTGGTGTCCAGCATCGACAGCATTGCTTTCCCGCGCAGCGTCTATACGCTGGATAGCGGCGCCACGCTGGCGCTCAAGCCCGTACTGACCAGTGGCGGCCGTGCCGTCAGCTATGAAAGCGGAGTGCTGAAATACACGGTGGACAATGCGGCGGACTGTGCCATCAATGCCTCGACGGGCGTCCTGACGGCAGGCGCAGTGCAGGGCCGCAGCTGCCAGGTCACGGTCAGCTATGGCGATCAGTCCACCACGGTCAAGGTCGATATCGGCGTACCGCCAGTCATCGTGGATGACTTCGAAGGCGATGTGAGCATGTATGCCGGCAGTGGTGCGCGCCACAAGTCCGTGAAACTGGCGCGAGTCAGCGACCCGGTGTTCGCTGGCGAGTATTCCATGCGCCTGTCTTGGGAAACCGATCCCAAGTCGCCGGGCACCTTTGGCGCCTACGTGACCGATCCGGGCAAGGTCAAGACGCTGCCGGGCTACCCCAAGTACCTGGGCGTGAATGTCTATATTCCGGATGAACTGGCCGGCAAGGTCTGGTGGGTGCGCGGCCTGTTGGTGGACGCTGACAACAAGCAGATCACCATCAACTACAACAATGATGGCGAAGGGCTGCCCGACCGTGGCTGGAATTTCATGATGGCGGAAATTCCCGAGGGCTACCGCGAACCGCTGCGTTTTTCCCAGCCTTTCCGTTTCCTGGTGCTGAAAACGGCCGAGCGCATAGATTCCCATGTGCTGCTGGATAATTTCACCGCCGTCTATAGCGATAACACCGACCTGCAGGGCCCTGGCGTGGTGGTCACACCGGCCAGCGGCGCAACGGTGGACAGCCATTCGCCCAGGATCAGCCTGCAACTGGCGGATGCTTCGGGTGTGGATTTCAACAACTTCGAACTGAAGCTCGACGGTCAGGACATCAGCGCCAAGACCAGCAGCAACGGCACGGACCGCCTGGAATACCAGGCCTCCGGCCTGTCCGACGGCTGGCATCGCCTGGACTACCGTGTCCATGACATCAATGGCAACGTGTCCGCTGGCGACCTGATGTTCAATGTCGTGACCGGTGCGCCGCGTATCCATATCGAAAGCAGCAACGTGGAGTTCTATCCGGGCGGCACCTTCGACCTGCCTATCCGCGTGGTCGGCGGGAAGAATTTCAGCGAAATGGTGCTGCACCTGAGCTACGACGCCACCAAAACCAGCCTGGAGCTGTTGCCTGCCGACCTTGCGCCCAGCCAGGTCAGCACCGGTAGCGGCACCTTGAACGCCACGTTCAATGGCTTCAAGGAAAACACGCAAACCATCGCTACCTTGCGCCTGAAGGTCAAGGACTATATCCAGAATACGGATATTTCGGTGACGGCTGCCGCGGAAGTCGATGGCAAGACCTGGTATCACCCGGTCATCCGCAAGCCGGTGGGCGGGCGCTATACGCTGATGACCCATTGGGGCGTGGGCGGGCAGGCGACCGAACTGCTGGTGGTGGGCGCCGACGGCAAGCCGGCGCGTGGCGTGACGATCGAATCGCTGGTTTACAACAGCGCCAATGATACGGTCACGGAAGTACGCGTCCTCGGTGTTACCGATGAGCATGGCATGCTGCGGGTGCAACTGCCAGCAGGCACGAAATCGCAAGACCTGATTTTCCGGGTCTATGACAGTGTGGGTTCTTCGCTGATGACCAAGGTGCAGGCGTTGGTGGAACGCCTGGATGCCACGCCGCGCCATGTCTATCTGACGCCTGCCGCGAACCCGTCCGAACTGAACGTGACCTGGTACACCGCGCTGGGCAGCCAGGCGTCGGTCGTGCGTTATGGCGATACCGAAGCGCTGTCGCAGAGCGCTACCGGAAGCTCCGAGATCCTGCCGTTCTTCTACGGCACGGAATCGGGCGCCGTGCGCGTGCACCATGCGAAGCTGACCGGTCTCAAGCCGGGCAAGACGTATCACTACAGCGTGGGTGACGGCGTGGGCAGCATGAGCCCCGTCTATACCGTGCTGACGGATAACGGCGACGACCAGGTGGACATCGTGCTGTTTGGCGATACGCAAACGGCGGCCAATGAAAATATTTTCGATGGCAATGGCCTGGTGCGCGACCTGTACAAGAAGATGATGGCCCAGTTGCCCGGCAGCGAATTGATCCTGCATGTCGGTGATTTCACCGACGACCTGAGTGACTATCGCCTGGTTCGCCTGTTCTTCGATGCGCTGGAAGGGGAAGGGGCGCTGGCGTCCAAGGTGTTCGTGCCAACGCAGGGCAACCACGAAGTCATCAACGAAGGGGCAAGCAAGTTCGCATCCATGTTCCGGCTGCCGATGGCGGCAGGCAGCAGTGCCGCACCTTTCGACAGCGCCAATTACAGCTTTGACTATGGCAATGCGCATATTGCCGTGGTCAGTACGGAAATGCTGGACGAAGCGGATTGGCTCAAGATGACGCAGTGGCTGGAAGCCGACATGAAGGCCAGCGCCAAGACCTGGAAGATACTGATGCTGCATCGTCCGCCGTACAACGGCAACCCGGCATCGGGTAATGGCCGCTCGGCCCGGTACATCCCGCCGGTGGTCGATGCGGCCGGGATAGACCTGGTGATCAGCGGCCATGACCACATGTATTCGCGCTCGGTGCCGCTCGCGGGCGGCGTGCCGCGCCTGGGCGGGGCTACCTATCTGATCGCAGGGTCGGATTCGGCCAAGTACTACGACAACGATGGCAACGGCATTGCCCGCGTGGCGGACGTGCTGTTCGATGACAACGTCAATACCTACACCACGCTGTCCATCCGTGGCGACCGCATGCATGTGCTGACCAAGACGCTGGCGGGGCAGGTGGTCGATGACGTCATCCTGCAACCCCGCGCCACGGTGGCGCGTTGAAGGAATGAAGATGATGAACAATCAATGGATCAAGCGCCTGATCGTTGCGGCAGCACTGCCGCTGGCGGCCTGCGGCGGCACGGATACCGTGGTCGAGGACCGGGAAGTTTCGGTTGAAACCATGCCGGTGAATGGCGATACCCTGGGTTTCTGGATCATGCAGACGGAAACCTGCACGGATGGCGCCGCCGCCATCTGCATCAACGACAACTCGCCCTACAGCAATGACCTGGTGTTGCAGGACGCCAGCCTGCAGCCGGTAGCCGAACGCTATATGGAACGCGGCAACAGCGATATTGGCGGCAAGATCATCCAGATCAATGCCGACGGCGAGGCCGTGCCTGCGCAGTTGCGCACGCCCGAGGATTCGCTGTTCGCCGCGACCCCCATCGGCGAAGTCTTCGCTATCCACCTGCGCTTCAAGCCGGCGGCGGGCGAGGCCCTGCAAACCCTCATGTCCTTGGGAACGGGCGTGTTCAACGTGGAAACGGGCAGTGCCAGTGTGGTGGTGCAGTTCCCGGCGCAGGGCAAGCGCCTGTTGTTGCCGCTGGACGGCCCGGAGCGTTGGAACGAGTTGTATGTTGCTTCGGACGGGCAGAACGTCAGCCTGCAGCTTAATTGCGAGAATGGCCCCGGCTTTGGCAAGACGGCAGGCGCACCGATGCTTGCACGAGCAGCCAGCGAATTGATGCTGGGCGCGCGCCCGACGGTGCCGGCCAGCGAGCACTTCAGCGGGCAGGTGGATATGTTGCGCGTCTCCCGGGTGAACGAAGCCAATCTGTTCTGCCAGTAGGCCGGGCAGGGCGGGCCCCCGCGCATTGCTTGCGCGGGGGGCTGGCAGCACAGCGGCGGGTAATACAGTGGCTGTGCCGCCCAGCCGGCAACACCGGGCGGCATCCCCGTGCTGCCAGAGGGGCGCGCCTGAGCTTGAGGTTGGGTTTTAGCTGGGGTCTGGTTATGGCCCTCAATGACGGTTTGTTGTTTTTATGTGACGGTTTGCCTGGGGTCGGTGACGAAAATAGTGCTGCTAAGCAGAAAATTTCAGAAAGGCTTGCCAACATCCGAAAAGGCAGGTTATTATTTATTTCTCGTCGCAGCGCAAGCAAGACGAAATGCGGGAGTAGCTCAGTTGGTAGAGCGCAACCTTGCCAAGGTTGAGGTCGCGAGTTCGAGACTCGTCTCCCGCTCCAGATTATAAAAAGGCCCAAACTTCGGTTTGGGCCTTTTTGCTTGTGTGTCGTCACCCAGGCAGCATGAAGCCACGGTTGCCGGGGCGGCCGCTGGCCTGTTTGCCGAGGTGCCGGCCCAATCGTGAAAGGACGCGATGGACATCATATTGATCCTGTTGGTGGTTGCCCTGGTGGGGCAGCTGCTGCGTGCGCGCTATCAGCGCGCGCATATTGTGTTGCTGGGCAGCCATCTGGCCAATTTGCAGCTGGAACGGCACATGGAAACCCTGACGCAAGGGTATGCCCGCGCAATTCACGAGGCTTCCGAAGTCCGTCAGCAGCAGATTCTCGAGACGTTCGCCCAAACGGAACGTGCGGTGGCCGCGCAGGCGCAGACACTGGCGCAGTCCATGAAGCAGGAAAGCCGCCTGGCGACAGCCATGGGCACCTTCGCGGTATGCGTTCCTTACCTGGAGCGCCTGTTGCCTGGCGCGACACGGGATTTCCGCGCATTGCTGGAAATTCATGCGGCAGGGTTCCGCTATGTCGTGGAAAACAGCGCCGGCTGGGAGCCTAAGCAGCGCGCCTACCATATGTCAGCCGAACTGTATCTGTTTCAGCATAGTTGTCATTGGTTCTGCAAGTCCCGTCTGGTCGCCGATGCGCGTTTGCAGGTGCGCCATCAGGTGAACCGTCAGAAAGTGCTGGATTCCGTGTCTCCCGTGACTCGCTCGGCGTACCTGCGCTGGTTGAGCGGCGGCGAGACCCGCTGAGTGCCCGAGGGGCTGGCCTGGCTGCCCGCGCCGGGCGCCAGGATGCCGACCAGGCCCCCTGCGCCCCTCAATCTCTCGGGCCGCCCGGCCCGGGCCGGGCGTGTCGCCAGTGATGGCGGAACGTCTGCGACAGACCGCGCCTGCGCCATACCGCCTACTCTTATAATCTTTGCTGCTTAAGGCTGGCCGCATGCAATTGCGGCCGCGCAACAAGGAGAAGGTGTGGACGATCACGATTTATTGATCAAGTATCTGATCGGCGCAGGGGTGCTGGCGGCCTGTCTGCTGGCGGCCATCATTATTGCAATGGTTGAACGCCGGAAGCGGAACTGGTCACACAGCATCATTGTGCATGTGGTACAGGTGATCGTGCTGTTCTCGGCAGTGGCGGTGGCACGCCAGTACGCTTACATGGCCATTGATGATTATCGGATCACCTGGCTGACGCCACGCATGGTGGATTTGGCATGCGTGCTGGTGGTGGCCTGGGTGCTGATGCGCCAGTTGTCGCTGCTGATCAACCGGCTGGAGAGAAACCAGGTCAACAAAGGCAGTGATCCAACCTCGGCACGCATGATTGCCCGGGTCATGAAATTCGTTGTGTTTCTCGCGATCCTGCTGTTCTTTGGCGAGCACTTCGGGTTGAGCATGTCCGGTTTGCTGGCGTTTGGCGGTATCGGCGGCATTGCCATCGGCATGGCCGGCAAGGATATCCTGAGCAACGTCTTTTCCGGCACGATGCTGTACTTTGACCGCCAATTCAACATCGGTGACTGGATCAGCTCCCCGGACAGGAGTATCGAAGGTACGGTGGTCGAGATCGGCTGGCGCCTGACCAAGATCATGACCTTCGATAATCGGCCGCTGTATGTGCCCAATTCCTTGTTCTCGTCGATCAGCGTGGAAAACCCTGGGCGCATGACGAACCGGCGCATCAATGTGGAAATCGGGTTGCGCTATGAGGATGCGGGAAAAATACGTGTGATCGTGGAAGACATCCGCAAAATGCTGATGCAGGATGCCAATATCGACCAGACCCAGACCATGCTGGTCTATTTCAATGCGTTTGCCGATTCGTCCCTGAACATCATGGTCTATTGTTTTACCAAGACGACGAAGTGGGCCGCCTGGCTGGACGCGCAGCAGGACGTCTATCTAAAGATCATTGATATCGTGCAGCAGCATGGTGCCGACTTCGCCTTCCCGACGCAAACGCTGTACGTGGAAAAGGACAGCTGAGCGGGGGCGGCACAAGGACAGAGCGTGGGGACGCCAGCTGCGTCCCGCTCTTATCCTTAGTCCGCGCGGGGTGTCTTGCTGCCGGACAGGCCTGCAAGGTCAGTCAGGGACTGACGGCTGGCCTCATCGTCCCGTTTCTTTTTAGGGCGATTGATCCAGTACAGAGGGGCAGTGAACAGCACTGCAACAATAAGAATAAAGGTAATGTCCTGAAGTATTTGAGGCATGACTGAAATCCACGGGCTTCTGGCGGGCATACGATAGCCTTTCCCTCTCGGCCGGGTCGTAAATTCGGCGTAAATTCCTGTGCTGTGACTAGGGTTGATAGGGGTTTTCCCCTATGCTTGCTCTCTGCTTCAGTGTAATGACCCAGCAGAACCTGCTCAACTTATGCGGCTAAAGCGTAGGCTTGAGCCGGGGTTTTCATCTTCAGCGCCTGGTGAGGCCGTTGATGGTTATAAAAGCGTATCCAGTCACCAATCACGCGGCTGGCATGCTGCAGGGTTTCGAAGCGGTGGCGATGTGCACATTGCTCTTTCAGCGTACGGATCACGCGTTCGACCATGCCATTCTGCTGTGGACAGTGTGGCGTGATGAACTCCTGACGCAGGCCATAGCTGCGCACCAACGCGGTGTAGTCACGAGACGTAAAAACGAGCCCGTTGTCTGACCGAAGCAGGAACGGCACCGGCACTCGTCCCAGCGTACCGAACCGGGCGAGCAAGGCGTGTTCCAGGGCACTGCCCGCCGTGCAGGCCTTGCCGCTGCGCGACAGATGCCAGCCCAGCAACTCGCGGGTATGGCAGTCGATGACCAGCGCCAACGTGGCCCAGCCGTCCCGGCCTGCCCAGATACGGCACAGGTCTGTAGACCAACGTTCGTTCGGCGTTGTGGCCGCTGAAGGCAATGCCTGGATCCGTGGCCTGAAGCCAATCGGACGCTTGCGCACCCGCCAGCCCTTGATCTGAAAGATGCGCTGGACGGTGTTCTTGTTGAACCCCAGCAGCCAGGCCACCGTCCGGTACCCAAACGACGGCGACTCCTCAATCATTGCTTTGATCGGTTCGACATACTTGGGATCGACCTTCGGTGCCGACTTCACCGGTCGGTAATACACCGTTCGACGCGGCACACCAAACCAGCGGCAGAGCTTTGACACCGACACCTCGAAACCCTCAGCAGCCAGGCCCTGCTGCACGCGAAGGATCATTTCCCTTCCTCGTCCAACAGGGCTTGCAGCTTTTTTCGGGCACGCAACTCCAACATCGCTTCGCCGTACGCCTCCTGCAGATCTTTCAGCTGGCGCTCGTACTGTTCCTTGATGTCCAACGGGTTGGCACGCAAGGCGTTCTCCATCCCCCGCTTGGCATCATCGACCCACTGTTCGACCTCAGACGGCGACAGATCGTACTGTCGGCTCGCTTCTGAAACCGTCGTTTTTCCTTGGATGATGTCCAATACCAACGCGCTTTTACGCTTGGCCGTCCAGCGTTTGATGTCTTCTTCCATCGTCTTGCTCATGTCTTCTTTCCTCGATTATGACCTGAGCAGGTTTTTACTGGGTCATTACATCAGTCGCTGTGGGTGCCTGTCTGGTGGTGAGCAGCGGGGTATCGGCCTTGCCCGCATGCCTGTTTTTCTGTCGCCACCCTGGCGTGGCGGTGTTTGGTGCCTCGAATCACGAATTTGAAAAACTTCCTTAAAAATCAATTGCATATGTTTTAGCAGAAAATTTTCTGGAAGATTTTTGTCAAACCTGTGACCTGCCGCTTCACCCTTGGCTGTTGCCGACCCTGCTAGCCTCACATGGTTGGAAGGACACGACGAAGCGGTCCAGAGTAGCCATTGAAAGACTGGCAGGCACCCTCACATAGAGAACTGCGAATGAACCTCATAGGAGAAAAAAATGGGCAAGAAATTCACTTATCAAGGCAAAGAATTTGAAATCAGGCAGGGGGTCATCGGTGATGACCATTGTGTAAGGGTCTATCAAGGTGACAAGCAAGTCAGCCCCACATACTCAGTCAGCAAAGAAATTGAAAGTGACTACCACGCCCAAACAGGCAAGAGCATGGTGGACGAGCTAGAGAAAACAGCACAATCAGATATAAATCGAGGTCTTTATATCTCGTAAAAAAGAAGCAGGCTAGTCATTGAGACTAGCCTTTTTTCTTTTCGTTAGATTCGGCACCACCCGGTGTCTAACAGCATACCTCTTGATATTCTTTCGGATTTTCATATAGGTATACTGCCATTTACAAAAATAATCATATTTGATCTTTTGAAATTGTCAAGAATCCGAATTCAATTGATTGCTCTTGTTGGTGGAACAAGGGCATTTTTTATGCCCCGGAAAAATAGGTTGAAGTGTTATATGTCAACGGGTAGCAAGAGTAATCAAGCGACTAAAAAGCCCCGTGCCTCAGTATCGGTCAATCTAGGAAGAAGTCAGGAAGGTAGAAGAATGCTTGTTCATGGTTGCACCATACAGCGACGAACAAATGCAGAAATTGAGTGATTAGGGCATTAATAGCAACCATGAAGAACCATGTGGCCCACACAACAAGCAATCTCCACCGCCTGAAAGTCTTCAGTCAGTCATTTGTGTGACGAAAATAGCATGGCTCATTAAAGTGAGTCGTTTGGCAAATTACAGCGATGCGGCATAAGGTAAGTCCGAACGGTAGTAGGTGAGAAGCTACCACAACAGCCAAACGAATGAGCCCAATAGCACAAATGTCTAAGCCCTTGGACTTGGGAGATTCTTTCAAAGCTACTGGCGGCAGGTTATTCATACTGACCTGTCCCGGCTTTTTCGATCCAAGGTAACTTGAGACAATGGCCTCCACGATAGCGAGAGGCATATGAAGAAGACGCGATATAGCGATGAGCAGATCGTCCGGATCCTGCGGGAAACAGGCAAGGACACGGTGGCCGAGGTAGCCAAGCGCCACGGCGTGAGTGAGGCGACGATCTACATCTGGCGCAAGAAATACGGCAGCATGGAGACCGACGAGGTCAAACGCCTGAAGGGACTGGAGGCTGAGAATGCGCGCCTGCGCAAGCTGTTGGTCGATCGTGATCTTGAGATTGAGGTCATGAAGGAGATCAACGCAAAAAAATGGTAGGCGCACAGGCCCGATTAGCTCAAGCGCGGTACGCTATTTTCCGTGGCGTATGCCAGCGCCGGGCTTGTGCGCTGATGGATGTTTCCCGTTCCGGTTTGTATTACACGCTGAGGATGCCGACGAAGGATGAACCAGTGGTTCAGGCCATGCAACGGCTGTCAGGACAATACCCGCGTTTCGGGGCGCGGCGTATTCGCGTGTTTCTGGGTCGGGAAGGCATCCAGGTAGGCAAGGAGCGCTGCGCTCGTTTGTGGTGTGAGGCAGGGCTGCAAGTGCCTGCCAAGCGCAAACGGCGCAAGGCAGTGGCCAGTTCACAGCCCAGGCCGTGCCTGCCGACGAGCAGAAACAGCGTCTGGTGCTACGACTTCGTGTTCGATGCTTGCGCCAATGGGCAGACACTGAAATGCCTGACGGTGGTCGATGAGTACACACGAGAATGCCTGGCGATAGACGTCGCTGGCAGCATCCGGGCCCAGCGCGTTATCGAGGTACTGAGCTGTCTGGTCAGTCTGCGTGGTGCGCCACGCTACCTGCGCAGTGATAATGGCCCTGAGTTCGTCAGTACGCAATTGCTGCAATGGGCTGTGGACGAGAATCTGGAAACGGTGCTGATCGAGCCTGGCAAGCCATGGCAGAACGGCACCAATGAAAGCTTCAACGGTAAGTTCCGGGACGAATGCTTGTCCATGGAATGGTTCAGAAACCGGCTGGAAGCTAGGGTAATCATCGAGGACTGGCGCTGCCACTACAATGAGGTTCGGCCCCATTCCAGCCTGAATTACCTGACCCCACGGCAGTTCGTGGGTAACCTGAGCAATGATTTAACAACCCTGGCCAGCGTCTCTAATTCCCGTTGGTAGGAAATTCCCGGGCAGATTAGTGGTCTTTGGCAAATTTCTGCCAAATTTTTGCACGAAATCAGCCGTTTTGTCAAATCTTAGAAAGCAGCTGTAATGGAAAAAATCATTGAAAATCAACAAGATATAAAACTTGAAACGATCACTTTAGGGGGGGCTTCTGGTGCAGCGAGGCAGCCGCGTCAGGCAGGATGCGGTCTGGCGGAGACGCGCAGATGCTGAATTTATGCAGAGTTTATGAAGCCCGCAGGCAGATGAGGGATACTGCACGGTGACGGTTGGCAGGAATGCATGGGCAGGAATGCGAGATGGCCAGGCAGGCCAAAGCCATTTGAGGATGAGGACATGATGGGAGCCGGACAGTCTAGCCAGGCGGATGCCATTCTGGGCGACGTCCGGCAGCAGAAGGCGGGGCGTTTGACAGTTTTCCTGGGGGCTGCGCCGGGCGTCGGTAAGACCTACGCCATGTTGACGCGTGCGCAGGAGCTGCTGCGCCAGGGGGTCGATGTCGTGATCGGTGTGGTACAGACCCACGGCCGGCAGGAAACCCAGGCCTTGGCCGTCGGTGTGCCGCGCATGCCGCGCCGCCAACCGCAGTTTCCCGGTGCGGCGCCGGAAGAAATGGATCTGGATGGCATTCTGGCGCGCAAGCCTGCGATCGTGCTGGTCGATGAGCTGGCGCACCGGAATGCGGCCGGCAGCCGGCACGAGCGGCGCTGGCAGGATGTCGAAGAGCTGCTGGATGCGGGGATAGATGTCTATACCACCATGAATATCCAGCATCTGGAAAGCGTCAATGACCTGGTGTTCCAGATCACGGGCGTGCGCGTCACGGAAACCGTGCCCGATGCGCTGTTCGAGCGCTTGCGTGATATCCGCCTGGTGGATTTGCCCGCACGGGAACTGATAGAGCGCTTGAAGCAAGGCAAGGTGTATCTGCCCGAGCAGGCCAGTCAGACGCTGCGCGCCTTTTTTTCGCCCTCTAACCTGACGGCCTTGCGTGAGCTGGCGATGCAGACCGTCGCCGAGCATGTGGATGCGGACCTGCGCGAAGCCCGTGCCGCGCGCGGCTTGCAGGGGATTCCGATCCAGCGCCACGTGATGATTGCCATTGATGGCCTGGGTGAATCCGAGTACCTGGTGCGTGCCGGTGCGCGTATCGCCGAGCGGCGCGGCGCGCCGTGGTCGGTGGTGACGGTAGATACCGGCAGTTCGGCCGAGGCCACCCGGCCGGCCCGCCGGAGCGGTCTGCGCAGTTTCCGGCCCGATCGCGCCGCCAGGCTGGAGCAGCGGCGGCAGATGGAGCTGGACCGGGCTTTTGCGCTGGCGCGGGCGCTGGGCGGTGAGACGGAAGTGCTGCACAACACGGACATCACCCAGGCGCTGCTGGATGCCGGTGCGGCCAGGGGAGCCAAATCCATTGTGATCGGCCGCACGCGTGAGCGGCCGATTGCGCGCATGTTCAACCGTACCCTGACGCAACAGCTGCTGCGGCGCGGCGCGCATTATGAACTGACGATTGTGAGTACGCCGGAGGTGCGCAAGCGTTTGCCACGCTGGCCGGATGTCGGGGGCGAGTGGCTGGCGCGCGGTGAACCCATGTTTGTCCTGCAGGCGAGCCTGGTGGCGACCGTCATGGCCGCACTGGCCGACATGCTGCTGGGCCTGCAGGATCTGTCCATGGTGTATCTGGTGGCGGTCATGCTGGTGGCATCGCGCACACGCATGGTCGCCGCTGTGATGACGGCAGCCTTGTGCTTTTTGTCCTACGACTTCTTTTTTATCGAGCCGCGCTTTACGCCCATGATCAGCGCGCCGCGCGGGGTGGCGACGGTATTGCTGTTTCTGGCTGCCGCGCTGATCGCGGGCCGCCTGGCGTCCCGGCTGCGCATGCAGGTCATCGCCTTGCGGGCGGCCAATACCCATGCGGCGGCCATGCAGGATCTCGGGCGGCGATTGTCCAAGGCGGCGGATCTGGGCCAGGTGATGAGCGCCGGCGCGGCAGCCCTGCATGCGGCCCTGCGTGCCGAAACCTGGATGCGCATCGGGGGCGAGACGGCCTCGCCGCTGCCGCCATCGGCCGGCGTGAACAGTCGCGAGCTGGCGGCTGCCGATTGGACGCAGCAGCACGGCCAGGCCAGCGGCCGTTTCACGGATACCTTGTCGGGGTCCTCCTGGTGGTTTCTGCCGGTGCGGTCGGATCAGGATACGCTGGGCGTGGTCGGTCTGCGCTTTCCGGCAGATACGGGGCGCTTGTCCTTTGAGCAGCGGCGGCTGGCGGAAAGCATGGTGGACGATATCGCCGAGGCGGCGCTGCGCACCCGGCTGGTGGCGGAACTGGAGGCGGCGCGGGTCACGGGCGAGACGGAGCGCCTGCGTTCCGCCTTGTTGTCATCCGTTTCCCATGATTTGCGCTCGCCGCTGTCGTCCATGATCGGTTCGGCTGACAGCCTGGCGCGCTATGGCAAGGATATGAGCGAAGAAGACCAGCGCAGCTTGCTGGAGACCATTCATGTGGAAGGCGAACGGCTGGACCGTTATATCCAGAATCTGCTGGACATGACGCGGCTGGGGCAGCAAGGCCTGAAGCTGACGCGGGACTGGATAGGCATAGACGAACTGGTCGGCTCGGCATCGCGCCGGTTGCAGCGCTATGAACCGCAGGTGCGGGTGGCGCATGACATTCCTGCGGATCTGGCGCCGATTCACGTGCATCCGGCGCTGGTGGAGCAGGCCTTGTTCAATGTCATGGAAAACGCGGCAAAATTTTCCCCGCCCGGCGAGCCGATTCTGGTCAAGGTGCGTCCGGCCCAAGACGGCCAGTTGCAGATTGATGTTTCCGACCGCGGCCCCGGGATACCCGAAGAGGAACGGCGGCGGATTTTCGATATGTTCTACAGTGTGGAACGGGGAGACCGGGGCCGCCATGGTACCGGTCTGGGCCTGACTATCGTCCAGGGCATCGTGGGTGCGCACATGGGCAGTGTTGTGGCCTTGCCGGGCGAGGATGGCAAGGGAACCTGCGTGCGCATGACCCTGCCCTGGGGGGATGCGCCCGTCCTGGAGAATGACGAAGAGGATAAGTGACAGCCGTGATAAGCCAAACCGATACGACTGCCGCCACGCAGGCGGCCAGGGTGCTGATCATTGATGATGAGCCGCAGATCCGCAAGTTCATAGATATCAGCCTGCGCTCCCAGGGCTATGCCACCCTGCTGGCAGAAACCGGCCAGCAGGGCCTGAGCCTGCTGGCTGGCCAGGGGGCGGACATCATCATCCTGGATCTGGGCCTGCCGGACATGGATGGCAGCGAGGTGCTGGCAGACTTGCGGCAATGGTCGCAGGTGCCGGTCATCGTGCTGACCGTACGTTCCGGGGAGCAGGAAAAAGTCGATCTGCTGGATCTGGGCGCCAACGATTATGTGACCAAGCCGTTTGGCGTGGACGAGCTGATGGCGCGTATTCGCGTGCTGCTGCGCATGGCAGGCGGCCGCAGCGAAGCCAGTCCGGTCTTTGATGACGGACAGTTGCGGGTGGATCTGGCCTTGCGCGAAGTCACGCTGGCCGGCGAGCCGGTCGCATTGACGCGCAAGGAGTTCACCCTGCTATCGTTGTTGTTGCGCCAGCCGGGCAGGCTGGTCACGCAAACCCAGTTGCTGCGTGAAGTGTGGGGACCGACCCACGAAGAAGATGCGCACTATTTGCGGATTCTGGTGGGAAAGCTGCGCCACAAGCTGGGGGATGACGCCTCTGCGCCGCGCTATATCGTGACCGAGCCGGGGGTGGGTCTGCGTTTTCTGTCCAGGGACAAAGGCCTGGTGTGACCCAGGCCTTGGTGAGCATGCCTTATGTGACGCTGCGCGCCGTGCGGCGCTTGTCGCTGTGACAGGAGTCAGGCAGGCGGGTGCTGGCCGCACCGCCCGAGGCGCGGGAAGCCATCCAGATAACCGCCATGATGAGCGAGTACATGAAGGCCATGGCCAGGATCAGGAGCAGGGGAAATTCAAATGAGTCCATGATGGTTGGACCATCTCTGATAAGAAATGTGATGCCTCCAGTGTAGTTTTCCTGGCAGACCCGCTGTGTAAATTGTGCATAAATTCAGCAGTTTCCCTGGTGGAGCCTCTGGCATCAGGAAAAGGGCGCAGGCTGCGGGCCCGTGGGGGAACGGCATAACAATGCGTAAATTGCCGATTGACCGGTATGATTGGTCGCAATTTCCTGACATTCCGGTTTTTTCTTGATGTTCTGTCCTGTTTTTGGTGCGTGTCCCTGTGCTGGCGCCTGCGGCATCTGCCGCCTTGGCCGCGCAAGACACGTTTGTGACCCTCGCCGCTGGCGGGTAGCATGCTGACGGGGTGCTTCCCGTGCCGCCTGGTTGCCAGCTGGCTGCGGCTATGCCGGAGCCAGCTGGGCAGGCTGGCGGCCTGGCTGTCATGGTTCTGGCTGGCCGCTGTATTTGCCTGCGTCCCGGCATGGGCAGATACCCCTGTGGACGTTTGCGCTCCGGAAATAGTCGGTGTCCAGGTGGCGCTATCTCCCGATGGCAGCCGTCCCGAAACCGGCTGGCAGGAAACCGTCTTGCCGGATCGCTGGGCCAAGCGCTGGCCGGAGTATGTGGGTTCGGTCTGGTACCGGATTGACTGGGTGCGCGGATGTGAGGGCAAGGTGGTGCCACCGGCGCCGGTCGGGTTGGCACTGGACTGGGTCGGCCTGGCGGGCATCGTGTATATCAATGATGACTTGTTGTGGCGTGACCGCAGCCTTTCCGAGCCTTATTCGCGCAGCTGGAACATGCCGCGCTTCTGGCGTCTGCCGGAATCCAGTCTGCGTGATGGCGTCAACACGCTGTGGATAGGCGCGCACGGGCTGGCCTCACAGGGCGGCGGGTTGGGCCGGGTCCATCTGGGCGAGCCTGAAACCTGGGAAAGCTGGCAGCAAGCGAAGGTCTGGCACCAGCGCACCATGTTTGTCATCAACCTGACCATTTCCGCCGTGCTGGGCTGCCTGTTCTTCTGCATATGGCTGCATGATCGCTCCCAGCATGCCAGCGGCTGGTACGTGCTGACAACGTTCTTCTGGATCCTGTTCGCCAGCAACATGCTGCTCACCGAGCCTTGGCCGTTCGTGGGGACAGTATTGACCCTGCGCATCAATGTCATGGCCTGCATACTGTATCTGGCATGCTATTGCATGTTCAGCTGGAGTTTCTGCCGGCTGCACATGCGGCGGACGGGCTGGGTGCTGATGGCAGGGCAGGCCCTGATGGCCTTTTCCATGTTGCTGGTGCCCAGCGCCTGGCTGGGAACGGCGATAGCCTGGGCGTTCCTGACAGCGGCCATGATTTTCTGTTTCAACACCTTGTTTCTGTTGGTCCATGGCGTGCTCAAGCGCGATATTGAACCGGTGATCCTGGCCGGCAGCACCTTGCTATGTATCGGGATCAGTATCCATGATTTCCTGTTGATGGCGGAGCGTATCCAGTCGCAGTCTCTGTTGGCCTATACCAGCCTGCTGGTGATGGTGACGATTGCAACCTTGCTGGCGCGCCGGATTGCCGACAATATGCGCCGCATTGCGCAGTTTAACGAGGAGTTGGGCCGTACCGTCACCCAGGCTTGCGACGATTTGAGCGCGACGCTGGCGCGTGAGCATGCGCTGGCGCTGGATAATTCGGTGCTGCAGGAGCGCCTGCAGATTGCGCGCGATCTGCACGATAGCCTGGGCGGCTCGCTGGTGCGCTCGATCGCGGTCGTAGAACAGGCCCGGGCCCCGGTGGACAATACCCGTTTCCTGTCGATGTTGAAGTTGCTGCGCAATGATCTGAGGCAGGTGATAGATAACAGCGCGCATGTTGAATCAGCGGGCGTGGCCTCACCGCAAGCCCTGATGGCCCCTCTGCGCCACCGATTCGTGAACCTGTTTGAAGAGCTGGGGATCGAGTCGGAGTGGCGTATCCCGACGGAATGGCGGACAGTACCCAGCGCCCGGGTGTGCCTGGCGCTGACCCGGCTGCTTGAAGAGGCCTTGGCCAATGTGATCAAACATAGCCGTGCCCGCCGCGCGGTGATTACACTGGAGTTGCCTGAGCCGGATGTGTTGGTCCTGCGCATTGAGGACGACGGGGTGGGGTTCGATGTGGAGGCGGTGCAAAGTGCCGGGCTCAGCGTGGGCATGCGTTCGATGTGTGCCCGGATGGAGCGGATCGGGGGCAATCTGGTGGTCAATTCAAGGCGTGGCCATACGCTGCTGGAGGCGCGTTTGCATTTGCAGGCCGCCGGAGCGGTGGAAGGCGTGGGGCAGCCGGCTGCGAACTAACCGGTTCAGGCGATGCGGACCAGGCTTGAGCTTGCGTACTATAAGTGTGACACGCTGCAGATCGTTCGCGGCAGTGATGCCTGGTACTGCTTGAAGACTGCCTGGTGTTGCCTGGTGTTGCCGTCAGGCGGCCGATGATTCACAGGGGGCTGCTGCCCTGGCCTTGCCTGGCAGTCACGGCATGATTTTGCAGGCCTCTGCAAACATTTATCGTTCGATAGGCGCAAACGTTCAATTCATGCACGATACTCTTTTGCCTGTACCGGTTCTGATCGTTGAAGACGAGCCTTTTATCCGTACCCGCCTGGCTTCCATCCTGGCGCAGCTGGGCTATGACGCTGCGGCGGTGCATGGCGCTGCTACCCTGACGGATGCCCGTCGCTTGTTGCAGCAGTACGCTTATGCGCTGGCGCTGGTGGATCTGGGCCTGCCGGATGGCAATGGCATCGACCTGATCGGTGAGTTGCGCACCAGGGACGCGGACATGGGGATTCTCGTGATTTCCGCCTGGAGCACGGAAGATGCGATTTTGGCCGCCTTGCGCGCGGGGGCGACAGGCTATGTCCTGAAAGAGCGGGATGACCTGGAAGTCATGCTGTCGATACGCAGCGTACTGCGGGGCGGCGCGCCGATTGATCCTTTCATTGCCCGCCGCGTGATTGATCAGCTGGGGGGCAAGCCTGCACCGGCGGCGGCCGGGCAGGCGGCCGGTGTGGCGGCGATGGATGCGCTCAGCGCCCGCGAACATGAAATCCTGTCGCGGGTGGCCGATGGCCTGACGAACCGGGAAATCGCAGACATGCTCTGCATCTCCCGCTATACCGTTGATTGCCACGTCAAGAATATCTATCACAAGCTGGCGGTGTCCTCCCGGGTACGTGCCGTGAACGAGGCACGCACGCGTGGCTTGTTGCCCTGAGGCCGCCAGGCCATAAAGTTTGTAAAGCGTAAAAGAAACAGCGCGCCATCTTTGCTGATGGCGCGCTGTTTTCAGCTTGCTTGATGTAGCGGTTTTACAGTGGGTTTACGGGGAGGTGAAACCTTGCGTGCTGTAGAAAGCGTCGTTTACCGGGCGCAGGATGGGCAGTCCGGTCGCGCCGTCTTTCTCGGTGCGGGTATCTATCCATTCCTGGAAGGCGTCGGCATCCAGTACGCCAACATCCAGGCGGCGTGAATCCGGCAGATTGCCCAGGGTGGCGTAGCCGTCGCCGCCTTGGGCGACGAAGCTCAGCAGGAACAGCGTGTAATCCTGGCGTTGCAGATCCAGGGCCTGCCATTGCTGGGTACTGCGATTGAACACTTCCAGCTTGCTGACCCGCTGTCCCTTGGGCTGCTTGGCATCCACATGCCAGCGCAGGCCGCCGGCATACGGGTAGGGGCCGGAGGACGGCTTATCGTTGAACACCATGTCCATGGCGTCTTCCAGCGTGTCCTTGACCTCCTGGCCGCTGACGGTCATTTTCCATAGCATGTTGGCAAAGGGCAGCACTTCGATGACGTTCGCTGCTGTGACGTTGCCCTTCAGCGGCACACGCACGCCGCCGCCATTTTGCAGCGCGATATCAGCGCCGCCATAGTTGCTGTTGGCAATGTCGTAATAGGCTTGCGCCACCAGTTGCTGGATATCGCCGCCGCGGGCGCTGACGGCGGTCTGGCCGTTGGCGCAGGAGGCTGAGCGCGAGTAGTCGATGGAGCCGGGGCCGCCGGGTACCCGGCGCGAGCACAGTTCCTGCGGAACGATGGCGACTTGCTTGGCCTTGAATTTGTCCACTTCGGCCTTGAACGGCGCCAGGGTAGAGACGGCTTTCTGGTCTTCGGCGGCGACATACAGGATGCCGCTTTCCTTGATGTCGGCCTGGAAGGCACTGGCTTCGGCCGTGGTGGCGGCGCGCTGGCTGCTGCCATCCTTCACCTGGAAGCTGTCGCCGATCAGCACGCGCGGCGTTCCCTCACAGTTCTCGACCTTGCCGTTGGCATCGAAGTTCACGGTCAATTCGCCAACGACCTGCGAGTATTCCCAGGCGTGCACCACGCAAACCGTGTTGCCATCCTTGTCCTTGACGCGGGTCGGGTAGTCATAGCCCTGGCTGATATCGGCGTCGAGATAGCGGGACAGCTTGTCCTTGGGTCCCAGCAGCGTGTGCGAGTCGCCGCCGACGATGACATCCACGCCTTTGAGCTTGCTGGCGACTTCCAGATCGTAGGTGTAGCCGATGTGGCTCAACATGACGATTTTGTTCACGCCCTGGGATTGCAGGCGGTCGATTTCACGTTGGGCCGCGACGACTTCATCTTCGAATTCAGTGTCGGCGTTCGGGCTAGAGGATTGCTTGGTCTTGCTGGCGATCGTCAGGCCGACCAGGCCGATGCTCTGGCCGTCGCGCTGGATGACCGTGGACGGCGAGACTTTGTTGCTGCCCTTGAGCGGGGAGCTATTGCCGAACTGGACGTTGGCGGACAGTACCGGAGTTTTGCAGCTGCCGCTGTGCAGTTCGTCGATAAAGGTTTCCAGGCCGGCATCGCCCTTGTCGAATTCATGGTTGCCGATGGCCATGGCATCGAAACACACGGTGTTCATCAGCGCGGCGTCGGCAGCGCCCAGGCTGCCGGCACGGTTGAAATACAGGGTGCCGGTCAGGGCATCGCCAGCATGCAGCTTGAGGACATTATCGTGCCCGGCAGCGAGCTGCTGGAAGGCCGTGGTCACTCGCGGGAAGCCGGCGGAAGGCACAGTGACATCCACCACTGTCCCGTCAGGATTTTTCAGTTTGACGGTACGGCTTTCGCTGTCCAGGTGGGAGTGATGGTCATTGATATGCAGGATGGTCAGTGCCAGCGGCGCAGACGGTTCCTGCGTATCGGAGTCGTTGTTGTCGCTGCCGCAGGCGCTGAGCAGGCCCGCCAGCATCATGGCCAATGCCGATGCGCGCAAAGGAAAATTCATCGAAGGCACCCTGTTCCTTGGAAGTTCGGAGCCGACAGTCTGGCGCAGTGGCATGACAGGGATTTGACGGCCATGCGGATGATGCCTGACAGGCTTCAGGGCGCGGGTGGGGGCCGGTGGCAGCAGGTGGTCTCAGGTGAAATGGCCTATTTATCTGTATTTTTCGCTGCGTAATTTAGCTTAATGCATCATTTTGGTGTTTTTTCGCAGAACGCGGTCTGGGGGATGCGTGATATCGTGGCAGGCTCTGGACTCACGACTGCTGCCCGTCCGCGGCGCGGCCCTGCCATGCGTTTCACCCCTGCCATGCGTTTCACATTTCCTACCCTCCGTTTGCGTCTGTTGCCGGGTTGGTGCCTGCTGGCCGGCGCATTGCTTGCCTGGCCGGCTGCTGCCAAGCTGGAAGCCCCCGACCTGAATCCCGAAGCGGCGACCGGACAGGTCAGCAAGACGCTGGTGCAGGCCGATCATTTCATGGCGGCCACGGCCAATCCTTTGGCGACGCAGGCGGCCTATCGCATTCTGGCGCGCGGCGGTAGCGCTGCGGATGCCGCCATTGCCGCGCAATTGGTGCTGACGCTGGTGGAACCGCAGTCGTCCGGGCTGGGGGGCGGCGCGTTCCTGATGTATCACGATGCCGGGCAAGGCCGGCTCCATGCCTATGATGGCCGGGAAACGGCGCCAGCAGCAGCGCGGCCGGAGCGCTTCATGGCGGGCGAGCGAGCTTTGCCCATGTCGCAGGCGGTCAATAGCGGCCTGTCAGTCGGCACGCCGGGCTTGGTGCGTTTGCTGGAAACCATGCACCAGGCGCATGGTGAATTGCCCTGGGCGGAATTGTTCGAGCCCGCAATTGAACTGGCCGAGCAGGGCTTTGCCGTTTCTCCCCGCTTGCATGCCTTGATTGCGGAAAACCAGGCATTGCGGGCGCAGCCCGAGGCGGCCGCTTATTTCCTCGATCCCGAAGGTACGCCCTGGCCGGTCGGGCATATTCTTAAGAACCCAAGGCTGGCGCAGGTGCTGCGCCTGCTGGCCAGCCAGGGTGCCGATGCCTTCTACCATGGCAGCATCGCGCGCGATATCGTGGCCGCCGTGCAGGAGCACCCCATACCGGGTGATCTGGCGTTTGATGACCTGGCCAGCTATCAGGTGGTGGAGCGTGAACCGCTGTGCGGCATGTACCGGATTTATCGGCTGTGCGGAATGCCGCCGCCCAGTTCCGGCACACTGGCCATCCTGCAAATGATCAAGGTGCTGGAACCCTATGGCATGAGGCAACTGGCGCCGATGAGCCTGGAAGCCGTGCATCTCTTTTCCGAAGCGGGTCGGCTGGCCTATGCCGACCGCGACTTCTATGTTGCTGACCCGGCATTTGCCGAGGTGCCGCTGGCCGGGTTGCTGGATCCGGGGTATCTGGATGACCGTAGCGCCTTGATAGACCCGGAATATTCCATGGGTATGGCAGAGCCGGGGCGGCCGCCCGGCCTGAGGCGCGAACCGGGGCAGGATCAGGCGCCGGACTTGCCATCTACCAGCCATATCGTGGTGGTGGATGCGCAAGGCAATGCGCTTTCCATGACGAGCAGCATTGAGCAGGCCTTTGGCAGCAAGATTTTCGTGCGCGGTTTTTTGCTCAATAATCAGCTGACGGATTTCTCTTTGCAGCCCGATGATGCCTATGGCCGGCCGGTGGCCAACCGGCTGGAAGCAGGCAAGCGGCCGCGCAGCAGCATGTCGCCGATGGTGGTCTATCGCAATGATCAGCCATACATGGTGCTGGGGTCGCCGGGCGGCAGCGCCATCATCAACTATGTGGCCAAGGTATTGGTGGGCGTGCTGGATTGGAAGCTGGACATCCAGCAGGCGATTTCATTGCCCAATATGGGCAGCCGGAACCGCCAGACCGAACTGGAGGCCGGTACGGCGCTGGAAAACCTCGCTGAACCCTTGCGCCTGATGGGGCATGAAATCAATCTGTTGCCGTTTCCCAGCGGGCTCAACGGCATTGTCATGGATGAACGCGGTTTGAGTGGCGGCACAGACCCGCGCCGGGAAGGCCTGGTACTGGGGGATTGAGGGGCGTTGGCGCACAGGTGGCAATGGGTTGCCTGCCGTGCCTGGACATGGCGTGCGCGAGGGGGCGCGAGGGGGCTAGGAGGCGATAGCGGACGCGGCAGGCTGCGGTATTGCCCGGCCTGGCGCGGTATCAGCCGCCAACCGGTGCCGGCAAGCCTCGCGCCGGGCCGATGGCGCCGGCCAGCATGTCGTGTTCCCTGCTGCGCCAGGATTAAATATAATCGTTCTCATTAATTGGCATCACGGCACAGCCAGGGTGGTCTGTGGATATGACGGACAGGCGCAGCATCGGCATTGGCGGCAGCGCATTCGCGTTGCAACAGCCGCATCACGGATGGCGCGAGCTGCGGCCCGGCCTGACCTTGCAATGCGGCGTGGATACCCACGCCGAGGCGTGCGAGGGCGAAGCCATCATTGATGATCATATCCGGATCGTGCTGGTGCTCGAAGGCGCACTGGATTTGCGTTATGACTCGCGCCAGCTGCAACTGCAGGCGGTGGCAGGGCGCAGCAGCGCCGGCGGCAGGACAGGAAGCGCTGCGGTCGTTACCATGCAGGAGCCTGTGCATCTGCGCCGGGTGGTGCGCCGGGGCGATGCCTCCCGCCGCATCAGCATCGGCGTGGCACGTACCTGGTTGCAGGAGGCGCAAGGCGAAGCGGGCGGCCAGCCGGTACCGGGCGGCCTGGCCCGCCACCTGGACACCGTGCAATGGGCGATATCGCCGCGTACCTGCGCCCTGGCGGAACAGCTGCTCAATCCGCCGCGATTGCAACCCTATCTGCTTGGCCTGTACCAGGAAAGCCGCACCATCGAATTGATTGCCGAAGCGCTGGGCCATGTGCATGGCGGCCTTCAGGCAGGCAGCCGGAGCAGCCTGCCGCCACAAAGCGGAAGTTTGTCCGGCCTGGCGCTGCGGCGCATGGCCGAACTCAAGGCCTGGCTGCAGGCGCATGCCGCCGAACCGCTCAACCTGGAGCAGATTGCCCGGCAAATGCACACCACGCCCAGCACGCTGCAGCGCCATTTCAGGCTGGCCTACGGCACCACCGTGTTCGATTTCCTGCAAAAGGAAAGATTGGGGCAGGCCCGGCTGGCGCTGATGCATGAGGGCATTAGTGTGGAGCAGGCGGCGGCCCTGGCCGGGTACGCCAATGCGACCGGCTTTGCCACGGCGTTCCGGCGTTGCTTCGGCTTGTCTCCCAGCCAGGTGCGGGCACGCTGACCAGCCAGTTTTGCCGATTGCATTTTTATCGAAGATTTTTGCCTGTCCGGCGAAGGCCGGGCATGAGCGGACATGCGACCATTTCACAAATGGTAAGGAATCTTATTATCACCAAGGAGAATTCCGTGCAGATGTCCTCTCCCGTGCGCTTGCCGCAACGGCATGCTGGCCTACAGACCGGCCAGCGCAGCGCTGCGGCTCGTCCCGCATTTCCCTGCGCTGTCCTGACAGCGCTCTTGATGGCGGCCTGGGGGCAGGCCTCGGCCCAGGATGCAAGGCCCGCGCAAAACGATGAAGCTGCATCGCAGGCCCCGGCCCTGCTTGAGAGCATCACGGTCAACGCCTACCGCCAGGCGGAAACCATAGGGGCGGCCACCAAGACGGAAACGCCCTTGATCGAAACGCCGCAATCCGTCACCGTGATCGAGCGTGACGAGATGGATGCGCGCGGCGTGCAGAATCTGAACGAAGCCACGCGCTACACGGCAGGGGTGCTGCCGGAAAGCCAGGGCATGGATAACCGCGTGGATGATATGTATATCCGTGGTTTCGATGCCGGCAGCTGGGGGGCGAACCTGATGCTCGACGGCATGCGGGCGCCGTCTGACGGCACCTTGAGCTGGAACCGGGCCTCGTTCAACACCTGGAACCTGGAACGGGTAGAAGTGCTCAAGGGGCCGTCCAGCGTGCTGTATGGGCAGTTGGCGCCTGGCGGCATGGTGAACCAGGTCACCAAGGTTCCCCGGGCCGGACAATTGCAGACAGTCTGGGCCCAGATAGACAGCAATGGCCGGCCGACCGAAGCCTTCGACCTGGGCGGCGCCAACGACAATGAAAACGTGCTGTGGCGGATGGTTGGCCTGCATGGCAGCGGTAAAACGCAGCTGGATCACGTGCGCCACAAGCAATGGTTCGTCGCGCCCAGCGTGACGTTCAAATTCAACGATGACAATACCAAGCTGACCTTGCTGGGGATGTACCAGAAAGATAGCGGTGGCAGCACCTTCCAGTTCCTGCCTTATCAGGGCACGGTCGTGCCGGGGGCTGAAGGTTTCATCAAGAACAAGACCTTCCTGGGCGAGCCGGACTGGAACGTCTATGACCGCAAAGAGTGGTATGCAGGCTGGCAGTTTGAACACAAGTTCAACGACAGCTGGAAGCTGAGCCAGAACGCCCGCTATACCCATGTCGATTCGCTCTATCGCGCAACCGTAGGCTTCGGTGTGCGTGGCGCTGCCGTCACGGATCTCAACACGCTGACCAACGGCCGTACCCTCAAGCGCCGGGCCGTGCAGGGCGAGGGGGATTCAAATGCGAAAACCGTGGATACCCGGGTAGAGGGCAAGTTTGCCACCGGCGCCCTGGAGCATACGGTATTGGCCGGCTTTGACTGGCGGGAAAACAAGTGGGATTTCCTGCGCAAGATGTCCAATGCCTCGCCGGACGCCATCGCCATTGATATCTATGATCCGGTCTATACCTACTACGACTTCGAACCCTCGTTGACCGTTGTGCAGATGGACACGGACGAGAAGAACCGCCAGATGGGGCTGTACTTGCAGGATCAGCTGGCTTGGGGCAAGTGGCGCGTCACGTTGGGCGGACGCCAGGACTGGAGCCGCATCGACACCCTCAATCAGATGAATGCCGTGCGCACGGTGACTTCCGACCGCGCCTTCACCGGGCGGGCGGGGGTGAGCTATCTGGCGGATAACGGCGTGGCGCCTTACCTGAGCTTTTCCCAGTCGTTCCAGCCGGTCGGTGGCGTGCAGCGCAATGGCGATACCTTCAAGCCGCTCAAGGGCAAGCAATGGGAGGCCGGGATCAAGTACGAACCCAAGAACATAGACGGCATGCTGATGTTGTCGGCCTATGAGCTGACGCAGGAAAACGTGCTCACGGCCGATCCGACCAACGTCACGACCGGCGCTTCTTTCCAGGTTCAGACAGGCAAGGTACGGGTGCGCGGCATCGAACTGGAAGGCCGCATCACGCCTTTCGACGGATTCAGCGTGATCGGCGCAGTGACGCGCATGGATTCCAAGGTGGTGCGCAGCAACGACGGCAATGTCGGCAACGAGATGATCCGCGTGCCGGATTGGATGGGCTCATTGTGGCTGGATTACACCGTGCAACGCGGCGCGCTCAAGGGGCTGGGCCTGGGTGGCGGCCTGCGTTATATCGACGATACCTATGGCGACCTGGCCAATATCCTGCACATCCCGTCGTACACCCTGTTTGATGCAGCCTTGCGCTATGACATTGGCCATATCGGCAATGGCGACCTGAGGCTGTCCCTCAATGCCAGCAACCTGGCGGACAAGCGCTATGTAGCGACTTGCACGGCGGCCACGTCGTGCTACTACGGCACAGGCCGCACGGTGATCGCCAACCTGCGTTATAGCTGGTAAGCGGGGCGCATAAATGGATGAAGAGGCCGGCTGCGTCTGCCACCGCTTGCGCGGATTGCAGATGGTGGCCGGCATCGGGGAGTGTCAAGGTGGAACAAAGAAAACAGCTGTGCATCGGCCTGTCGCTGGCCGTGACCTGGCTCATGGGCAATGGCTGGCGCCGTCCCGATAGCCGGGTCGAAGATATTTATGACATCGGTTTCTATACGGGGCTGGCACGCCGGGCGGAAGTCGCCGGCCTGGACTTCCTGTTCCGTCCGGATGCCTTGTTCCTGGACGGGCAGGCCCTGGCGCAATCGCCGGGTTTCAGCAGCCTGGACCCGACGGTACTGGTGGCGGCGCTGGCTGGTGCAACGCAGCGTATCGGTCTGGTGACAACGGCCGCCACGACCTTCAATCCGCCTTATGTCGTGGCGCGCCAGCTGCAATCGTTGAATTGGGTCACGCGAGGACGAGTGGGCTGGAATGTCGTCACGGCCCTGGATGGCAACCGGAACTTCGGCGCGGCGGCGATGCCATCTTCTGCCGAGCGCTATCGCAAGGCTCGGGAGTTCGTGCAGGTGGTACGTGGGTTATGGCGCAGCTATCCGCAGTCGGCCTTGCGCTGTGAGCGTGCGGGCGGGGTCTATGCCGATGCTTCCTGTGTGCGCCCGCTGGACTTCGAGGGTGAGTTCTTCTCGGTACAAGGGCCATTAAATGTGCCGGATCCTGGCGGCGGCGGCATGCCTTTGTTCCAGGCGGGCGCATCGCCCTGGGGACGGGATTTCGCAGCCTGTATTGCGGATGCGGTATTTGCGGCCACGCCTGATATCGCATCCGGCCAGGAACTGCGCCAGGATCTGCGCGAGCGCGCCGCAGCGTATGGCCGCCCGGCGGATGCCATCCGCGTGCTGCCGGGGCTCAGCCTGTTCCTGGCACCCACGGAGCGTCAGGCCAGGGAGTTGTATGAAGACACCCATGTGGCGCAGGACATGCACAGGAAATATGCGCGAGTGCAGCAACTGTTGGGCATAGACCTGAGCCAGTTGGACCCGGCCCAAGCCTTGCAGCTGGATATGCTGCCTGCCGGGTATGACGCGCCGGGCCAGGGCCAGACGCATGCACGGCTGATGCGGCGCCTGATCGAACGGGAAACGCCCAGTGTGCAGGATTTCCTGAGCCGGCCGGAAGTGTCAGGCTCGGCCCACTGGCAATTCATCGGGACCCCGCAGGGAGCGATAGCGGCCATTGGCGAACGGTTTCAGGCCGGGGCCGCCGATGGCTTCATCGCCTTGCCGGGCGGTGCCTGGCAAAGCCTGGATCTTTTTCTGCAGGAAGTGGTGCCGGGTCTGGCCCGGGCTGGATTGTTCCGGACGCGCTATGAAGGCATGACCTTGCGGGCGCATTTGGGCATGCCGGAGGAATAGCCTGGGGGGGCCGCGAGAGCAATCGGGGAATACGATAGCGCGTTGCCAAAAGTGCAACGCGCTGTCTGGTTTTTTCTTGCCAGGAGGCACGGCTGCGGCTATCCGGTCAGTCGCGGGCCGGGGTATGAAAGGCATCATGGTAATGGCTGGTCATGGAAGGGAGTTTGGTGACCATCATGTCCAGGAAGTGGCTGGCAGCGGCGCTCAGGGAGCGGCGGTTGGGGTAGATGGCATAAATGGTGGCAGGGTCCATTTGCCAGTCCGGGCAGATAGTGACCAGGTCGCCGCGTGCGATTTCTGCCGCGCAGGTGGCCGTGGGGACGGCGGCAATGCCCAGGCCTGCCCGCAAGGCGGCCAGCACGGCGGATATCTGATTGGTGGAAAACCGGGGCGTGAATTTGACCTGGCAGCGCTCCTTGCCACGCTGCAGTGACCACATCCAGCGGCTGGTTTTCGGGCCGAAACCCAGGCAATCAAAACTGGCGAGCATGCCGGGTTCGATCTTGGCAGGCAATTGCTCCACCAGCCTGGGGTGAGCCGCCAGCACATACGGGACATCGAACATGGCCCGGGCGACTACATCCAGGTTGGGCAAGGGCAGGAAGGAGCCGTAGATGATCAGATCGGCTGCCACCAGCCGCGGGTCGATGATGGAGGTGGCGGCTTCCAGATGCAGCCGCACATCAGGGGCCTGCATGGAAAATTCTGCTGCCAGTTTTTCTATGACCCAGGTGCCAAGAAAGGGCGGGCAAATGACATGCAGCGGGCCGGAAGGGGAGCCGCCAGCCGTTTCCGCCATTTCAAAAAACTTCTCTGTTTCGTTGATGGCCTTGACGCATTGTTCATAACAATCCCGCCCGATATTGGTCAGCAACAGGGCACGCGGGCCGCGATGAAACAATGCCACGCCCAGTCTTTGCTCCAGGCTTTGCAGCCGTCGCGCCAAGGTCGATTTGGGTAGATTCATGCGCCGGCTGGCGGCGGAAATGCCGCCGCAATCCACCACCATTTTGAAAATATAAAGCTCGTCGTGATTTCTCATATTGATAGTGGGACATTTATGTCCCGAAATTGGGACGATTGAGCGCGGCTGCCTTGCGTTAGAGTGGAAAAAATATAGAACAAAACAAGGCTCAGGAGGCCAGGGAAGAGACATGAATACGCTGGAGACATTTCAGCCCGTGGTGGTGCATACCCCACTGGGCGCCATACAGGGAAGCCGTTGCGGTGCGGTGGCGAGTTTTCACCGGGTACCCTATGCCGAGCCGCCGCTGGGCGAGCGGCGCTTTGCCGCACCGCAAGCCGTATCGCCCTGGGACGGTACGAAAGATTGCACGCAGACGGGGGTGATTCCGCCCCAGCTGCCTTCGCGTCTGCGGCAGGTGATGGGCGACTATCCGATGCCGCAGGACGAGGATTGCCTGCACCTGGATATCTGGTCGCGTGAGGATGGCATCCCTGGCAAACCGGTGCTGGTGTTCCTGCATGGCGGTGGCTTCATGTCTGGCGGTGGCGCGACACCTTGCTACGACGGCAGGCGGCTGGCCGAACAGCAAGGTCTGCTGGTGATCAACGTGACCTATCGGCTGGGCGCGCTGGGTTTCTTGCCTTTGCCCGGTATTGCGCCGGCCAATCTGGGCTTGCGGGATCAGGCCCAGGCGTTGCGCTGCATAGGCCTGATCGCGGCCAGTTTCGGCGGTGATCCGACCAATATCACGGTGCTGGGGCAATCGGCAGGCGCTTATTCGATTGCCGCCTTGCTGGCCAATCCGGCCACGCGCGGCCTGTTCCGGCGCGCCGCCATGCTGAGTGCGCCTTTTGGTGATCGCCTGCGCAGCAGTGCCGACATGGCCAGGCAAGCCGAGCGCTTTCTGTCTTTGCTGGGGGTGGCGCAGGGCGATCGGGCAGCGGCTTGCGCCTTGCCCGTGGCGGATATTCTGCGGGCCCAGGCGCAGATGATGCAGGAAACCGTGCCGCAGTCCGCAGATCTCATGCCGATATTCATGCCAGTGGCCGATGGCGACACCATTGCGGGTTCGCCCGCACAGGCGCTGGCGGGGGGCGCGGCGCGTGACACTGATCTGCTGATCGGCAGCACACGTGATGAAATGCTGGCCTTCTACGTTGGAAACGAACGGATCGAGTCGCAAGCCGGGGTGCTGCTGGAGCGTTTGCTGGCGCAGCAGCCAGCCCAGCCGGCAGGGACGTCGCTGGCGCGTCTTCAGGCGAACCTGAGGGCGCAGCGGGTGCCAGGCGATGCGCTGCATTTATTGTCGGCGCTGCAGAGCGATCTGACCTTTACGCACCTGGGGCAGGTGCTGGCTGAAGGCCACTGCGCGCATGGCGGACGGGCCTATGTCTATCGTTTCGACTGGCAGGCGCCGCAGTCCGGTTTCGGGGCATGTCATTGCCTGGAACTGCCGTTTGTCTTTGGCAACCTGGCCCAATGGGCGCAGGCCCCCATGCTGGCTGGCGCCAGCAGGGAAGCGATGCGTGCGCTGAGTCGTGCCGTGCAAACGGCCATTGCCGCCTTTGCACGGCACGGGCAGCCTAAGGCCGATGGCTTGGCAGACTGGCCGCTGTATGGGCAACAGCACATCACGTTGTTGCTTGATCACAGGATAGAGGCCGTCGCGATGCCGTGCGTGCCCGCCGCAGCAGGGGAGGTATCAGCATGAAGAAAACGACGCTGGCGGCTGGTGCCGCAACTGCTGCAACTGCTGCAACTGCTGCAACTGCTGCATCCACAGGTAAGCCTGCTGCCACAGCGGGCGCTACCCGTCGCGGGGTGGTGACATTGGTCGTGTGTTTCATCATTGTCTTGCTCGACGGCCTGGATACCACCTCCATTTCCTTCGTCGTGCCCTGGCTGGCGCGGGAATGGGGCGTTCCCATTCCCGCCTTTACGTCCGCTTTTGTCGCAACCAGTCTGGGCGCGGTGGTGGGCTATATGGCGTGCGGTTCAGTCGCACAGCGCCTGGGCCAGCGAACAGCCGGGGTGGCCAGCGTCCTGTTGTTCGGCCTGGGGACGCTGGCGACTGCTGCTGCCTGGGACCTGGGCTCCCTGAGCCTGCTGCGCTTTATCTCCGCCATCGGGCTGGGCGGTGCCTTGCCGATTGCCGTGGCCGCAGCGACCGAAGCGGTGCCGGCGCGCTTCCGTGAGGCCAGCACCATGGTGGTGGCGGGCGGCCTGTCGGCCGGGGCGGTGATGGGCGGGCTCCTGNGCGGGCATTTGATGCGCGCCTATGGCTGGCAATCCATCTTCATTCTGGGCGGTGTCGTGCCCTTGCTGTTCCTGCCATGGTTCGCATGTTTGCTCAAACCGGCGTCGGCCGGCCGGGTGGCTGCGCCGCCCAGGCAGGATGTTGCGCCCCGGGCAGCGTCAGCCAGCCCGGTGCTGCAGCTGTTCGGCGCAGGGCTGGGCGCCAGGACGGGCCTGCTGTGGGGCTTTGCTTTCCTGATCTTCGTGGCCAACTATGCCTTGACCTTCTGGGTGCCGACCTTGTTGCTGGAATTCGGCTTTGAGCCGGAGCGGACAGCGCTGGGCATTGCCGCCTTCGGCGTAGGTGGGCTGCTGGGTAATCTGGTCATGATCATCTGCGTCGCCAAACTGGGCATCAAGCGCATGTTGATGTGCAGCACCGTGTTCGCGATGATCTGCATCACCATTGCCAGCCGCGCCACTGTCCCCATGGCCTATGTCCTGCCTCTGGTGGCTGGGTTGGGGGCGGGGCTGGTGACGGGCTGCATCGGCCAGGCGGCGCTGGCAGTATCGCTGTATCCGGCACACTTGCGGACGGCGGGGGTGGGTTGGTCGGCAGCCATGGGCCGCATCGGTTCCATCGTCGGGCCCAGTGTAGGTGGTGTCTTGCTGGCGTTAGGCTGGTCGGCCAGGGAGATCATTCTGGTGACTTTGCTGCCCGCAGGTCTGGCGATAGGGCTGTTGGTGGTATTAACGCGGCTGGATCGCAAGCGCTGAATGCGGCCGCATCGCCCCGTGGCCGGTTGAGTGCGCAGCGGCGGTTCTCATGCTGCCGTTCCATGACAGAAGGCCAGCCCTGGCAACAGGGCTGGCCTTCTGTTTTGCGCCGCACCTGTACCCAGGGGAAGGCACAGGCGCGGCAGCCAGGGCCGCCACGGGCAACACTGTGCGCGTGGCGCTTGGCGGCAGGTGAAACGCGGCTGAGGGATTAACGCAGCAGCGACAGCACGGTTTGCGGAACCTGATTGGCTTGTGCCAGCACCGAAGTACCCGCTTGCTGCAGGATCTGCGCACGCGTCATGTTGGAGACCTCGACGGCGTAGTCGGCGTCTTCAATACGCGAACGGGCGGCCGACAGATTGTTTAGCGTGTTGTTCAGGTTGGCGATGGTGGACTGGAAGCGGTTTTGTACTGCACCAAGCTCGCCTCGCAGACTATCAACTTTTGCTAGTGCATCATCCAATGCCTTCAATGGTTTTGCTGTAGAAGTTAAACCAGCTTTAGCATCGGCCTCATAGGCTGCTTTGGCAGTTGCCGCTGCTTCAGCGTCAGCGAAGTTTATTGTCACTGTACCAGTCGTCGCATTGGGGGCGTCAGCAAGTTTGTACATGTTGCCGTCTTTATCTTTGACTGCGTAATTTGCGTACAAACCGGTTGTTGAGTTGTAGGCTCCGTAACCGTGAACCGTTGCATTGGATGCTTCGCCGGGTGCCGTTGCAGTGATTCCAGTGCCACCGTCACTAGTTATGGCGATGTTTATAGATGCACTCTGTGCGACGGATCCATCTGCAGCAACGGCAGTAACATTTTTCAGCGGGCCGGAGAGGCCACTGACATTGAAGCCGTCAAGGTTCAATGTGGTGCTATTGATTTGTTTCAGATTAATCGTGATCGTTTGAGCGTCGTGAGCGCCGACTTGTACGGTGAGCGCATTATCTTTCGCGAGAACATTGACGCCATTAAATTGGGTTTGTTCTGAGACACGATTGATTTCTTCCAGGCGCAGGCCGATTTCATCCTGGATCGACTTTAGATCTGAGGCTGAATTCGAACCCGTCGAAGCCTGCACCGTCAGTTCGCGTACGCGTTGCAGGTTGTTATTGATTTCGTTCAGGGCGCCTTCCGTCGTCTGGGCGATGGAGATGCCGTCGTTGGCATTGCGCGACGCCTGGCTCAAGCCCTTGATGTTGGCGGTGAAGCGGTTGGCAATGGCCTGGCCTGCCGCGTCATCCTTGGCGCTGTTGATGCGCAGGCCGGACGACAGGCGTTCGATGGCCGTGCCCAGGGCATTTTGCGACTTGCTCAGGTTGTTCTGGGACACCAAAGCCAAGTAGTTGGTATTAATGACGGACATAGATGACTCCTGTGAGGGATAAGGCAGCAATGTCCTGCTGCCGGTTGACCAGGAAAACCCCGTCCGGGGTGGAATCCCGGCCCTTCACCAGCGGGTGCCGGGCGGGCCCTGTGTTTCCTGTACATCCGGGTTTACGGCTGCTGTCCGCCAGGATTTAGTGCGTGTGGGAAATTTATCTGCACATCTGTTGTCGGTGCGTCTGTGGTCCGCACATCTTGGGCCCGGATATTTTTGGCCTGCACCTCTTTGGTCTGTACCTCCGTGCCTTGCGGCTCTGCTAGCGCCGCGTTTGCGTCCAGCTGGTACAGCCAGGCCAGCAGCTCCGCGACAGCCAGGTAAAGGGCCGGCGGAATTTCTGCGTCCATGTCCACGCGCATCAGAAGTTCCACCAGTTCCGGGGATTCATGCACCGGCACGCCATGTTCCCTGGCAGTGCGGATGAGCGTATCTGCCATGGCGCCATAGCCCTTGGCGACTACACGCGGCGCGTTGTCCCGCTGGTCGTAGCGCAATACAGTCGCTCGGGCGCGGCGTGTGGCGGGGGGCGGCGTGTGGCGGGTGCTCATGCGTCATCCTGGTCGGGCGTTGCCGCCGTGGTGATTTGCATGGCTTGCAGCGCCAGGCCGGCGGCCGATAGTTGCTGTTGCAGGGCATGGCTGCCTTGGCGCAGGGTGTCGCCATGCAGCGCGCTTTCCAGATGCAGCGCGCATTGCTGTCCATGCAGGCTGATGGTGACGTCCACCGCGCCCAGCCTGGGCAATTGCAGGCGTAATCGGGTTTTCCAGGTGCCAGTGGTGGTCTCTTCCTGTTGGCCGTGTGCCTCGTTTTCAGGTGCCGGGCTGTCTTCTTCCGTGGCTGGCTGCGCTGCTGGCAAGTTGGCGATGGCGGCACGCTGGATGTCCCATTGCATCGGGGCGCCAGGCCAGGCTTCCCCCTTGGCTTGCCAGGTCTGGCTGGCCAGGACTTCCAGCTGCTGGCGCACCAGCATGGCGTGTTCCGGTGTCAGCGCGGCCGGGCTGTTGGGCGCCAGGCCTTGCGTGGCGCTGGCGGCTGGGCCGGATGATGCCGGGTGGGAGGGATGGCTGGCATGGGCCTCTGCCTGAGGCTGCTGCCGCAGCGTGTCGGCCGGCTGGCCGTCGAAGGCGACGCGGCCCAGTTGCGCTTCATAGAACATGCCACTTTGGTTGACGAGGCGCATCAGGTGCTGCGCCAGCAGCGCCACCAATGGCGAACTGGCGGACAGGCCATTCGGAAGCGCAGCCGATTTTGCCGCCGATTTTGCCGCCGATTTTGCCGTCGATTTTGCCGTCGATTGTGTGGCTGACTGTGCAGCCAAAAGTGGCGCCGCAGGCATGCCTGCGTTTTGTCCGGCGGCCAGGGTTGGGGCTGGCGGATGGCCGGTGGGGGTGGCATGCGGCAGGCCTTGGGGCAGGAGCCTGTCCGCCGCCGGCAGGAGCGGCTGGCGCAGGGTCAGGGCGGGCGGCGACTGCGGTAGTTGCTGCAGCAGGGCGAGAATGGTGCGGGCAGCTTGCCCGAGCGTGGTGGGAGATGAGGGGTAGTGCCGGTTGCCAGCCACGGTGCCAGGGCCGGATTGGCTGGCCGAGGGGTCGGCAGGCCCGGTCCGCCGTGAGGCGTGCCGGGCGGCCTGGGTGGCGTCTTCCGCCGTGCGGCCCGGCGCGCCAGGGTGGGCGGCCGTTTCCTGGCCAGGCCGTTCAGGCAAAGGGAAGGGCGCCGCGGCCGGGCGGGCGTACTTCGAGAGCGGCACGCCCAGCACGGCATCCAGCCGTTGCAGCAGCAGCGCATTGGGTGCTGCCGGACCGTTCATTTGAATTCCGCTTGCAGGGCGCCGTAGCTGCGATGCAGGCGTTGCGATTGGCGCGTGTGGTGGATGGCGGTTTGCCGCTGATTCAGTTCTTGTTGCGACAGCTGGCGGGCTGCCTGTTCCAGTGCCAGGGCTTCCTGCAGCTGCCGCTGGCATTCTGCCTGGAGGGCGGCAGGCAGGGTGGCCAGTGCGGCGCTGGGCCGTAGCCTTGCGCCGAGATTGGCGTACCGCTGGCCCTGGGCGATGAAATCGTCCCAGTGGCCGGCCTGCGCAGCCGCCAGCGCTTGCCTGGCGGCGTCCGTGAGCGCCAGACAGGTGGCCTGCCACGCTTGCCACTCTTGCCAATGGGCGGCGCCATCCTGCGCGCTGTTCTGGCGCGGTTCCGCCGTACCGCTGGCGGGGGGGGCATGGGGGG
>NZ_CBCSIQ010000015.1:0-101192 GCF_965139615.1 Kerstersia similis
CGAGCGCCATGGAAAACCAAGGCTGCCGTGGAGTTGGCAACGTTGGAATGGGTCGCCTGGTACAACCATCAGCGTCTGCTCGGGTCCATCGGGTATATTCCTCCTGCGCAGGCGGAGGAGGTCTACTATCGGACTCAATCTGAATCTGTGCCGATCAACGCGTTACTTTAACCAAACAGCCTCCTCGATTCCCGGGACGATTCACAGGCCTTGGCCTACAGAGCCGTGATGGCAGGCATCAAAACTCGTTTCATGACCGCTGCTGACCTGATGATGCAACTGGCCACGGCCCATAAACAGGAACGTCTCCAACAATATTTCAATCGCGCGATCATCGGACCTAGACTGCTGATTATCGACGAGATCGGCTATTTGCCCTTCGGGCGCGAAGAGGCCACCCTGTTCTTCAACGTGGTGGCACAGCGCTACGAGCGAACCAGCATCATCGTCACCAGCAATTTGTCATTCAGCCAATGGGCTTCATGCTTTGCCGAGGATCAGACGCTTACCGCAGCCTTGCTTGACCGCTTGCTGCACCACGCACACATCGTGCAGATCGCAGGGGAAAGCTACCGGCTCAAGGACAAACGCAAGGCGGGAAATATCAAGGTAAGAAACTAGTTTTTCGGATGCCGGGGTGGGTCAGTTTTACTCCGACGATTCCGACAAAAGTGGGTCAGTTTTCAACCGACGTTGACACTTCCTCTACGAACCACTGGTAATTCGATACAACGTGCAAGGATAAGTGCATACACTCACCGTTTTTCAGAACAATCCGTCTTGGGTCAGAGCCTCTACATGAGCAGCCGCCTCCGGCCCGGGCGGGTCGTTGATATAATGCGCTGCATGATCTCCGCACCGCGAGCCGATGCATTAGCGAAGCGACAACAGCCCCGAGGTCATCGGTACCCAGCTTGCCGTGAGCGGTGGATGAACCATCTGGGAGTGTAAGGCTCTAAGCCGGAGAACTCTGGCAGAACGGCACCCATGGAAGCCTCGGTGTCGCAGGTCGGGATGCATGCTTTTCAATGGAATGGTTCTACAGCCGCCTCGAAACGCGGGTGATTGCAAAGGCTGGCAGCACCACCACGATAATAGGGTGCGGCCGTTGTCAGACAGGGCTTCCTGGCACACCGCCGTTCGTGGAAACGCTAAACAATGATTGAATAACCATGACATGCGTTTCCAATTCCAGTTGCTGGGAAATTTCCAGGTGGGTTAACGGCTTTCGTCTGTTACTTGCCTGGTTCACAAGTAGTAAATAGAGCTGCTAATACAGCATTTTGAGGAAATGATGGATGCTTGGGTCCCTTTAGCCTTAGGTACGATAAAGTTCATTGTGCTGGGCACATGCTGTTTCTTCGCCATCAAGTCTCATCGCGATGGGGCAAGAAAGGAGAAGGAAGAGGAGAAGGAAAGAGAGAGAAAGATGAAGGGATTGCAGTAGGAACCCGTTCCCGGTGTTCTGGCCACAAGGCTTGTGGCTCTCTGATGGGGGGGAATCCTCCCGAGGGCCTGGCAAGACCAGACCCGTGTGTCTAGATCGTGCATGCCGCCTTCAAGCAGCAGACGGTGCAGATGATTCGGGAACGGGGTCTGAGTATCGGGCAGCTTGGTCGAGGCCAGTCCCTGGTTGAGAGCGCTGTGCACTGCGGGTTGTGGCCTATTTCAATGCTGAACAAGCGGGCCAGGTCTTCCACGGTCGTCAAGATGTGACCTGTCGCAGTGACTGAAGCGCCCGAATCGACAGGCTGCGCTAGGACCCACGGGGCCAGCATCAAAAAACAAGCCCGTCTGCACCTGCCTGAACTATTTCGATCAGGCAGGTGCAGGCGGGCTTGTTTGTGTTTGGGCAGCCATGGAGAATCCGATGTTTCATCGTATTCTCCATGGCTGCCCCAACTTCGGTTCTTAGGTCGTCAGTTCTCGTCGAACGATTTCTGCACCCGCGCTCAAGGCGTGCAGCTTGCCTCGAGCCACCTGGCGAGGCAGAGGGGCCATACCGCAGTTGGTCGAAGGATAGAGTTTGTCGGCATCGACAAACTTGAGTGCTTTGCGCAGGGTGTTGGCAACTTCTTCCGGCGTTTCGACATTGTTGGTTGCGACGTCAATCGCGCCAACCATCACTTTCTTGCCACGGATGAGTTCGATCAGATCCATGGGAACATGGGAGTTCTGGCATTCCAGAGAGATGATGTCAATGCCGGATTTTTGCAGTTTCGGAAAGGATTCCTCGTATTGCAGCCATTCGGATCCGAGGGTTTTTTTCCAGTCAGTGTTGGCCTTGATGCCATAGCCATAGCAAATGTGCACGGCGGTTTCGCATTTCAGACCTTCAATGGCGCGCTCCAGGGTGGCAACGCCCCAGTCATTCACTTCATCGAAGAAGACGTTGAATGCCGGTTCATCGAATTGAATGATATCGACGCCAGCCGCTTCCAGTTCGCGGGCTTCCTGGTTGAGAATGATGGCAAATTCCCAGGCCAGTTTTTCACGGCTTTTGTAGTGGCTGTCATACAGCGTGTCGATCATCGTCATGGGGCCAGGCAGGGCCCATTTGATGGGCTGCTTGGTTTGCTGACGCAGGAATTTTGCGTCTTCAACGAAGACAGGCTTTTGCCGGGACACCGCACCAACGACCGTCGGTACGCTGGCGTCATAGCGATTGCGAATTCTGACGGTTTCACGCTTCTCGAAATCAACACCGCTGAGGTGTTCGATGAACGTCGTGACAAAGTGCTGGCGCGTTTGTTCGCCATCGCTGACGATGTCGATGCCTGCTTGCAGCTGTTCTTGTAACGAGACGCGCAAGGCATCCTGTTTGCCTTCAATCAGTTCTTCGCCTTGAAGTTTCCAGGGCGACCACAGTGTTTCCGGTTGTGCCAGCCAGGAGGGTTTGGGCAGGCTGCCGGCAGTGGAAGTGGGGAGCAATTTTTTCATGAGAGATGATTTTTTCGAGAATCAAAGGGCGTAATTGGCGGCAGACCACTGTTCAAGCGTGGCATGGTGGGGTTTGATGAAGTGTTCTTCAACAAACTTTCCTTGTTCAATGGCCAGGCGGTTACGTTCTTCTCGATCATAGAAAATTCGAGTGAGCGAATAGTCCTGATGCTTCAGGCTGGGCTGATAGGATTTGCCTGCCGCGGCGTTCGCATTATAAATCTCAGGCCGGTAAATCTTCTGGAAGGTGTCCATCGTGCTGATGGTGCTGATAAGTTCCAGATTGGTGTAGTCATTCAGCAAGTCGCCGGAGAAATAGAACGCCAGCGGAGCGACGCTGCTGGGCGGCATGAAGTAGCGTACCTTCAGGCCCATCTTGCTGAAATACTCATCAGTCAGGGAGTACTCATCCTGCTTGTATTCAACGCCCAGAACCGGGTGTTGATTTTCAGTCCGGTGGTAGGTACGGCTGCTGGACACGCTCAAGCAGATGACAGGCGCTTTCTTGAAATGACTCGTGTAAGTGCTCGAGTTGATGAAATGCTTGAACAGCTTGCCATGCAGATCCCCAAAATTTTCTGGGGTGCTGAATGCAGGCTTGTTTTTGTTGTGATCCAAGAGCAATACGCTGAAATCATAGTCGCGCACATAGGAGGAGAAACTATTTCCTACAATGCCGTCAATGCGTGTATGGGTTTTGGTGTCCAGGATATTGATTTTCAGTATTTCGATCAGGGGCAGGGAATTGCCGGCGCTGATCGTACCGATGTTCATTCCAATGGAAATGATTTCCAGCTCGACCTGGTAGCGGTCGCTCGTCGGGTTGTCCCAGCTTGCCATGGAATTGAAACGATTGTTGATCATCCTCAAGGTGTTGCGCAGGTTTTCCTGGCGGCTGCTTCCCCGTGCCAGATTGGCAAAGTTGGTCGTGAGACGCGTGTTGTCTGCGGGGTGATAGTTTTCGTCGAAACTAATGCTCTTGAGGGTAAATGTGAAATCGTTATTCATTGCGGCCGGAAATCCTAAGTCCTGAGATGAAATCTAAATCTATTTATTGTGTCGCCAGAATGTTTCGTTTTTATTTTCCGGCTTTTCACTTGAAATTGTTTAGATTGTCTATAATTGAAAACCAAGCCGCATTGTATGCCGAGTTATTGCTTGAGTAAAAGCGAATTAATTTCACCTTAGTATTAGTTCTGCTCATAGTGTGCTGGCGGGTCCCGCCTGGCGCGACCAGGCAGGCCAGGCTTCTTCTTCATGCTGCAGCGAGCGCAGCCAGATGCCGTTTCCATCCATCCATCCGTGTCACTGTAGTGCGACCTTGGCAGGCTGCTATTTGAGATTGCGCAGCGCGCGTTGGCAGATGCGGCGGGTGGCTTCACTGGTGTTGTGTTGTTGCCATTGGGCACAGATATGGCGCACCCAGTCTGCTTGATCTTTGGCGGCGTCGTTCAGCCAGTTGGCGACGGAGTCCTGCACGTAAGGGCTCGGGTCGCTGCGTAACGGTGTGAGGATGGGGAGCGCCAGTTCGGGGTGCTGTTTGAGCGGCGTGATGTGCGCACACCAGACGCCACGCGGTCGTATGGCTTCGCTGGCGAAGCGCCGTTGATTGGCTGAGCTTGAATTCGTCCATTCCGTCAGGTGTTCGATGGCATGGGGCAGCTGCTTCGCCAAATGCGGGCGGACGGACATCCAGGACCATTCGCGTACGCCGAAATGCGGGTCGTCAGCGAATATGCGGATGGCGGCCAGTCGGCTGGCGAGATCCGGGTAGGGGTGGAGGCCAACCATAAAGCATGCCCATCCGCGTACCGTGTCAGAGGGATGAGCCTGGCATTGTTCGATGCCGGCTTCTCCCAAGGCTTTGTACAGGATGGCAGCAATGCCGGACATCCGTTTCAGGATGCCGAGCTGGCTGGCCGTATCGGCAGCTTCCAGGGCGTCCGCTGGCAGCCTTGGAAAGGCCATGCGCAACAAGACGGATTGATCCAGTGCCAATCCTTCCGCCAAGGTGGCGCTGGCCAGGGTGCCGTGGGAGAGTGCTGCCAAGATGTCGGCAGGGATGTCTGCCGTGCGAGTGGCGCCTTTGCGCTGCGTGGTGGTGTTCATGATGTGGCTTCCTGCATGGCCGAGTTCAAGTTTCCTGCAACTTTGTTCAGGAGCGCGGAGAGTTGCGCGCGTTCACCGGGTGTCAGGGGGCCAAAGAGTCCCGCTATCCAGGCACTATGCTGACGGAAAACCGTTTTGGCAGTCTGTTTGCCTGCTGCGGTGAGATGGATGCGCAAGGCACGGCGATCTGTCGGGTCTGCTTGCCGTTCGATCAGGGATGCGCGTTCCAGGCCATCCAGTAAGCCGGTCACTGTGGCGCGGGTGATGCCTGCCTGTTCAGCCAGTGCATTGGGTGCCAACCCTCCGGGGGCTGCGTCCAGCAGAAACAGCAGCACAAACCGTCCTTCGGATAAGCCATGTGGGGCAAGCAAGGCAGCACAGGCTTTGTCGATGGCATTGGTGAGAGATAGTGTTTGGAAACATAGCCGGATACCTGCGACATCTGGCAACTGACGGCGAGTGGCTTCGTTCAAGAGTGCCTGATATTTTTCTTCCAGATCCATTTATTTGCTGCCATATAGTATGGTGGCTAATTATATGGGATGGCGCGCATCATGTGTAGCGGATGGGGGGCTGTCTGCTTGCAAGACACTGCCGGAGGCTATGCGGGGCGGCGGCTGGCTGTCGAATCAAGCATATCCAGCACGTATTCGGCGCGTTCCAGGACGCTGAACTTGGGCAGCACATGGACGGTGTAGCCCAAGGCGGGGTAGCTCAGCAGCAGTCTTTGATATTCCTCTTGTGCCGCCTGGAGGTCATGGCGGCGTTCAGGATCCTGTACGTAGATTTCCGGCCATGGCGGCGTCAGGAATACATGGGGATAGTAGCGATAGTTCTCGGTTACGCGCTGCAGCGCCTCGGGATCGGCTGGGAAATGCAGGGCCGTGGCAGCGTCGATCAGGCTGCGGTCAAAGAATACCCAGTGGCCGGTATGGCGGAGGGCATGGGTATAGTCCTCTTGCGCCAAGGTGATGGTACGGCGCAGAAAGGCTGGCATATCCTGCCAGGGCAAAGCATGGCCACCTCGGCGGATTTCTTCTTGAACGATACGCCTGCCGGGCTCGGGAATTACCGTGTGGCCACGTCGTGACAGTTCATCCAGCAGGACGGATTTCCCGCCGCCGGAGCAGCCGGAAAGAATGACGAATGGAATCATGGGGAGTGTTGTCTGGATAACCTTAGGGTGAATGGGGGATAGTGATCCGATGCTTGATGTTTCGGAAATTAGGATGCATGCTGGGGCGTTTCCCGGCGCGTCACACCCGTGGCGTTCGGGTTGTTTGCGGTATGTCAGACCGCTATTCCATCCAGGAAAAGGAGACGGATATGAGCAAGACTACGCTATACACCACGGCAGCGACTTCGACAGGAGATGGCCGTAACGGCCATGTTCGCAGTGAGGACGGGTTGCTGAATCTGGATCTTGCATTTCCCAAGGAGTTGGGCGGAGCGGGCGGAAAGACCAACCCCGAGCAGCTGTTTGGCGCCGGTTACGCCGCCTGCTTTCATTCCGCGCTGAATCTGGTGGCTTCCAAGGCAAAGGCGCCGGTGGGCAGTTCCACGGTGACAGCCCGCGTCAGCCTGCACCCGACGGATACCGGCGGTTTTCAACTGAGCGTCGTGTTGCAGGTGGAAGTTGCCGGGGTCGATCAGGCGACTGCCCAGGCGCTGGTGGAAAAGGCGCACCAGATTTGCCCTTACTCCAATGCTGTGCGTGGCAATATCGACGTCAGCCTGGACGTCAAGGCTGCCTGACGTTTGAGGGGATGTGAGTTGTTTTACAGGGCATGAGTTCGCCCCGTAGTTGATGCAATTGACTGCCGGTTTTTGTTGAACGGCAGTCAATTGCTGGCAGTTGATTGCTCGGTGATCAGTACAGAGAACCGAGTACCGACCGATCAAAGTCATGCAGGGCATCGGTGCGGCCTTCACGGATTTTATTGATCCATTGAGGATCGGCCAATAGGGCACGGCCCACGGCGATCAGATCAAATTCGTCACGCTCCAGCCGGCGCAGGAGATCATCCAGGCCGACGGCATGAGAGCGTTCGCCCTTGAAGGCGGCCAGGAATTCACCGGAGAGTCCGACGGAGCCGACGGAAATCGTCGGGGCTCCTGTCAGTTTTTTTGCCCAGCCTGCGAAATTCAGCCCTTGCTCGCCATCAATGTCGGGAAATTCGGCCTCCCAGAAGCGCCGTTGCGAGCAATGCAGGATATCCGCACCGGCATCGACCAATGGCTGTAGCCATTGCGCCATTTCATCAGGCGTTTTTGCCAGTTTGCAGGCGTAATCCTGTTGCTTCCACTGGCTCAGACGCAGCAGGATGGGAAAATCGGGGCCGACGGCCTGGCGTACGGCGGTCAGTATCTCCGCAGCGAAGCGCGAACGTTCGCGCAAACTCGCGCCGCCATAACGATCACTGCGTTGATTGCTTCCATGCCAGAAGAACTGGTCGATCAGATAGCCGTGGGCGCCATGGATTTCAGCGACATCGAAGCCCAAGCGTTGGGCGTCCGCAGCGGCACGGGCAAAAGCGGAGATGGTGTCAGCAATGTCCTCGTCACTCATTGCGACACCATTGGGATCGTTCGGGCCGTTCAGGCCTGACGGGCTTTCGACTGGGGCATCTGCTTGCCAGCCGCTGCTGCTGCGAGTAGCGCCGGTATGCCAAAGCTGGGGGCCCATGCGGCCGCCCGCCGCATGAACCGCCTGGATCACGGCTTGCCATCCGGCCAGTGCCGCTGCGCCATGAAAGAAGGGGATGCGCGCTTCATTGCGGGAGGCGGGGCGATCTATGACCGTGCCTTCCGAGAGAATCAGGCCGACACCGCCTTCGGCGCGGCGTTGGTAGTAGGCCGCGACGTCGGGGCCGGGGATGCCTTCGGGAGAAAAGTTGCGCGTCATGGGGGCCATGACGATGCGGTTGGGCAACTGCAGGGATTTGTACTGGAAGGGGCGAAACAGGAGGTCTAAGGCGGGCTTGGACATGGAACGGCAACTCCAGATTAAAGGGAAAAGATCGGAACCCGCAGTACCTGCCATGGCGGCGGGGCGGGCCTAATACTTTCAGTATATCTGGGGTGCCGTGGGGCGGGGTCAGCCAGTTTCAGCAATGTAATGAGCAGAGAATCCGGCAGGCTGGCGCATGTCAAGCGGCAGGCGGCTGCGCGATTTTCCAAAGCCCGGGCAGGAAGCATTCCGAGACCAGCAAAGGCTCTTGTTGCAGGCGGAAGAGAGAGCGTCTGGCCCAGAGCAGGGTTTGCGGATTCGCCTGTGCGGCATGCCCCGAGGGCGCTGACTGCTGCGTATGCGTGGTGCTGCGGCGCGGTTCCGGGAGCGGAATACTCCGGTGTGCCAGTTGTGCAATTGGATGGCGGGCATGCGGTTGCGCATACTCGAACGCGGTACGTGTAATGCGTGGGTCTTCATACAGCAGAACACCCAGCGGCGTGCTGCTGAGCGTGCGCACGTCCTGCCAGGCGTGGGCGCCGGGGTGGTCGGGCGTCAGGCTGCGGCCCAGGACGGCGGGCGTGCCATTGACGCTCATGAGTACTTCCCTCAGCCAGCAAGAGGTATCGAGTGGAACGCCCAAGGCCTGGGCTTCATCGGCAGCAGGCAGCGTATGGCCTTCATGCAGCACGGCCAGTTGAAAATCGCCCTGGGCGCGCAGGGCCCGGGTCAGTGAGCCGGGCAGGGATAGCCATTGTGTCTGAAGCAGGGAGAGGGGAGGCGAGGGAAGGCTGGCAGTCCACACGGGCTTGGGGCAGTGGCGGGCAGGCGCGCTGGGAGGCGAATGAGCCGACGGCCGCCTGCGGGGTTCTAGGATGTGGCAGATTGTACTAGCATGGGTGCGGCCGCTGTTTGGTGGTGGGCCGTGGAGGGCAGCGGCATGCTGGTGTCGTCGTTTCGCCTTGTGTACGTGATTCTGAACAGGAAACCTTATGTTGCTTGATGCCAAACATTCCCAGGTGGTGCTGGTGGATTACCAGACGAAACTGATGACAGTGATCCATGAGGCGGATTTTGTGTTGGCAAACGCCTTGCGGCTGGCAAAGATCGCGCAGTTGATGCAGGTGCCTGTCTGGGGGACGGAGCAGATTCCTGAGAAACTGGGCCACAACGAGCCGGAACTGCGGGAGTTATGCCTGAAAACGCTGAGCAAAACGCACTTCAGTGGTGTACCCGATGGGTTGCTGCCGCTGCTGCAGGGGGAAGAGGCCGTAGCTGGGCAGGGCCCAGGAAGCGTGGCTTGCCATCAGGATGGAGTGATGGCACTGCAGACCTTGCCTGAGCGCGCAAGTATTGTCGTGGCGGGTTGCGAGGCGCATATCTGCTTGCTCCAGACGGCGTTGGATCTGCTTGCCGCCGGGCTGGAGGTCTGGGTAGTGACGGACGCCTGCAGTTCTCGCACGGAACGCAATCGTGATGCGGCGTTTGATCGTCTGGCCGCAGCGGGCGCGGAATTGGTCACGACCGAAATGGTGGCCTTTGAGTGGATGCGGGATTGCCGGCATGAAGCCTTCCGGAATGTACAGCGTCTGATCAAGTAGGCAGCAGAGGCTGGATTGGCCGGTTTCGATGTGTACGCGCGGCTTACCGGCGGGGGGCGTTTGCGGGCGATACGCCAGACAGGCGCCGAGCGCGATGACGTTATGTGCGTAAGGTAGGGTGCGGCTTGTGGTGCGGGGTACTCCGACTGTTCAGCCGCGAGCCAGACGATTAGTATCTTTGTTCCGGTGTGGGCCGCATCGCTGGTGTGCGTGAATGGCGGCTCTCTCTTTTCTCCTGATGCTTCAAGGTGCATAAATGACTGTGCAGGCGACGACCGTGAATATTTCCATCAATTCACCGGACTGGCGTGGCCAGGCGCTCTCCAATTTCGGCTTGTCGCCATTCGTTTTCCATGGCCAGTTGTTTGCTTCTATTGAAGGCTTCATTCAGGGCATCAAGTTTCCTGAGTCGGATCCGCGCCGGGCGCGTGCGTTTTGCTTGAGCGGCTGGGATGCGAAGCAGCTGGGAGACGAGGCGGATCGTAGCGGCGCGTATTGGAATCAAGCGCGTCTGGCCTATGGTTCCGCGCAGCATCATCAGTTGATCGGTGATGCGATCCGGGCGCGCATTGCGCAGTCCCCTGGTTTGCAGGCGGTTCTGCATTCTACGGCCGGAGCCACGCTGGTACACGAAACTGGGCACGTAGAATCTCCGACCACCTCCTTGCCGGCGACGGTGTTTCTTGGCGTGCTCAATGAAATTCGGGATGCGCTCCTGCAAGAAGCTGCTCGCGCTTAAGCGGTATTCGTTGCCTTTGAGGCCGCGTGTTGCGCACCGGCCTGGCTGATGCCTGCGTGCAGGGCATCCAGCGTGGCGAGGAACACCTGATCCGGGTCGATGTGACTGAGTTGCGGGGCAATGCGGCGGGTAAGCGGGTACTGCGCTGCCGGCAATGTGGTGATATCCGTCAATTCTTCCGGCGTCGCGCGGCGGATAAGACCACCGATCTCTGCCATGGATAAGCCATAAACCGTGGCGTACCAGCCCAGGCAAACCGTAGGCAGCCTGTGTTCAGGCACGCCCGCCTGCGCCAGGGCGCGATAGACCATTTCAATGTGCAGGAAGTCGGAAATGCCGGTATGCAAAAAACGCTGCAGCAAGCCGAATGTCTGCGGATAGGCCAGTGCCAGTTGGCGGTATTGGTTCGCCAGGTCACATAAGCGCTGCTGCCAGGGCTGGGCTTCATCCACGGCGCGCAACCGGGCCGTCAGCCAGTCTGCCATGGCGCGTTGCAGGCCCTCTTTGGATTTGAAGTGATACATCAGGGCCATCGGGTCGCAGTGGGCCCGTTCGCCCAGCTTGCGCAGGGAAAATCCGCTTTCCTGGGCGCTTTCCATCAGGGCAATGGCCGCCTCGACCAGCGCGTCCTTATCCAGGCCGCGTGGCCCGGGCGCTGCACGTGATTTCGTGACGATAGACATGTCGCCATTCTTTCAAAACTACGCTCGGCGGGCAAGCCGCTGCCATGCAGGCCGTAACCAGACGGTAGGGAACAAGACATGCTTGAAGTGTGGCCTGCAACGCGGCGGCAGTGCTGCGTATGAAGTCTCCACCGGCTGCGCAGTTTGCTGTGCAGCGCTCTCTTGTCCGCTCTCTGTGAGCTTGGGAAAAACTAATTCTACAGTGTAGAATTAGTGGGGCTTGCCATAGAAACCTTGTCAGATCGTTCCATCCTCTTCTGGATCGGGGGCCAAGGGCGGTGGAGAGGCTGGTATGGGAAAAATAGGGAATTCGGGCGCGATATGTTGAGTTGGGTGTTTCTGCTGCTATCCAGCGGGCTGGAAGTGATGTGGGCGGCGGGCTTGAAATATGCAGCGACTCCTTTGCAGTGGACGCTGACGGTGTTTTGCATGGTGGGGAGTTTTGTCTTCATGCTGCTGGCATCGCGGCGCATGGGGGCGGCGCTGGCCTATGTGTTTTTCGTGACTTTCGGTGCGGTGGGTACGTATTTGCTGGATGTGGCCTATTTCGGCAAAGAGCCCAGGCTGCTGGCAGTAGCGGCCATTGCCGTCATCCTCTGGGCGGTAGCCCGGCTGCATCAGGTGAAATGAAATGAACTGGGTGTATCTGCTGCTGGCGGGTTTGCTGGAAATATTCGTGGTTGCCGGCATCCGGGATATGGCGCTGAAACGCTATGCGCGCGGCATTGTGGTGTATGCATTGGGCATCAGCACCTCTTTGTCCTTTCTCTATCTGGCCATGCGCAGCATTGATATGTCGGTGGCCTATACGGCCTACACCGGTATTGGCGTGATAGGCACGGTACTTGCTGGCATTCTGTTCTGGGGGGATAAGAGTGGCGCCAGGAAGTTCATCTACCTGGCCCTGATTGTGGGCGGAATCGTTGTACTGAAGCTGGCGGGCTGAGCCTGAAAGGCTGTGCCGCCAGCGGCATGGACGCCCCGTTCTTCAGTGGCCGTCATGTCACAGGCCGTCACTGATCTTATCCAGCGCGGTTGGCAGCTAGGCTCGCACGGCTGTGTTTGATAGGCCGCCAGAGCCAGGGGTGGTGTGGCGTTTTAGACGATGTCATCCACCACGCCGCCATCCACGCGCAGTGCTGCGCCCGATGTCGCACTGGCCTGTTGCGAGCAAACATAGACCACCATATTGGCGACTTCTTCTACGGTAGCTGTGCGCTGGATGATAGAACTGGGGCGGTGTGTCATGACGAACTCGCGCGCCAGCACTTCCAGCGGCTTGCCGGTGCGGGCGACTTCTTCCTTCATCATTTCGGCGAAACCATCCGACAGCGTCGGGCCAGGCAGCACGCTGTTTACCGTTACGCCTGTGCCAGCCATGCGTTTGGCCAGGCCGCGAGACAAAGAAAGCTGTGCGGTTTTGGACACGCCGTAATGCACCATATCCGCAGGAATATTGCGTGCAGATTCCGAGGCGATGAACACCACCCGACCCCAGGTCTTTTCTGCCATGGCAGGCAGCAGCGCCCGCGCCAACCGGACACCGCTCATGACATTGGTCTGCCAGTATTCTTCCCAGATATCATCGGCAGTGTCGAAGAAATCCCTGGGGCCATAGATGCCGGCGTTATTGACCAGAATATCGACGTGTCCAGGCAGTCCATCCAGCAAGGACTGGACGCCGGCCGCACTGCCTAGATCGGCCGCGACGCCGTGTACCTGAGCCTGGGGTTGTTCGGCCAGCAGGCGTTCGCGCGCCCGGCTGATGCTGGCCGTGCTGCGACCATTGAGAATCACGCTGGCACCGCTGGCCGCCAGGCCTTGGGCAATGGCGAAACCGATGCCGCCGGTCGAAGCGGTAACCAGTGCAGATTTGCCGGAAAGGTTGATGTTCATGTGATTGCTGTCTCCGTTAGCATGCTGACCCCTCAAGGAGGTCAGGGGCAAGCTTGAGCATAGCAGCTTGTCGAGCGAGAGAATCGGCCCGGGCTGCGCCAACCCCGGTGCAGCGAACCGTGTATCGCACTGTTGCCTGGTGTCAGTGCATGGGTCTGTAGCAGTTCGTGCGGAATGTGGGGGGTATGCCAGGCGGATTGCTTCGGGGGGATCCAGAACGCTGCCGAGCGCACGTTCCGGGTGGGGCCGGAGAAGCCTGGGAACGGCATGGCGGGCGATGGGCGTGTAAGGCTTGGGGCGGGGCGACTGAGGGCGTGCCAGGAAAAACCGCCAGGAAAAATAAAACCCTTGATTCTCTATTGAAAATCAAGGGTCTGTAAATTCTGGTGGCGCATCCCTGATTCGAACAGGGGACCTGCGGATTATGATTCCGTCGCTCTAACCGGCTGAGCTAATGCGCCTTTCCATCGCCACTGCCTTGAATTGCTTGCGGCAGTGAAGAATAGAAAATAATTCTACCATGAAATTTTTATCTTTGTGCAAGCCTTTGCGCGTACGGGTTCAGGCAGCGTCCATGCCGTGAGCTTGTTTGGTTGCGGTGGTGGCATCGGAGGCCAGATACGCCAGCAGTTGTCGGCCAGCTTCGGCCTGTTGGGAGCTTGCAGCAATACCGCCGGAGAAGGTCGTGACGATGGCCATGTCGTCAGGCAGCGGGCCGAGGATGTCTATGCCGGCCAGAGGCAGGAGTTCGCTCAATTGCTGGAAGCCCAGTTCCACTTCCCCTTTGGCGACCAGGCTGCCGACCGGGACGCCCGGAGGCGCCTGGATGATGCGGTCTTGCAGGTCGTCGGCAATACCCCATTGCTCGAAACGCTTGGCAAGCTGCACGCCGCTGGGGCCGGTGGAGTAGCTCAGGCTTTTGGCAGCCAGGACGGCGGCACGCACGGCGGCTTCATTGCTGATGTCCGGGTGGGAGGCGCCTGCCCGTACCGCCACAGCGGTGCTGGAGCGAACCAGGTCGGTACGGGTGCCAGCGACGATGTGCTGCTGACTGCTCAGTTTGTCGATGGCGTCGGCAGCGAGGACGACGATATCGAAACTTTCTCCTGCCGCGACCCGCTGCGCGGCAGTGACGCCACCGACCGATTCAACGCGGACGGAAATGCCGGTTTGCCGTTCAAAGTCCGCGGCCAGATCCTGCAGAATGGATTTGGTCGCCATGGATGAAATCAGATGCAGGGATGTCGCCATGGTGATAGGTCTGTTTGTCTTTTAAGTGGGGATATCAATGCGGCGGCCGTGACCACCGCCCAGTGAGGGCAACAGCATAGCGCAAGTTGAATGGGATTCCATGGGAATCAGGCAAAGGCGCCTGCGGGAGCGGGCGCCTTTGCGGGGCGGGTATCTGTGTCAGCGTTTGCTTTCAGCTGGCGGGATGGGGACCAGCTGGCCATCGGCCGAGATGCGTATCGAGCGTCCTGCGCACCAGCCGGCATAGATCAGGGTGGCGCTCAGCAGGCAGCAGACCAGCAGCGGCATGCTCCAGTTGCCCGAGAGGTCATGAATGCTGCCCAGCAGGCTGGGGCCGGTGCAGGCCAGCAGGTAGCCAGCGCTTTGCGCCATGCCGGATAGCGAGGCCGCCTGGCCAGCCGTGCTGACCCGGGTACCCATGAAAGACAGCGCCAGGATGAAGACGCCGCCGTTGCCCATGCCGAAGAGCGTTGCCCAGAAGGTGCTCCAGGAGGGGAACAGCCACAGGCCTGCCAGGCTGACTAGTGATAGCGCGCTGATGGCGACGGCCAGTTTGCGCTGGTCTGCGCTGCGGCGCACGATGGGCATCATCAGCAGCCCGATAATGGAGGCGCCGAACTGCATGATGCCGTGCGCCGTGCCTGCCGCCGCCGGGCTGTAGCCGGCGTCATGCATGATCGCGGGCAGCCAGCTCATGACGGAATAGAACAGGAAGGAGTTCATGCCCAGGAAAAAGGTGACCTGCCAGCTGATGGCATGGCGCCAGACCGGTGTGCGAGTCTGGTTGACTGCCGGGCTTGCCACCTTGTCCGTGCGTGGCCGGCGCGCCAGGGGCAACCAGCAGATCAGGCTGATGGCGGGGATCACACCGGTACACAACAGGGCGAAACGCCAGCCCAGGCCGGTCAGGTCGGCCAGCGGAATGGCGATGCTGGAGCTGAAGGCCGCGACGGTGCCCATGGTCAGGGCATAGACAGAGGTCAGAACTGCAATCTGGCCGGGGAAGTCGCGTTTGAGCAGGCTGGGCAGGAGCACGTTGCCGATGGCGATTCCGATGCCGATGGCAGCCGTGCCGGCAAAGAGCAGGGCCAACGAGCCAGCAGAGCGTACTGCGACACCTAGCAGAATCAAAACCAGGGCACCGACCAGTGCGCGTTCCAGGCCAACGCGCCGGGCTAGCAAGGGGGCCAGCGGCGAAACAATGCCGAAGACCAGCAGCGGGATGGCGGTGATGGTGCCTGCCGTGGCGGCGTTCAGGCCGAAACTTTCTTGAATCTGGGTGAGCAAGGGTGCCAGCGAAGTCATCGGCGCCCGCAGGTTGCAGGCAAACAGCAGAATGCAGATGATGAGCAACAGGCGCCCGCGAGAATCAGGATCCTGCGAGGAGGATAGTCGGGCCAGCATGCGTCCCAGACGGCTGGACGATGGCTGCGGTGCAGAGGTGGTGGACATGGAACCGTATGCAGAAAATAGGAGGATCAGCGTGAGGAATACTCTACCTTGTATTCTTCTGCATGAATTTCGATAAAATGACTTTCAATATCTAAAAACTGCCATTAGTGTTCGGCTCTGCCAAAGATAGGGCTGGCAAGGTTCAAGGCGGGCGCTGGGCCTGGAACCAGGCCCGCGTCTGGTGCCTCGGATCGTGGGCAGTATGCAAGGAAGGAATATGTATTGTCCGCAATACTTTGACCCGGACGCGGCCTCAGATGCGCTGAGCGCCTTGCGCCTGGATGTTGATGGTCATGAGCAGGAATTGCCGCTGCACCGTCATCGCAAAGGCCAGCTGGTGCTGGCGCTCAAGGGCGCGGTGGTTTGCCGTGAGCCACGCGGGTTCTGGATGTTGCCGGCCAATAGTGCAATGTGGATTCCTGGCGGCGTTGCGCATAGCAATCGCGCCCTGGGCGAGACACAGGTGTATTTCCTGTTTGTCGAGCCTTGCGCTGTCCCCATGCCTGATCAATGCTGCATGTTGCGCATGACCCCTTTGGCGCGGGAAATGGTGCTGTATCTGGCCGATGGCCGTGCTGGCGAGCCGGATAGCGTGGTGCGCCAGAGTTTTGTGCAGGTGTTGCTGGACCAGTTGTCGCGTCTGCCGGTGCAGTCGCTGTATTGTCCGGTTTCTGAAGATGGACGTTTGCAGTATATTGCGCGCTCTTTACTGGCCGATCCGGGGGATCGCAGTACCTTGCCGCAGTGGGCGGCACGAGTGGCGATGAGCGAACGCACGTTGGCGCGGCGCACCCGGGAGCTGACCGGGATGACATTTGGCCGGTGGCGCCAGCAGTTGCAGTTGCTGCACGCAGTGCAGCGCCTGGCGGTGGGAACATCCGTACAGGCGGTGGCGGCAGAGCTGGGGTATGAGTCGGTTCATGCTTTTATTACTATGTTCAAAGGGCGTATCGGCCAGTCGCCCGGACGTTTCAGCCAGAACCGGCGAATGGGGGGCGCAGCATGAGTTTCAAGGTATTCGATCTGGAATGTGAACACGGCCATGTGTTCGAGGGCTGGTTCCGTTCGCACGAGGACTATGCGGCGCAGCAGGAGCAGGGCATGGTGCAGTGTCCGGTCTGCCAGAGCACAGCGGTCAATCGGCGCTTATCGGCGCCCAGCGTTCATACGGCCAAGCGTACCGGGGCGGCCGTGCCGGCCATCAGCAGCGAGCAGGCCGAGCAGCAGCGTATCGTCAAAGAGATTTTCACCAAGGTGCGCGAACATTTGCGCCAGGTGGAAAATGTCGGGGATGATTTTGTCAGCGAAGCGCGCCGTATTCATGCTGGCGAAGCCGTGGAGCGGCCCATCCGCGGGACGGCGACGGTGGCGGAGCGTCAGGCACTGGCCGAAGAGGGCATAGACGCCCTGGCCGTGCCATTTCCTTTGGATGACGAGCCTTTGCACTGATTGGCCCGGCAAGCGCAGGCTTGATCACCAGGCCTTCAGCGTGCCTGGCCTGATGGGCAGGCACGCTGTGAGGCGCAGCGGATAATTCCGTGGCTGGAATCAGTCTTCGTGTGTATCGTGCGTTGCGCTCTTGCCGGGTTTCCAGTAGCCGGAAGCACGGATCCATTTTGCCTGCGCCGCGCGTTCGCCCAGCAGGTACTGGCGCAGCGTCTTGGCCGTTGCGCTTTCGCAGGCGACCCAGGCGTAGTAGTCGCCAGCCGGGAAGTCCAGCGTTTTCAGAACATTGAGCATGGCATCGCTTTGCCCGGCCGGCGTGCCACGGCGAAAGGCCCAGTGCACTTCCGCCCGTGCACCTGCCGTCAGCGGCAACTGGTGTTCTTCCGAATCGACTTCGATGACGGCAATGGCGCGCGCGTCGTCAGGCAGTTCTTCCAGGCGGCGGGAAATTGCAGGAATGGCGGTTTCGTCACCGACCAGCAGATGCCAGTCGAAATTCGTGGGGACGAGGAAAGAGCCACGCGGTCCGGCGATGCCGAGTTCGTCGCCGGGCTCAGCCTTGCGCGCCCAGTCGGTAGCGACGCCTTCATCATGCAGGGCAAAGTCGATGGTCAGCAGGCGTTCGGCGGCATCGAAACTGCGCGGCGTGTAATCGCGTGCCAGCGGACGCTTGCCGTCAGGCCAGGCAATGCCTTCTTCCGTAACGGTGGGGCGCGGAATTTCACCAGTGTCGGGATCTGGAAAAATCAGTTTGGCGTGATCATCGAAACCGGGGCTAAAGAAGCCTTGCAGTTCGTCGCCAGTGAAAGTCAGGCGCAGCAGGCTGGGGCTGAGCAGTTCACGGCTGACGACGGTGACGAGCCGGAAGCGCAGCGGATGCCGTTGGCGTTGGGGCTTGCGATCGTCGCTATTCGGAGAAGCAGGAATGGAATTCGTCACGGGATTGCCTTGTATGGAAATAGCGGAACAAAACTGAAGAATACGAAAAATTCCGGGTCAGCATGGCCTTGCCCAGTGCTGACAGCGTGTGCGTGATCAACCCGGCTGATGAGACAGCCATCCTGGTCATCAGCCTGGCGGCTATCCGTGGCAGGTCTGGGGATGGCGCAGAGCGGGCGAGTGCTCTCATGCGGGCGGGCCCGTGCGTTTTGCCGTCATCGTATCGCTTGCCCGTTTATCGAGAAATGCGGGCAGGCGCTGATCAGATGAGCGCATGCTGGCATGGCCGTGCCTGATGAGCCGGTGTCAAAATCATCCGTAACACTAACAGTTATTCTTATTCTCGTCTCGCTTAACCCTGGGCTGGCAAGGTTAAGGATTTGTTTCGTTGCGTATCAGTCGCCGGGACGGCCGGGAAAAAATCGCCGGAGTCATTGACAGAAGGACGCAGACAGAAGGACGCGTTGGGCAGACGGACGCGACGCCGAGCCGGGCGCGGGCAGTTCAGCGTTTGGGGAGCAGTGAGCGCGGATCAACGACACGGCCGTCTTGCCGGACTTCAAAGTACAAGGACGGCTGAGTGGTTTCGGTCTGCCCCATTTCCGCGATGGTTTGGCCCTGGCGTACCGTGGCGCCTTCATTCACCAGCAGTTTGCGGTTGTGGGCGTACACGCTGAGAAAGCCATTGGCATGGCGGATGATCAGCATATTGCCATAGCCGCGCAGCGTGTTGCCGGCATAGGCGACCGTACCGGCGGCGGCGGCCACGACTGGCGTGCCAGGCGTATTGCCAATGGTGATGCCATTGGAGCGTGCCTGGCCGAATTGCCGGATGATGTTGCCTTGCGCGGGCCAGACCAGTGCAATTTTCTTGGTGGGGGCTGTCGAAGCCGAGCTGCCGCTGGGACGGCTGGTGTTGCTGGTTGCGGGGGCCGTCGCAGTGCTGCGGGAGCCTGAGGCCGTTTTGCTGGTGCCTGTCGAGGCCGTGCCGCCAGTTGGCGCCGTGACACGCAGCACCTGGCCGACATGGATCTGGTTCGGATTGGACAGATTGTTCCAGCGCACCAGGCTGGCAACACTTTGTTTATTGGCGCGGGCAATCTGGTTGAGGGTATCGCCGGGCTGGACGCGGTAATGTCCGGCAGGTACCGGGCCGCTGGCGTTGTCGGAACCGGTTGTGCCGCAGGCGGCGAGCAGGGCTGCCGATAGCAGGACAGCGCTTACCTTGGGGCGCAGGTAACGCAGGCGGGACAGAAAGGTGGGGAAAGACCAGGATGTCATGGCGCGGCCAGCGACGGCACGATTGGATAACCCGTACAAGAGTAACAAGGCCTCTCGCCCTCATGCAATGAGTGTGGCGCCTTGCTGTTTTCCAGGTGTTACCTTTCAGGCGGCCGCAGGTTGCGGCGGGTGGTTGGGGTGCCCTGGCCCGTCCGGGTCGTTATCGGCTTCAGGGCGGCCACGCAGGGGGGCCAGGCCCAGCGCCAGACGCAGGCGCTGGCAGTCCGGATTGGGGCTGCCGTCCGCTTCCCACAGACTGAAATCGCGGCAGGGGCTGGGGCGTTGCGTGTAGATGGCACAGGAAATGCCGGGTTCGCCGACGGTGCCTTGCAGCGCCACGCAGCGTACCGGCGCATGCTCGGTGCCTTTCATGCAGACGCGGTGCGGTGTAACGGGTGTCGTCAGTTCCGCCGGCACCCAGCCGCCATTGCCGCCATCGAGCTCGCCAAAATAGAAAGAGACGCGGTAATGGGAGCAACAGGCGCCGCAATGCAGGCAGGGGTTGCTGTCAGGGTTGTCGTCGCGCAACTCTGAAGCGGCGAGATCGGCCAGCGGCAGCGGCGTGTAGGTGAGACTGTTGCTCATGGTCGGGGAGGCGTGTGCCCGTTGCGGGCCGTCGCGCCAGCGATAAGTGGGAGCAGATTTTATTGCGCAGTGCCGCGCTGGAAAACAGCTTTTTTTGTCGCGGGCCGGCAGTGTTGTGCCGTGACAGCATCCGCACCCGGCCAGGCACGGGGATGTGAAAACGGCACCGGAGCGCAGCGTGGAAGTGCTGTCTGCCGGTGCCGGGAGCGGGCGGGGGTAGGAAGGCCAGGGTTTACATCAGGCCCAGCCAGCGCCAGTAGGTCATGCCGAAGACCAACATGAGCAGGTAGCCGATCAGCGTGATGATGATGCCGACTTTGGCGAACTGGCGGGCATTGAAGGTGTCGGTGCCCAGGCACACCATGTTTTGGGGCGCGTTAATAGGCAGGATGAAGCCATAGCTCACCACAAAGCCCAGCAGCATGGACATGCCCAAGCGGTTGAATTCACCGGGCAGGGTCTGCAGCACGGTGATCAGGATGGGCAGCATGGCCGAGGTGAGGGCGGTAGCGCTGGCAAAGCCCAGGTGAATGATGATCAGGAAGGCTGCCAGGATAGCGAAAATCGCCAGCGGGCCGATCTGGTCCAGCCCGGTGTGGTTGACGACCTGGGCGCCCAGCCATTGGCCGGCCTGTGTGCTCAGCAGTGCAGTGCCCAGGCTGATGCCGACGCCAAATACGATCACGGTGCCCCAGGGAATGCGGGATTGCACATCCTTCCAGGTCATGATGCCGACGCGCGGCAGCATCAGCAGCACCAGGCCGGCATAGGTGGTCGTCGTCGTATCGAGATTGTGCAGCTTGTTCTCGGATGCCCAGGCCAGTAGCAAGAGAATCGAAACTCCCATCAGGCGTTTCTGGGCGCTTGTGATCGGCCCCAGCGCCTGCAGGGATTCCTTCACGGCCTGATCGCCGCCGGGAACCTGCTTGGTTTCCGGGGGCAGCAGCTTGAGCACCGTGACCAGCAAGACCAGCGACATGATCAATGACCACGGTGCGCCGGCGATCAGCCAGTCCGCCCAGCTGACGCGTTCGCCCAGGATCTGCTGCATGAAGCCTGCCGTCAGCAGGTTCTGGGCTGCGGCGGTCTGGATCCCGACGTTCCAGATGCTGGTGGCCTGGGCCACGACGATCATGATGCCGGCAGCGATGTTGGAGCGTTTATCAACGCCGAATGCAGCAATGACGCCCATCATGATGGGGACAACGCAGGCGCTGCGGGCGGTGGCGCTGGGCACTACCAGGCTGAGAATAATGGTGACCGCAATGGCACCGATCAGGATTCTTTTCGTGCTGGTGCCGATGCGGGACAGCGTGACCAGTGCGATGCGCCGGTCCAGCCCCGTATGCGTCATGGCTGCCGCGATGAATAAGGCGCCCGCTACCAGTGCCAGCGCACTATTGGAGAAACCTTGCAGCGCCATATTGATGGCAGATGAGGTCCCGATCAGGGTATCGGGGTCATTGATCTTGGGCGCCGTCCCCAGCAGGATTGCCATGAGCGCGGTAATCATGATGGCGCTGGCTTCGTAGGAGACGGCTTCGGTGATCCAGACGACGACGGCAAAGACCAGAATGGCCAGCATGCGGTGGCCGGCAATCGGCAGCTCGGCCGGCGTGGGCAACAGCAGCACCACGATCATCGCGATAATGCCGCCGATGAAGGCGATGGGCATGGGTTTTGGGGCTGGGCCTGGCGGGGCGGCTTGAGGGGCGGCCTGAGGGGAGGCAGATGAGACGTTCATGCGACGGCTCCTTTTGCGACGAGGTAAATGGGAATGAGTCCGCGGCAAGTGTACGCTGCGGCCGGGTTGGCGTGGGGGGCTGCCCGTGACATAAATTTGGCCTGGATCATGGCGGGCTGAACTTCATGGCCTCCGGCGGAAGGGGGGCAGGCGAGCGAGGATAGGAGGGGCTGGCATGTCTGCAGTGGGCGTGGCCCTTGGGCAAGCCGGGGGAATCGCTCTACAATGTCCCTCTTGTGCATGACGGCGGCAGGCATGGCTGGCGCACCGGGAATTCTTCCCATTAGTGCCCGGTCGGCTGTGGCCGCTGTTTTGTCCCGCTGTTTTTTCTACTTCTGACTGCTTTCCTGCACCATGGCAACCATCCTTCAGCATATTCCCGTCGGCCAGAAGGTCGGCATCGCTTTTTCCGGCGGACTGGACACCAGCGCGGCGCTGCACTGGATGCGCGCCAAGGGCGCTATTCCCTACGCCTACACGGCCAATCTGGGTCAGCCCGATGAAACCGATTATGACGACATTCCCCGCCGCGCCATGCAATATGGCGCCGAAGCGGCCCGTCTGATCGACTGCCGCGCACAGTTGGCCGCCGAAGGCATCGCCGCCTTGCAAGCCGGCGCTTTCCATATTTCGTCTGCTGGCGCCACGTATTTCAATACCACCCCCATCGGCCGCGCCGTGACCGGCACGATGCTGGTTGCCGCAATGAAGGAAGATGGCGTCAATATCTGGGGCGACGGCAGCACCTTCAAGGGTAACGACATCGAGCGTTTCTACCGCTACGGTCTGCTGACCAACCCGGCGCTGAAGATCTACAAGCCCTGGCTGGATCAGGACTTCATCGACGAGCTGGGCGGCCGCGCCGAAATGTCCGAGTACATGAATCAGGCCGGCTTCGCCTACAAGATGAGCGCCGAAAAAGCCTATTCGACCGATTCGAACATGTTGGGCGCTACCCATGAAGCCAAGGACCTGGAGCACCTGGATACCGGTATCCATATCGTCCAGCCGATCATGGGCGTGGCGTTCTGGCGCGACGAAGTCGTGATCAAGCGTGAGGAAGTGACGATCCGCTTTGAGGAAGGCGTGCCGGTGGCGATCAACGGCGAAACCTTCGGCGACCTGGTCGAACTGATTCTGGAAGCCAACCGCATCGGCGGCCGTCACGGCCTGGGCATGAGCGACCAGATCGAGAACCGCATCATCGAAGCCAAGAGCCGTGGCATCTACGAGGCACCGGGGCTGGCGCTGCTGTTCATCGCCTACGAGCGCCTGGTGAACGGTATTCACAACGAAGATACCATCGAGCAGTACCGTGAAAACGGCCGCCGCCTGGGCCGCCTGCTGTATCAAGGCCGCTGGTTCGATCCGCAAGCCATCATGCTGCGCGAAGCCAGCCAGCGCTGGGTGGCGCGCGCCGTGACCGGTGAGGTCACGCTGGAGCTGCGTCGTGGCAACGATTACTCCATTCTCAATACGGTGTCGCCCAACCTGACGTATCAGCCCGAGCGCCTGAGCATGGAAAAGGTGGAAGATGCGCCGTTCTCGCCGGCTGACCGTATTGGTCAACTGACGATGCGTAACCTGGATATCGTCGATACCCGTGACAAGCTGATGATCTATACGCAGTCCGGCCTGCTGCTGCCTGCTGGCGCAGGGGTGCCGCAATTGAAGGACAATCGCGAGGAATAAGCGTTGCCAGCGGGCCGCTCTGCCTGAGCGGCCCAGGCCTGAGCGCTGATATCTGTTGCAAGCCTGCCCCCGCAAGGGGCAGGCTTTTTTTATGGCGGGGCGGCGGCGTGAAAGTGGAGCAGGGGGGGACGTGCCGGGCTGCGGGGCGGAACAGAGTGTGCTGGTTTTTGCACACCTTTCACTGTGTTTTTATCCAGTTTTCTCTATGATTAAGACATTGCCAGATCAGCAATGTATTTTTCTTTACTTTATGCCAGGCTGGCAATGAAGACTGGAAATTCCCTGAAGTTCTCAGGTACTTGCACTTTATCTACAGAATTTTCCTTGGGCCGCCATGTATTTTCCTTCTCTCTTGCCAAGCGTTTCGTGTTTTTTTCTGAAATCACCGGATCGCCCTTATCTGGCGACAGGATGCCGGGTAGATTGCAGCCATCAATGGCCTTCCCCCGCAGATGTAATGCACACGATTCTTATTATAGAAAAATTGCCCGTCGTGCGTCTTGGCGTGCGCAATCTTCTGATCAACAGCGGTTTTCCGCAGGAGATCATCGAGTCGGTCAGCCTGCAGGCAGTGCCTGCCGAGTTGAGCCAGCCGGTGTCCCTGATCATTATTGACCCTGCCCAGGCAAGCGAAAGCGGCGACCGGCTGGTCTATCGCATTCGTCGCCGTTTTCCCGGCGTGCCTGTGCTGTTTTTCTGCGGTCGGGATATCGACATCTATTCGCCGCTGGCGGTACGTCTGGGCATCAGTGGGTTCATTGCCAAAGATGGCGATGAGGCAACGGTTGCCGCGGCGGTGCGCATGGTTCTGGCCGGGATGCAGTGCTTTCCTGTGCTGGATCCGGCAGCAGTGGAACGGCCGCGCTACCACGACCTGTCCCGGCTGTCAGTCAGGGAATTGGCTGTGCTGCGCTTGCTGCGGCAGGGTATGCGGAACAAGGAAGTGTCAGCACGTCTGTGCCTGAGTGAAAAGACGGTCAGTGCCCATAAACAGAATCTGTTCAGAAAGCTGGGGGTGCGTTCGGTGCTGCAGATATCCATCGCACCCGAAGAGGAGGGCAAGCAGGCCCTGCGCCTGGATACGCCTGCGGGCGAGGGGCAGGCACACCCAAGCTCGACCCCAGCTCCCTGAACGGCCTGGGCTTGCCTGATGGGCTATTTGAAAAATTTGACGCTCCCCACCAGATGATTCCTGAGGTTAGGCAGGGTATGGCAGCCAGCATTTTCTAATTTCATGAGAGAAGCAGATCGCCAGGTACAGCAAGGTACATAATGAATCCCGGTCGCAAGCGGTGCCTATGACGCAAGCGGCCCGGCATCCTCAGGGATGCCGTTTTTTTTGGATGAACGGTAGATAATTGCGGCTGTGCGGAGGGTGTCAACAGCCCGGCAGCCGGGATGAGGTCGCTCGGCAGTCAGAGGAAAACAGACAGGAAATCGCTTCATTGACGGTAGAAACGATGCTCTTTCTAGTTTCCGGTAAAATGCTCTGCTAAGCTTTCCGCTTTCACTCCATACTTCAGAAAAATAGGTTTTTCATGCAGCCTGTGGTTGAAACCCTCTCCGGCCTCGAGCGCCGTATTGATCTGGCCGTTACTGTGGCCGACATCGAAAAGGAAGTGCAGGCGCAAATCAAGCGTCTTGCCCGCACGGCGAAGCTGCCGGGCTTCCGTCCCGGCAAAGTGCCGCTGAACCTGCTTGAGCGCAGCCACGGCCCGAGCATCCGCTACGATGCCATCAACGCCGAAGTCGGCCGTGCGTTCGAACAAGCGGTTCGCACCGCTGAACTGCGCGTCGCCGGCCAGCCCACCCTGGAGCCCAAGGCCGAAGGCGAAGGCCAGGAAGGCGTGCTGGCTTTCAGCGCCACCTTCGAGGTCTATCCCGAAGTCAAGATTCCCGAGCTGGGCGCGCTGGAAATCACGCGTACGCTGGCCGAAGTCGGCGACGCCGAAGTCGATCGCACCATCGAAGTGCTGCGCAAGCAACGCGCAACCTACGAAGCTCGTGCCGACCGCGCCGCCACTGACGATGATCGCGTCACGCTGGATTTCAGCGGCAGCATCGACGGCGAACTGTTCGAAGGTGGCCAGGCCACCGACTTCCCGTTCGTGCTGGGCCAGGGCCGCATGCTGCCCGAGTTCGAAACCGCCGTGCGCGGTCTGAAGGCTGGCGAAAGCAAGACGTTCCCGCTGGCCTTCCCGGAGGATTACCCGGGGAAGGAAGTCGCTGGCAAAACGGCTGAATTCACCATTACCGTGAAGGAAGTTGCCGAGCCCGTGCTGCCGGAACTGAACGCCGAATTCGCCATCTCACTGGGTCAGGCAGAAGGCGATGTGGCCAAGCTGCGCGAAGACATTCGCGTCAACCTGGAACGCGAAGTCAAGCTGCGCGCCCAGGGCCGCACCAAGTCCAGCGTTATGGACGCCCTGGTTGCTGCTGCTGAATTCGATGTGCCCAAGGCCCTGGTCAACCAGGACGCACAAAGCCGCGTGCAAGCTGCCCGCGAAGACCTGAAGCAACGTGGCGTGCCCAATGCCGAGTCGCTCAATATCCCGGTTGAAGCATTCGCCGAAGAATCCACGCGCCGTGTGCGTCTGGGTCTGCTGGTGTCGGAACTGGTGAAACAGGCTGCCCTGCAAGCCAAGCCGGAACAAGTGCGTGCCCGTATCGAAGAGTTCGCTCAGAACTACGAGCAGCCGGCACAGGTGGTGGCCTACTACCTGGCCGACAAGCAGCGCCGTGGTGAAATCGAAGCGGTGGTGGTGGAAGACAACGTGGTGGAACACGTGCTGTCCCAAGCCAAGGTCACCGATGAGAACGTATCTTTCGAGCAATTGATGGGAACGGCCTGATATGCAGCGATTTACCGATTTCTATGCGTCCATGTACGGCGGTTCGTCCGTCACGCCCACCGGGCTGGGGTACATCCCCATGGTCGTCGAACAGTCCGGGCGCGGCGAGCGTTCGTACGACATCTATTCGCGCCTGCTGAAGGAGCGTCTGGTGTTTCTTGTCGGTCCTGTGAACGACAACAGCGCCAACCTGATCGTCGCCCAACTGCTGTTCCTGGAATCGGAAAATCCTGACAAGGACATCTCCCTCTACATCAACTCGCCTGGCGGATCGGTGTATGCCGGCATGGCCATCTATGACACCATGCAGTTCGTCAAGCCAGATGTGTCCACGTTGTGCACTGGCCTGGCAGCCAGCATGGGTGCGTTCCTGCTGGCGGCGGGCAAGCGCGGCAAGCGCTTCTCGCTGCCCAATTCGCGCATCATGATTCACCAGCCTTCGGGCGGTGCGCAGGGTCAGGCTACCGATATCCAAATTCAGGCGCGTGAAATCCTTGATTTGCGTGCCCGCCTGAACCGCATTCTGGCGGACAACACGGGACAACCCGTGGAGCGTATCGAGGTTGATACCGAACGCGACAATTTCATGTCTGCGGAAGATGCCGCAGCCTATGGTCTGGTCGATAAGGTGTTGAGTACGCGGGAGTGATCCTCGTCACCCGGATGGGTTCAGCCCCTCCGGGTGCGGCTGTGCTGACAGGGCCAGCCAGGCGAGACATGTTTAATAGGGAGCCCCAGGCTCCTCCCAGTGGTGTCGGAGAATGTCAGGCCTGAGGGCCCGGTGTTCTTCACTACCGATACAGAGTCCATGACTGATAAAAAAGACCTGCTTGATGCGCGCGCGCCGCGCTGCTCGTTCTGCAACAAGAGCCAGCATGAAGTCAAAAAGCTGATCAAGGGTGAGGGTTCGGTTTATATCTGCAACGAATGCATAGATCTGTCGCGCGATATCATCCGCGAAGAGTTGCAGCAGGAAGCCCGCCAGAATCAGCGCGATGAATTGCCGACGCCAGCGGAAATCAAGACTTTCATGGACCAATATGTCATTGGCCAGGATGCGCCCAAGCGCATGCTGGCAGTGGCGGTCTATAACCATTACAAGCGCATCCGTCACCGTGATCATCTTGAGGATGGCGGTGTGGAGCTGGCCAAGAGCAACATTCTGCTGATCGGGCCGACCGGCTCGGGCAAGACCTTGCTGGCCCAAACCCTGGCGCGACAACTGAACGTGCCCTTCGTGATGGCTGATGCCACCACGCTGACGGAAGCCGGCTATGTCGGTGAAGACGTCGAAAACATTATTCAGAAGCTGCTGCAAAGCTGCGATTACGATGTTGAAAAGGCACAGCGTGCCATCGTCTATATCGACGAAATCGACAAGATTTCGCGCAAGGCAGACAATCCCTCCATCACCCGTGATGTGTCGGGTGAGGGTGTGCAGCAGGCCTTGCTCAAACTCATTGAAGGGACTGTGGCATCGGTGCCGCCGCAAGGCGGGCGCAAGCATCCCAACCAGGATTTTGTGCAGGTGGATACCACCAATATCCTGTTCATCGTCGGCGGTGCCTTCGATGGCCTGGAAAAGGTGATCCGCAACCGTACGGAAAAGTCGGGCATCGGTTTCTCGGCGGATGTGAAGCAGAAGTCCGAGCGTTCGGTCGGTGAAGTCTTCACCGAAGTGGAACCCGAGGATCTAGTCAAATTCGGCCTGATTCCCGAGCTGGTCGGGCGCCTGCCGGTGGTTGCAACACTGCAGGAACTGGATGAAACGGCCTTGGTGCGCATCCTGACGGAACCGCGCAACGCCATCGTCAAGCAGTTCCAGAAACTCTTCGAAATGGAAGAGGTCGAACTGGATCTGTCATCCGAAGCCGTGCATGCCGTGGCGCGCAAGGCACTCAAGCGCAAGACGGGTGCTCGCGGTCTGCGCTCCATCCTTGAATCTGCGCTGCTGGACACCATGTATCAGTTGCCCAGCGATGCCAGCATTCGCAAGGTATTTGTGGACGCGGACGTCATAGAAAAAGGGGCCGAGCCCCGTTTCGTCCGCGAGGAAGGAAACCTGCGCCGTTCGGTTGGAAACGCCGCCTGAGAATGCAGACAGGGCATGAAAACCCTTTACTTTGAAGGGTTTTCATGAAATTTCAGGCCACCGGGCTTGTATTTTCCGATATCGTCTCCATCTCTGACTCATCACAGGAAGCTGGCGGCAGCACGCCGCCATCCCATACGCTTCCCGAACTACAGTTTCTCTCCGAGGAAGCCTAATCATGTCAGTCAGCCGGGCCTTGCCTTCAGAACCCGTTGAATTGCCGCTGCTGCCTCTGCGCGACGTCGTGGTTTTCCCACACATGGTCATTCCATTGTTCGTGGGACGGCCGCGTTCGATCCAGGCACTGGAAGCGGCAATGGAAGCCGGAAAGAGCATCATGCTGGTGGCGCAGAAGTCCGCCAGCAAGGATGATCCCACGCCGGAAGATGTCTATGAAATTGGATGCATTGCGAGCATTCTGCAGATGCTGAAGCTGCCCGATGGCACCGTCAAGGTGCTGGTGGAAGGCACGCAGCGCGCCCGCATTGCACAGATTACCGATGGTGAAGCCCACTTCACCTGCTCGGTCACGCCTATTGAATCGGATACGCAATCCAATGCGGAAACCGAGGCCTTGCGCCGTGCCGTGGTCAGCCAGTTCGAGCAGTACGTCAAGCTCAACAAGAAGATCCCGCCGGAGATCCTGACGTCCTTGTCGGGCATCGACGAGGCCGGGCGTCTGGCTGATACCATCGCTGCCCATTTGCCGCTCAAGCTGGAAGAAAAGCAGCGCATGCTGGAAGTGTTCGGTACGACCGAGCGCCTGGAAACCCTGCTGAGCCAGTTGGAAACGGAAATCGACATTCTCCAGGTGGAGAAGCGCATCCGTGGCCGCGTCAAGAAGCAGATGGAAAAAAGCCAGCGTGACTACTATCTGAATGAGCAGGTCAAGGCCATTCAGAAAGAGCTGGGCGAAGGCGAAGAAGGCGCTGATCTCGAAGAACTCGAGAAGAAGATTGCCGCTGCGCAAATGCCCAAGGAAGCGCGCAAGAAAGCAGACGCCGAGCTGAAAAAGCTCAAGCTGATGTCGCCCATGTCGGCAGAAGCCACCGTGGTGCGCACCTACATCGACACGCTCATCGGTTTGCCGTGGCGCAAGAAGAGCCGAGTCAACAACTCGCTGGATAACGCCGAGCGCGTGCTCGATGGCGATCACTATGGCCTGGAGAAGGTCAAGGAACGCATCCTTGAGCATCTGGCGGTGCAACAGCGCGTGGACAAGGTCAAGGCGCCGATTCTGTGCCTGGTGGGTCCTCCGGGGGTCGGTAAGACTTCGCTGGGGCAGTCCATTGCCAAGGCGACGAACCGCAAGTTCGTACGCATGGCGTTGGGCGGCGTGCGCGATGAAGCAGAGATCCGTGGCCATCGTCGTACCTACATTGGCTCCATGCCTGGCAAGATCCTGCAGAACATGGGCAAGGTAGGGGTGCGCAACCCGCTGTTCCTGCTGGACGAAATCGACAAGCTGGGCATGGATTTCCGTGGCGACCCTGCATCCGCTCTGCTGGAAGTGCTGGATCCGGAACAGAACCATACGTTCCAGGACCACTATGTTGAAGTGGACTTCGATCTTTCGGATGTGATGTTTGTTGCGACCAGCAACACGCTGAATATTCCGCCGGCGCTGCTGGACCGTATGGAAGTGATCCGCCTGTCCGGTTACACGGAAGAGGAAAAGATCCGTATCGCGCGTGAGCACTTGTTGCCCAAGTTGATGAAGAACAACGGGGTACGCGAGGGCGAACTGCAGGTCGAAGAGGATGCGCTGCGCGACATCGTGCGTTATTACACACGTGAAGCCGGTGTGCGTTCGCTGGAACGCGAGGTTGGCAAGATCTGCCGCAAGGTGATCCGCCAACTGATCAAACGTGTTGAGGACAAGGTCGAAGGCGCGCCCAAGATCGTCGTGGTCAACAGCGAAAACCTGGCGGATTACCTGGGTGTGCGCCGTTACAGCTTTGGCGTGGCCGAGAAGGAAAACCAGATCGGTCAGGTGACCGGGCTGGCCTGGACGGAAGTGGGCGGCGACCTGCTGACCATCGAAGTGGCCGACATGCCGGGTAAGGGTGTGATTCAGCGCACGGGTTCGCTCGGCGATGTGATGAAGGAGTCGGTCGAAGCGGCTCGCAGCGTGGTGCGTTCTCGCGCACGCCGCCTGGGTTTTGCTGACACCGTATTCGAAAAGCGTGACATGCACGTGCACGTTCCGGAAGGCGCTACGCCCAAGGATGGCCCGTCTGCAGGTATCGCCATCACAACAGCCATCGTGTCTGCCTTGTCGCATATCCCGGTGCGTGCCGATGTTGCGATGACGGGTGAAATCACCTTGCGTGGTGAAGTGCTGGCTATCGGCGGCTTGAAGGAAAAGCTGCTGGCCGCCCATCGTGGCGGGATCAAGAAGGTCTTGATCCCTGAGGAAAACGTGAAGGATCTCACCGAGATTCCGGACAACGTGAAGAACCAGCTGGAAATCGTGCCGGTACGCTGGATCGACACCGTGCTGGAACATGCGCTCGAACGCTTGCCGACGCCTCTGCCTGAGGAAGAGGCCAAGCCGGAAGAGCCGGTGGTGGCCTCCGGTTCCAAGCCGGGTGAGCCGGGTGCGGTACTGAAGCACTGATGATGCAGGCCGGGCGCAAAAGGCGCCCGAACTGAACCCCTGAATGCCCGGTGGCGTTCAGGGGTTTTTTATTGCCGCTGCATATTCAGGGGAGGGTGCCATTGTGGCTGGCGGTTGCTGTTGCTGTTGATGAAAAGGGCTTGCCAGGTCCAGGCAGGCAAGCCGTCCGCCATGTGCCGCTTTCCCTGATTTGCTGCCTGGGGGGATGGGCTGCGTTGTCGCCGGCGCTGCAGTATTGATACCGCGACGGATTTCAGCACAGGGGGTTCAGGGCTTGACGGCCTCGAAGGTGATGATGGCATCTGCGTCCGTCGGCCAGCGGCCGTGAGCATAGCCGCCCGATACCGTGATGTCGGTGAAACCGGCTGCCCGCAGTGCGGCCTGCATTTCACGCACACCCCACCAGCGCAGGCTGAAGGATTCCAGCTCAGTCGTTTGCAGCACGCCCTGATCCCAGGCTTCGTAACGCAGTAAATCTACAGAAACCTGATTGATGTGATCGGTTGTCAGGCGGTCGCAAGTGAGGGTGAGCTGCTGTGTGGCGGTGGGCTGCCAGGTACGTACCGAATGCCCACCGGCCTGGATGGCATGTGCAGGGTCCAGGTCCAGAATCAGGCGTCCCTGGGCTTGCAGATGTTCAAAGCAGCGGGTCAGTACGGCGCAGGCCGTTTCGTGGTCGGTGATGAGCTGGAACGAGCCGGCGGGAATGATGATGGCGGCGAAGGCCTGTTCGTACTGGAACTGTTCGAAGGTTTGGCACGTCATGGGAACGGCCAGGCCGCGCTGCTCGCATTCCGATTGGCACAGGGCAAGCATTTCTGCGGAAGCATCAAAGCCATGCACATCCAGTCCGGCTTGCAGCAGCGGTATGAGGATACGGCCATTGCCGGCAGCAGGTTCGAGAACAGGGCCAGGGCAATGCTTCAGGCGCTCCAGGTAGAACTCGACATCGCCGAAGGAGTGGCCGATGGGTTTGTCCAGATGATAGACCTGCGAGGCCAGGCGGCCATAGCGATTGTTTTGTGCAGACATGAGATTGTGCGCTTCTTGTGCGTCGATAGCATGGAGAAAACGGAATATATCAGCTTGATGGAGACGGCGCTCCCGGTGCTTGATGCGGCGGCAATGCAGGGGGCAGGGTTATGCAGGAAAGCCGTTGCATTGTCTGGCAATATCGGTGGATTTCTGTCCAGATGGATTGCCAGGGAGGTTTCATGGGTATGCGCGCAGGGTCGGTATCCGCGTGGGTAGCAGGTTTTCTTGCGGTACTGATTTCATATGCGGGGCCGTTGCTGATTTTTATCCAGGCAGCGCATGTCGGGAATATCGCACCGGAGATGTTGGCTTCCTGGATATGGGCCATTTCGATAGGCGCGGGTGTCAGCGGCCTGTTGCTGAGCTGGTGGCTGAAGATTCCGGTCATTACGGCATGGTCGGCGCCGGGCACGGCCCTGTTGATTACCCTGTTTCCCGAAATTTCCATGGCTCAGGTCGTGGGGGCATACATTCTGGCTGCGCTATTGGTGTTGCTGGTCGGGGTGACCGGATATTTCGATAAATTGGTGCGCGCCATTCCTCGTGGTATCGCCGCGGGCATGATGGCGGGTATTCTGTTCCAGTTCGGTACCCAGGCATTTACTGCGGCCGGAAAAATGCCCGCGCTGGTCTTTGCCATGCTGGCGGCCTATTTCGTCTGTAGGCGGCTGTGCCCGCGCTATACGGTGGTGGTTGTGGCCTTGACAGGGTTTGTAGTGGCCCTGGGCCAGCAACTGACCGATTTTTCCAGCCTGACCTTGTCGTGGACCCAGCCCATATTCGTCGTGCCGCAGTTCGACTGGGTGTCGTTCCTGAGCCTGGCCTTGCCGCTGACGATCGTCAGTCTGACGGGGCAGTTCCTGCCTGGCATGGCGGTGATGCAGTTGTCCGGTTACCAGATGCCGGCGCGGCCGGTCATCATGGTGACGGGTCTGGCGTCATTGGCCACGGCTTTCTTTGGCGGTGTGACGATTGTCCTGTCCGCCATTACTGCTGCACTGTGTACGGGTAAGGATGCTCATCCAGAGAAGGACAAGCGTTATATCGCAGGTATTGCCAATGGCGTTTTTTACCTGATCGGCGGAACCTTTGCCGGGACGATTGTCCTGTTGTTCAAGGCCGTTCCGGCCGAACTGGTCGCCATTCTTGCAGGTCTGGCGTTGATAGGCGCCATTGTTTCCAATATGACCCTGGTGGTGGAGGATGCTGCGCACCGAGAGGCAGCAACCATCACTTTTCTGGCGACGGCCTCAGGCATGACCCTCTGGGGCTTTGGTTCTGCTTTCTGGGGAATCGTCATCGGCATGCTGGCCCATGGCATCATGAGCGGCTTCAGGCACGCGAGCGAGTAGCGCGGCAGTATGCCGGCTGATGGCAGGCTGCGCTGCCATGCACCCGCCATGCCAGAAGACTGGCATGGCGGAGGGCAATCAGTGCAGAGCCTGTGCGCGGATCAGGCCGATGGCAATGCCTTCCAGGGCGAAATGCTGGCCCGGACGAATTTCGATGACGGGGTAGTCTGGGTTTTCGGGTAGCAGGCGCAGGCCTTGGCGGTCTTGGCTGAGCCGCTTGACGGTGACTTCGTCGTCGATGCGGGCGACGACGATCTGGCCGTTGCGGGCTTCGCTGGCTTTGCGTACGGCCAGCAGGTCGCCTTCCAGAATGCCGGCGTCGCGCATGCTCATGCCGCGTACTTTGAGGAAGTAGTCTGGCCGGGTGTCAAACAGGGCAGGGTCCACACGCACTTCACGCTCAATGTGCTCCGCCGCGAGTATGGGGCTGCCAGCGGCAACACGGCCGACCAGCGGCACTAGCGCGGATTCGAAATCCGTATGCTGCGCCTGGAGCGCGGGAGACTCTTCAGCCTGCGACAGCCGGATGCCGCGCGAGGTGCCAGGGGTCAGGATGATGGCGCCTTTGCGCGCCAGCGCCTTGAGGTGGTCTTCCGCTGCATTCGGGGAACGGAACCCGAGCGCCTGGGCAATTTCGGCGCGAGTGGGAGGAAAGCCTGTGCCTTCCAAAGACTGGCGGATGAAATCGAGGATCTGTTGCTGGCGCGCGGTGAGCTTGATGGTCATGATTTTGGCTGTATGGACATACAGGGCCAATTTTGTCGGACTTGCGCCCGGAAAGCAAGCCTGGATCAGGCTTTGAGGCAGTTTTTTGCCCTATCCGGCGGGGTTTTTGTCATTTTGGCGGGTTTTCCCGGTTTTTAGCGAAGATGACACGCACCGTCGGCGGTTGGCGGCGCGTGTCGGGGCCGGCGGCCAGCGACGCGACAGCGCGGGTTCAGCGCCTGTCCGGTTCCGCCAGGATGAGGTAATCATGGCCATGGCGCAGTCCCTGTTCCTGTCGGCACAGGGCATGTGCCTGGGCCCGCAGCGTTTGCACGTGTTCCATGAGTGATAGCGCCAGTTGCCTGTCTTGGATCCGGCCCAGGCGTTGCGCGCACATATCGAGCTGGCTGTCGATGAAGCGGGCGCCGTAGCGTATGGGATAGCGCTGTACATCGAGCGCCCGGAAGCCCGCAGTGCGCAATTGGCGCAAGACCCACTCCAATGGATATTCACGGTAGGGGCTTTCCCCCGCCAATAGCAGGCAGGCATCGCGCAGGCGTCCGATTTCCGTGACGGCCGCACCGGCCGGATCGTCTGGAAAGGTGGTGACATACGGTTCCAGGCCAATCACATACAGTCGGCCCTTGACCAGGGGCCGCAGACGTTCAAACAGCCTGTCCTGCCAATAGGGAGCAAAGCCTTCGATGGCACCCAGCAGGTAGTCCGCCAGGACGGTGTCGTAACGCTCACCGCGCAGCAGGTCTGCATCCATCCAGTTGCCCAGCAAGAGCCTGTCCTGGGCTCGCAGACGGCCTTCCGTGGCTGCCTGCACGTTGGCGAGCATGGCTGGCGCACCGGTGACGGCAGTCCAGGCTTCGGTATCCTGGGACAGCAGCCAGGAGATCGAGGCGCGGCCAGTGCCGGCATCGAGGAAGCGCCCCCAGGGCAGGCCGTTCTGGAGCCGTGCGACTTCCGCGTAGAGCGAGCGAGGGCCAGCGCCTGCCGGCGCTGGCGTCACAGGGGGCTGGCTCAAAACTCGATTCCTACGCCTGCCATGACGCTGCGGCCTTGGATTGGTGCCGCGCGCGAAATGAAAGAGACATGGTTGTAGGCGACCCGGTTCAAGAGGTTGCTGCCTTGCACATAAAGGCGGTAGCGCGTGCTGTCGAGCTTGCCATGGTAGGACAAGCCGGCATTGACCATGTTGTAGCCAGGAGTATCGTCTTCGTAGCTGGCGATCTTGTTCTGGCTGAATACCCGGTAGTATTCCAGGAAGCCGTGCCACTGTTGCCAGCTGGCATGGGTGCGCAGGCCCAGGCGCGCGGCGGGAATGCGTGGCAGGTTGGATTGCGGGTCGCGCAGCTTGCCGCGGATATAGTCACCAAACAGGGTGGCGCTCAAGCCTTTGCTGTATTGATAGGTCAGGTCCGCTTCCAGGCCGGTAAAGCTGGCGTCGCGCTGGGTGTATTCGATCAGGCGGAAGTCTTCGAATTGATCCAGGGTTTCGGCATAAATATAGCCATCGACACGGCTGTGGTAGGCGTTCAGTGCGAAGCTGATATCCCCGTCGTCTTTGCGCAGGCCAAACTCTACGGTGTTGGCTGTTTCCCGGCCCAGGTCGGTATTGCCGCGCTCATAGGTATTGGTCGCCAGGTGTACGCCTTTGGCATACATTTCCTGGGCGTTGGGCAGGCGTTGCGAACGCGAGAACGAGACCGTGGCGGCATAGCCGGGAGTGAAGTCCCAGATGGCAGCAGCAGATAAGGAGTTGGCGTGGTCGCTCTTGCCGGGCTGCGTCCCGGCGGTGGGGGTCAGGCGTTGCCATTCTTGGCGGGCGCCGACTTCAAAGCGCCAGTCGTCATGACGGTATTCTTCCAGCAGGAACAGGCCCGTGCTGCTGGTGCGGGTGCGCGGAACAAAACTTTCCAGGCCGGTGGATTCAAAATGGGAGCGCGCGGTTTGCAGGCCCACGACACCGTGCCAGCGGCCTAGTGGCTGATGTTGCAGTTCCAGGCGCAAGTCGCGCCCACGGTTGGTGAATGTGGTGGCCGTGATGCCTTCATCGCGTTCGTCGTGACGGTAATCGGTATGGCTGGCGCGTAGCCGCAGCTGGTCGAAACCGGGCAGGGGGTTGCGCAGTTCGCCGCGCAGGTCTATCCGTTCGCTGCGTAGGTGCGCCGTGGCTGCGTGCTCTTCTCCGTGGTCGTGAGAATGCTCATGATCGTGATCGTTGTCGTGGCTGTGGCTGCCGCAGTGCAGCGTAGCGCCATGGGGGTGGCAGCTTTCGTACTCATGGCTGTGGCCAGGCAGGCCATAGTCGTCCTCGCGGTAGGAATAGGCCAGTCCCAGGTAGCCGCGGTCGCCGATGAAAGAGAAGCCCAGGCTGCCTTGCGTGCTGTCGGTGTTGGAATTGGCGACCTTGCTGAAATCCTGGCCGGGAACGCGATAGTCGTCCGAGCGCAGCCGTGAGCCTTCAACATGCAGCGCAACATTGCCTTCGCCGGTTGTCAGGGCAAAGGCGCCAGCCCGTTCGTTCGAACCTGTGGCGCCGCGCAACTGCACCTGGCCGCTCAGGCCGTTATCGGGAATGTGCGTGGGAATTTTGTCATCCACGACATTGACGACGCCACCAATGGCGCTACCGCCGTAAAGCAGGGCCGCCGGCCCTCGCAGCACTTCCACGCGCCGGGCCAGCAGCGGATCGACGGTAACAATGTGATCCGGAGAAACCGAGGAGGCATCGAAGATATCTGCGCCATCGGACAGCACCTTGACTCGGGGCGCCGTTTGCCCGCGAATCACAGGGCGGGTGGCGCCGTTGCCAAAGCTGTCGGCGTGCACGCCGGGCAGATGATCCAGGCTCAGCCCCAGGGTGCCGCGGCGATGCCAGGCCAAGTCTTCATCCTGCAGAACCGTGCTGGCCTGGATGAGATCACCTTGCTCGCGTTGCAGGGCATCCGCGGTGATGACGACAGGGGTGAGTTGCGTGACCGGGTCATGGGTCGTCTGTGCATGCAGGAGTGCGGGGCTGCCGAGAAGGGCCGTTGCCAGTGCGGCCGACAAGGGACGAAGCCGGAGGAACATGGGAAATATTTCCTTTGCAGGGAAGGGGGGAGGAATGGATATCAAAATCTGATAATTGTTAAATGATATAACATTACATAAATGAAAGGGAAACCGGTGTGATGATCAGGGCATCGGCAGGCCAGGCGGTCAGGGCGAACGTGGCGTGGGTTTCAGGCTCGGCCACAGGTGTGGCGGCTATGCATCACGCTTGTGAAGGATAGTTGTTTTCATTATCATCGCTGCTTTTGGCGGATAAGGTCCTGGCTGATGCAGCCGGCTTTTGTCCCGACAACATTTGCTGCCGGCTTGGTCCGGCCCCGGAAGCCCATGCCAAGCCTGGCGCAGGTCGTCGAAGAATTGACGGGCGCCTACACTGAACTGAAGCGGTATCTCGGCTGGAAGCTGAACGATTCGCACAAGGCCGCGGATATTGCCCAGGAAAGTTTCGAGCGCGTCTATCACCATGCCCTGAAGGGCAAGGTGGCGCGCCCGCGTGCCTTGCTGTTCAGTGCCGCACGAAATCTGATCATCGACCAGGGGCGCAGCGAGCAACGCGATCAATCCCTGATGGAGGAGCTCGAACAGCAGGGCGGCGAAATGGCGGCTAGCGTGGAGCAGCAGATTCTGCATCGCGATCAGCTCGAACGGGTTGCTGCGCGTTTGCAGCGCTTGCCGCGCAAGCGCAGGGAAGTGTTCATCCTGGCGCGGATATACGGTTACAGTTACGCCGAAATTGCTGCGCGCATGGATATATCCGTCGCCGCGGTGGAGAAACACATTGCGCGTGCGGTGCTGGACTGCTCGGATCTGATCGAGCGGGACGACCCCGCAGGCGCGCCACGCAAATGACGGATCACTGACCATGCAACGCTCTCAAGTTGAATACGCATTGACTTTGCTGGCCCGTACATCGGGCAGCACGGGCGAGCGTGCGCGGCTGGCGGAGCAGGAACTGGTGGGGTGGCGCGAGGCCGCACCGGAAAACGAGTCGGCCTTCCAGGAGGCCTGGCGGCGCTGGCAGGCGCTGGACGCCATGAGCAGCGAGCTGCGCGGTTTGATCGCTGAGCCGCGCCTGCGGGTGCAAGGCGGTGTGCGCCGCTGGCGTTGGCCAGCCTTTGGCGTCGCTTTTGCCGGTGTGCTGATGGCTTGTGCCGGCTGGTATTACCTCGTGCCGATTGACTCACAGGGATTTGCGACTGCGCTGGCGCAGAGCGGCCGTTATGAGTTGCGCGATGGCAGTACGCTGGAGCTCAATGCCGGCAGCCAGGTGGAAATACGCTATTACCGCAATCGGCGTGAGGCCGAGTTGCTGGCCGGCGAAGCCCGTTTTCATGTGCAGCCGCAGGCGGGCAAGCCCTTCCGTGTCACTGGCGGAGGCTTGCGCGCTACGGTGCTGGGCACAGTCTTTACAGTGGGGCATCGCGGCGTCGGCGCACAAGTGCAGGTCGAAGAGGGCGTGGTACGGGTGGATGCTGTGCGCGCCTGGTGGCATCCCGACCTGACTGGCCCGGTATTGCGTGCCGGGCAGCAAGTGCGCGGCAATGGCGTGGGCCTGGGCGAAGTGCAGCCGTTGCCGGATACCCAGGCGGCAGCCTGGCGTCGTGGGCTGGCGGTGTTTGACGACACGACGCTGGCCGATGCCGTGGCGCAATTGCAGCCATGGTCAACCGTGCCGTTACGCCTGCTCGATGAGCAGGCGGGCCAGCAACGGATTACCGGTACGTTCCATCTGGATGATGTGGCTGGCGTGATTGCGTTGCTGCCACGTATTGCCGCCGTTGCGGTGGAGCAGCGCGCCGACGGCGTGGCGATCCGCAGTCTGCCGGCACGCTGACAGCAAGCCGGTCAGCAAGTCCCGGAACCGCAGCTGCCGCCGTGAGGGGGTGCAGTCTTGCTGCGCCCGGCCATGGGCAGCATAGGGAAGGGCGGGGCGGTAAGGGCGATATGGGCCGGCACATCGGGAGTGACGCCTGCATATCCAGCCTGTCGATTCGCAAATAAAAATAATTGTCGGGTTTATTTGTCATGGGTCGTCTTCATCGTGATCGCCGTAATCACGCAAGAAGTCACCGAGGACGATATGACCATGCGCATCCGCGCAACTGGGCCCTTTCGGGGCCCGCGCCAGCAAGACACCATTATCAGTAAACAGAACCTTCTGACTATGCGCGCCAGCGTGGCCGCCGTTTTGGCGGCATGCATGCTGATGACGCCGCTGGATCAGGCCCAGGCACAGTCTGGCGGGGCGCCGACGCAGCTTGATTTGCCCGCGCAACAGTTGAGCGAAGCCATCAATACGCTGGCCTCGCACAGCGGTGTGCAGATTGCTGCGCCGGCCGGGCTGCTGCGCCAGCGCCAGGCGCCCGCCTTGTCCGGGCGCTATACCGTGCGCCAGGCGCTGGATGCTTTGCTGGCAGGCAGTGATCTGGAGGTGGAAGAGGTCGGCGGACGCTATGTGATTCGCCAGCGTGGCGCCAGCAACGCAGCGACGCAGGGCGTGACGACACTGGAAACGGTGGAGGTGACAGGCCAGGTGCCGGCACGTATGGCTGTCTATGACACGCCTGATTCCGTCGCGGTGGTGACCCGGGAGGAAATCGACCGCCTGCCGCCCCGCAATGTTTCCGATGTGCTGACTGATATTCCTGGTGTTGCGACATCGCAGAGCCGCCAGAATCCTGGCGTAGCCGTCAATATTCGCGGCCTGCAGGGCTTTGGTCGCGTCAATGTGATGATCGACGGCGCGCGCCAGAACTACCAGCAAAGCGGCCATGGAGACAGTGGTTCGGTCTATCTGGACGCCGATCTGCTGGCGCGGGTAGAAGTGACCAAAGGGCCGGTGGCGGCCACGGGCGGCGCTGGCATGATAGGCGGGATGGTCAATTTCCGTACCTTGACCATCGACGATGTCGTGGAATCGGGCGAGCAGGTGGGCGGACGCGTGAATCTGGTGACCGGCAGCAATGCCTATCACTTTTCCGGCAGCGCGGCCTTTGGCTGGCGCCTGAGCGACGAGTTCGATTTGACCGCCGCCGTTTCCCGTAAAAGCGTCGGCTCTTTTCGTAAGGGTACCCGCAATACTTCGAAAAACTACGGCGATGCCGTCGTGACCGGCGGTGGGGATTGGAACGAGCAGTACCACAATGAATTGATGCAGGCCCAGATGCAGGGCGTGAGCGGCATGACGGATCAGCGCCAGCTGTCCGGCCTGGCCAAGCTGGGCTGGCGCCCCAATGCAGACCACCGCTTCACGCTGGGCTATGTCGGCTTCAAGGCTGATTATGACGAGGGCGCGCTGGATGACGACATCAAATCGGCGCCCATCAATGCCAGCAACAAGCTGAGCTCGGAAACGATTACCTTGCAGCATGAGTGGCAGCCAGTGAATCGCTGGTTCGATTGGCGTGCCAGCATGTATTTCACCACCACGGAAAACGATGCCGAGCGCCAGGCCCAACCCGCGATGAACGTGGGCTGGAGTCTTATGCACTTCGAGACCAATACCTTTGGTATGACGGCCGAGAACCGGGCGCGCTTCGGTTTGGGTGGCATGGATGTGACCTGGGCGCTGGGCGGCGAGTTCTATCGCGATTGGACGCGTCCGGGGGCCATTTCTCAGGATACCGGGGCCAACCGTGGCGACCCGGAAATCATGGTGGGCGGCACGCCGCGTGGTCAGCGGACCGTCACCAGCGGTTTTACCAACCTGACGCTGGAGCATGGCGACTGGCTGGAAGTCGGGGGCGGCTTGCGCTATGACTGGTTCGGCCTCCAGGGCGATGGGCTGATGCGCGTCGGGACGATCTACAACGGCAACGGCGCACGTCCGGAGTATTCGGCGCTATATACGGAATTTTCCACCAGCCGCCATGACGGCGAGTTCGCACCCAGCCTGCGTCTGGCCGTCAAGCCGGTCGAGCGCGTGCAGCTCTTCGCCAATTATGGCCGGGGCGTACGGCCGCCTTCGATCACCGAGTCTTTTCGCTATGGCGCGCACCCAGGCGCCGTGTCGTTTCCGTATTACCCCAACCCCAACCTGAAGGCAGAACGCTCGCGCAACTGGGAGTTGGGCGCCAATATCAAGCTTGATGGCTTGCTGGTGGCAGAGGACATGTTCCGCATCAAGGCGGCATGGTTCAACACCAAGGTGGATAACTACATGGTGTTGGCCAGCATCATGTCTCCGAGTTCGCTCAGTGCGCAAAGCGGGACGAATTCACCCATGTCCTTTATCAATCTGATGGATCCTTTCCGCACCCGCGGCCTGGAACTGCAAGCGGATTACGACGCCGGGCTGGTATTCGCGTCGGCTGGTTTTACCCATTCGCTGATAGATACCGGTGACGGACGCTATGACCCTTACCCGTTGGGCAGCCTAGTGGGTTTCCCTGCGACGACGCTGGGTCAGGGGGGGGGCGCGGATATCTGGTATCTGCTGCCGCCCAGCAAGAAGTTCACCTTCAGTGGCGGCGTCCGCCTGTTTGGTCAGCGCCTGACGCTGGGCGCGCGCATGCGCCATGAAACGCCTGCGAACAATACCAGCGCATTTTCCAGCAATGCCTATTCGCGCTCTTTCAATGTCTATGACGCCTGGGCGAGCTACGAAATCAGCAAGAACCTGACGGCACGGGTATCGGCGGAGAACCTGTTGAACGAAAACTATGCCGAGATGAATGGCATCAGCTACTGGATCGCCCCTGGCCGCACGGTCATGGCCTCGGTCAACTGGCGCTTCTGAGGCGCCCGGCTTTCTAACGATTTGAAGTGAAACCCATGAAAACTGTACGAACTGCTTTTCCCCTGAGTGCTCGCCGTGCGGCACTGGCTGCCGCTTGCCTGGGCGTTTGGACGCTGTCTGCGGGCGCGGCCGGCCTGCCTGCAGGTGACGTTTCCGGTGTCTCAAGCGTGGCGGTGACGGAGATGACGTCCTTCCACTACACAGGCGCCAGCGAAACGGGCAATGATGGCGCCAAAGGCTGGCCCAGCATCAAGGATCCTTCCTCGCCGCCCTTGTTCCTCAAACACCCGAGTTCGCAGCGCCCCTATTTGTTCGGTGGTTCCTTTGGCCAGAGTTTGCGGTCTATCGGTAGCGTCGGCTTGTGGTGGATGCAGGCGGCGCCGGGCCATTACGAGCGCCTGGAGGTGGATGAAAACCGCGTTTATGGCCTGATCCCGGGGACGCCCGTACGCACCAGCGATGGCAGCATCATGGGTGTGATCGTCAGCATGTTTGCCGAGCAATATGATGCCAGCACCACGGCCGAGACGGCGCAGTATGCCCTGGCCGTGCGCAAGGGCGCGGTATTCCGTACCGAGTTTGATGGAACCCATCTGGTGCCGATAGCCAGTACGCAGAGCAAACTCAATATGCCCAATGGCGCGCTGGTCGTAGATGCGCAGGACAATCTGTACGGTGCAGACAAGGGCGAACGCGGCCACGGGCGGATCTTCAAGGTCGATGCGAACGATCAGTTCTTGACGCTCTATGAATTCCAGGCCGGGCCGGACGGCATGAAACAGGTGCTCAATGACATCATCCTGGGGTCGGATGGCTGGATTTACGGCGTGACCGGCTACGACCGCGGGCTACCCAACGCACCGACGACGCCGCGCGCGCCGGATACGCCGACAGGGACTTTGTTCAAGCTGGATCCGGCCAACCCGGCTGGCAGCTTCCGCGTGCTGCATACCTTCCGCCTGAAGGAAGGGGAAATCAATGTGCAGTTGCATTCGGGCAATGAACAGCTGCGCTATTACCCCAGTGGCGATCTGTACGTGCCCGGTACGGCAGGGGATGTGACGATCAGCACCAATGGCGTGCAGGCCATGGTGGGCCTGTCATCCCTGGTGGAAGGCAAGGACGGGCACATTTACGGCGCTACCTCCATCAATCGTTGTCAGGTCTATACCAAGTGGAAAGCCGTACTGACGGCTTATACCGCGGTGTCTGCCGACAGCCCGCTGTGCGGCTACCGTTACCCTGGCAAGAACGTATTGCCCACCGAGTCTTTCCCTCATTATGACGGCCAGGTGGCGCACGGCGCGGTTTATCGCGTTCCGATGGATGCCGTTGATGAAGACGGGCGTTTCCAGATCCTGCATGAGTTCTCTGGGGCGGATGGCAGCACGCCGCGTGGCCCGCTGGCGCTGGGCAAGGATGGCAATATCTATGGCACGACACTCAGCGGCGGCAGTAATCGCCTGTGGTCCTTTGCCACGGGCCTGCTGGACCATGCGCCAACCTGCGAAGACCTGGGCGTCGAAATCGACCGGGCCAAGTGCCGCGCCGTGGGCGCAGAAGAGTTCGCGGCAGGGACTGGCTATAAAACGGTTGCCTGGGCCGACCAGGGCCTGACCAATGGCACCCTGTTCCGCATCGTGACCAGCGCGCTGGCTCCGGATGCGAATGGCAAGGCCACCGCCAGTGGCTTCCAGAGCCTGCATTCCTTCAAATACGACGTTGATGGGTTCCGTCCGCTGGGCGTGCGTGCAGGCGAAGACGGCCGCCTGTATGGCGTGACCAGCCGTGGCGGTTCTGCATACACCAACAACCGTGGCGAGCAGAAGGACTATGACGACAATGGCGCCGTGTTCGTGGCGGATCTGGACGGCGACCTGCCTTCGGCTTCCATCACGTTGACGGTGAGCCCGCAGGAAATCGCCTCAGGCGCAAGCGCAACGCTGACCTGGACGTCCTGGCAGACGCGCGATTGTCTGGCCAGTTCATCTCAGGGCGACTGGACCGGTCCGCAGGAAACGTCGGGCAGCCTGGAACTGACGCCAGGCAACGGTACGCTGTACTACACCCTGCAATGCACCGATAGCGTCAAGGGAACGGCCGTATCCGCAGTCGTGCCGCTCTACGTCAATTCGCCCATCATCGGCAAGGACGGCAACAAGAACGAATTCGGCAATGGCGGCGGCAGCCTGCCTGCCGGTGTTCTGCTCTTGCTGGCGATTGCCGGCCTGGCCCGTCGCCGTCCCTGATGTGATGTCGCCGCTGGCTGCCTGCTGTCCAGGCAGCCAGCGGACCACTTGCACAGATGCAATTCCTTATCTGCAGGAACACCAAGATGTCCACATTTTCCTTTCCCCGCCGCGCGTTGAACACTCATGTGGCCACGGTGCTGGCCTTGTTGCTGTCGTCTGGCGCTGCTCAGGCATTCACGGAACAGGCGCAATTCGCGCCTAAGCCTTTGCTGGTCTTTTCTGGCCCGGCGAGCAATGGCGGCAATTTTCCAGGGGCAACACCCTTTACGCCTCCAATCTACATCGCAAGCCAGAATCGTTATGTCGGCATGACACAGGAAGGCGGCGAGGATAAGTGGACGGGAAAGTTTGGCGGTCAGTTCTATAGCGGAGCTTTCTTCCAGGTCGGTGTCGATGGCAAGGGCTACCAGTACGAGATACTGACGCCGCGTTTCGGCGTGCAGATTACACCCTTGCTTCACGATATCAGGACAGGAGACATCTATGGCGGTTCGGAGTCCGCGCTGGACGAGAATGGCCTGAATCCTGGTGGTACCCTGTTTGTGATTCGTGAGGGGCAAGTGCGGCTGCTGGTCAACCATGGCGATGAGTTGTTGGCCACGGACTTCCAGCCACGTGGCCAGATGACGCAGGATGGTCAGGGCCGTCTGTTTCTGAATGGGGCCGGTGGCCTGGCAAATTGCACACCGACCCACGTCAGCCGCAACAGCAAGAACATCCTTTACCATTTTGTGCCTGGTTCGGGTCAATTGCTGCAGCCGTCGGCCAATCTGTGCGACTTTGCCGAGTCGATTGAGCGTCCGGGGGGCCGGCGCCCCGTCATTACCATTCGTCAGCACAAGGGAGCGGTGCCGCTGATGCAGGTTTGGAGTGAGGCCGACCAGGCGCTCTACGTGTTGGCGAGCAATAGCGGCAGTGAAAAGAATGTTGAGGGCGTCCCTGCCACCGATGACGAAGGCAAGCCCATCGGTACGTTGTTCCGTATCAAGGCTCAAGACCTGGCTCAGCGGCTGCAGCCTGATGAAGGCGACAAGATTGAGGTGCTGCACAATTTTGCCAAGGCCAGTGAAGGTGAAGTGCGCGCAGGCATGGATTATGTTTCCAGCATGATCGAAGTCGGTGACTGGCTTTACGGTACGGCCTATTCATCGACCTCTGAAAAATCGACCTCCTTATCGGGCGGAACCTTGTGGCGGATTCACAAACAGCGCGGCAGCGGCAGCTTCGAGGTCATACATCGCTTCGCTGACGGCGACAACAAGGTCGAGGGTGATGGCTCCAATCCCGCAGGGCCGCTGGTGCGTGCGGCAGATGGCAATATCTATGGCACGACGACTTCCGACACGCGGGTGGTCAGCGGTAGCGACAAGCAAATTACGGCCTTGGGTGCGGGTATGCTGTTTCGTATTACGACCCCGGAAGGGGATGCACCGGCCTATGAGCCGCTGGCATACTTCGATGTGGCGTCCACGGGGGCACGACCGGCAGGGCTGAGCCTCGGCCCCATCAAAACGGACAGCGATGGCAAGCGGCACCAGACGCTGATCGGTGTGTCACGGTATGGCGGCAACGAGGGGGATACCATCACGACCCGTGAATCGGTGGATGGTTTTGGCACCTTGTTCCAGCTGGATGTCCCGGTGACGGACGCACTGCTGACGCGATTCGTGAGCAACGCCAGCTCGGCCCGGCCCGGTACTCGCCCGACGCTGCAATGGAGCAGTGAAGGCACGGAGCGTTGCGTGGCTGGCGGCGACTGGGAAGGAACGTATGGCGCCAGCGGTTCCTATCGCCTGCCTGCGCTCAATGAACTGCGCGATTATGTCTTTACGCTGCAATGCAGCGGCTATACCGGCCAGACGGAAACCAAGCGCCTGACGGTGAAGGTCATCGACGGTTCTGGTACCGGAGACAGCAGCAACGGTGGCGGCGGTGCGCTGGCGGGTGGCTTGCTGGTGGTGTTGGCGGCCTGGGCGGCCCGCCGCCGTTGGCTGCCAACGGTTTAAAACAAGGTAAACCGCAGGCTTCATGACTGGCGGCAGGACTTACACTAGACCTTCTTGCTGTGCTGGCAGGCCAGTATTTTCCGGTCTGGCGGACGGTGGCAGCGGCTGGCGGCATGAGCGCCTGCCGCTGTCCTGGCTGCGCTGGCGTAGTGTCATAGTGTTATTGATGCCGAGATCGGAGGTATTTTCATGAGCTTGCTCGATTCCCTGGGTTCCCTGGTTGGTGGCAGCAAGTCCGGCCCAGCCGCGCTGCTGCCGGTGTTGCTGGAACAACTTAAAAAATATCCGGGTGGCCTGGCCGGACTGGTCGATAGTTTCCGCAAGGGTGGACTGGGCGACATCATCACATCCTGGATAGGCAATGGCCAGAACCTGCCCGTTTCCATCGACCAGCTGCGCAAGGTTTTGCCGGCGTCGCTGGTGGGCAGTCTGGCGCAGGAATCGGGCCAGGATGACAATACCGTGCTGGGCCTGCTGAGCAAGCTGTTGCCGGAAGTGGTGGACAAGGCGACGCCTGATGGGGAAGTGAAAGCTGGCCAGGGCTTTGATGCTTCGGGTTTGTTGGGTTCCTTGTCGGGGCTGCTGGGCAAGCTCGGTTAAGCAGCATGCCACCGGGAACAGCTTGCGCGCCTTGCGCAGGCTGCCTCTCCGGTTTCCTGGAAGAAAACCCTGGCTATCGGCGCCATGCCGCGAGCCAGGGTTTTTGTTTTTTTGCCGTTGCCATGGCAGACAGGATGGCCAGCGTTTTTCATTGCGTCATTAGCTTATGTCCTGTGCCATGACTGCAAGAGGGGCGTTCCGTTTTACTATGGCTGTTGGTCAGCCCGCTGCCCATATCAATACCCATGCTGGAGCCGGGCAGCTGGCTTGCTATGGCTGTTTTTTCACTCAGGAACACGACGACAGATGAAATACCGCAAACTTGGACGTACCGATATCGACGTCAGCCTGATCGGTCTGGGCACGATGACCTGGGGCGAACAGAATTCCGAGCAGGAAGCTCACGAGCAGCTCGATTATGCGCTGTCACAGGGGGTGAACCTGATCGACGCTGCGGAAATGTACCCGGTGCCGCCCAAGCCAGAGACACAGGGCCGCACAGAGGCATATATCGGTTCATGGCTCAAGCGCAGTGGCCGCCGCAATGAAATCGTGCTGGCGACCAAGGTGGTTGGCCCTGTGCGCCAGGCGCATCAGAAAGGACATATCCGCGACGGCAAGACCTCACTGGATCGGGCCAATATCACGGCGGCGCTGGATGCCAGCCTCCAGCGCCTGCAGACGGATTACATCGACTTGTACCAGTTGCACTGGCCGGATCGCAGCACGGCGACTTTTGGCCGCCTTGGCTATCCCTGGATCGAGAATGAATCGACAGTCCCCATCGAGGAAACCCTGACGGTGCTGGCGGATCTGGTGAAAGCGGGCAAGGTGCGCCACATCGGAGTTTCCAATGAAACGCCATGGGGGGTCGCCCAGTTCCTGCGTGCTTCTGAAAAACTGGGCCTGCCGCGCATTGTCAGCATTCAGAATCCCTACAGCCTGTTGAACCGCACGTTTGAAACCGGTTTGTCGGAATTTTCACATCACGAGCAGATCGGCCTGCTGGCCTATTCGCCGCTGGCTTTCGGGGTGCTGACTGGCAAGTATTTGAATGGCGCGCGCCCGGCAGATGGCCGTATCAGCCTGTATGAGCGTTTTGCGCGTTACAGCAATGAGCAGGCCCAGGCGGCGACGCGCGATTATGTCTATGCGGCGCGTCGCCGGGGCTTGTCGCCCGCGCAAGTCGCCCTGGCATTCATCAATAGCCGGCCGTTCGTGACCAGCAATCTGGTAGGGGCGACCAAGCTGGAGCAACTCAAGGAAAATATTGCTTCGGTGGATCTGACGCTGGATGAGGATCTGCTGGCAGAGATCGAGCATATCCATCAGCGCCAGCCCAATCCGGCTCCCTGAGGCGCTGTGGGCTGAACGCAGTGGCCGGGGCAGTGCGATGCTGGTCCCGGTTCGGGCATGATCCGGCCTCGTCCCTGAAGGGATGGCAGGGCCAAGAAAAAACCAGGTCGGAAGCGCGCTTCCGCCTGGTTTTTTTACCCTCCGTACGAGGTGGTTGACCTGTCAGGGCGTCTTTGCCGGACGCGTTTGTTCGGTCAGGCGCTCAGCGCACGCGCAGTACACGCATGGCACGTTGCTTGCCGGCCTCATCCAGGACGCGGACAGTGACCTGGCGAGCCTGGAAACCAGCAGGCAAGGGGTTGTTGCTCATCAGGGTCTGGTAGCGCGTCATGTCAATCGGCGGTCCTTCCAGGCGCAGGACATCGTTGCGGCCGCTACTGTTGCGGCCGTCTATCACCAGTTCGAGCGTGCCTTTGAAGGCAGCAGGCGTATTACCGGGTTGCAGAAGGACGACCTGATAGTCCAGCGCATCATCCTTCTGCGCGAATCGCGCGCCGCTGATGCCGGGAGAATAGCCGCGGGGGTCGGCGGGCAGCAGTTCGATCAGTGCGTCGATTTCCTGTTGCAGCGGGCCGGAGAGGGCTTCGGCGCGATTGGCGCGGGCCTGCCATTGCTCTGCATTGGCACTGACGCTGCTGTGCTCACTGTTGAGCGCGTCCAGTTCGTCGCGCAGGCGCTGGGCTTCCAGCCGTGCCGCATTGAGTTCCTGGGTCAGTTGCTGAGATTCCGTGACAGTCAGCCGCTTCGGGCCATAGCTGTTTTGCAGGAAGTACCAGCCCGCAGCACCGATGATGGCGCCGAACAGCATTTGCGCCAGCCAGCGCGGCATGCGGTGACGGCGTTTGCCGGTGTCGTAGGGGGAAGGCTTGAAAACCGGACGTTTGGAAGAACTGAACATTGCCATGCGTTAAATCCTAGCTGGGTGTGTGCGGCCCGCATGTGAGGCCGGCAGTTGCAAGCGGGTTCGGCTGCGCTGGCTGCCGAATTGCCGGGATCGCTGCGTCGCCGGCAGGCGACAGTGTATTACGCTTGGCGGCTGCTGGAGAATGCAAGACGTTTCCGGGAGTTAGGGCTTGGTACGGTTTTGTGTCAGGTATTCGTCAAGTTCAGACAATCGCTCCGGGGTGCCGACGTCTGTCCAGCGTCCGGTATGGTGGCTGCCGGTGATGCGCTGGCTGCCCATGGCATGCCGTAGCAGCGGGGCCAGGGGCGCAGCTACATCGCCGGAAACACCTGCGAACAGGGCAGGGTGAAAGACACCGATGCCGGCATAGGTCAGGGCGCCCTTGTCTGTGCCACGAGGGCGCAGCACGCCATTTTCATCCCGAATGAAGTCGCCTTCCGGGTGGTGCGCAGGGTTGGAGACCAGCAGCAGCCAGGCTTGCTGCGAGTCGCCGTCCAGGCGGGCGGCAATGGCAGCGGCGGCCGCCGGCTGCCAATCACACCAGACATCGCCATTGAGCACCAGAAACGGATCGCGGCCCAGCAGCGGCAGCGCACGGGCGATACCGCCGGCGGTTTCCAGCCCGCGTTCGCCCTCGGCGGAGTACTGGATGCTCAGCCCCCAGCGCGAGCCGTCGCCCAGGGCATCGACCAGGCGCTGGCCCAGCCAGGCATGGTTGATGACCACATCGCGGATGCCCGCGTTGGCCAGCGCCTGCAGGTGCCAAACGATCAGCGGCTGGCCGCCGACGGACAGCATGGGCTTGGGCAGGGTATCGGTCAGCGGGCGCATGCGTTCACCGCGTCCGGCCGCAAGGATCATGGCACGCATCAGAAGGTATAGCCGACAGCAGGGGTGATCTGATCCACGCGATCCAGGATGCGCAGCAAGGGGGTGAACTGGCGGTAGCGCCCGCAGACCTGGCGTACATAGCCGTTCAGGCGCGGGAGGTGGGAGAGATACCAGGCTTTGCCGTCACGGTGATTCAGGCGGGAGAACACGCCGAGGATGCGCAGGTTGCGCTGCAAACCCATCCATTCATAATCCTGATGCAGCACGGCGAAATCGTCCGGCACCGGCAGGCCGGCGCGGCGGGCCTGTTCCCAATACCGGATGCCCCAGTCCAGTTGCCGGGCTTCATCCCAGCTGGTGCGGGCATCGAGCAGCAAAGAGGCCAGATCGTAGGAGATGGGCCCCAGGCGAGCATCCTGGAAGTCGATCACGCCGGGCTGCTGGCTGCCTGCCGCGGGAAGCATCAGGTTGGGAGAGTGGTAATCGCGATGCACCAGAACCTGAGCCTGGGCGACATTGTGCGCCGTCAGGGTCTGGAAAATTTGTGACAGGACATTGCGTTCAGTGTCGGAGAGTGTCACGCCGTGATGCCGGTTCAGGTACCACTCTTCAAAGACCGACAGTTCCGCCAGCAGGGTCGCCTGATCAAAAAGCGGCAAGCCCTCAGCCGGTGCCTGCTGGATTTTTACCAGCGACTCGATGGCGCCTTGGTACAGCGATTCGATTTCAGCGTCACCGGGTTGATGTTGCAGACGTTCGAAATAGGTCTGGGTACCGAGGTCGCTCAACAAGAGCAGGCCTTGTACCGGATCTTTTGCCAGGATGACGGGTACGTGTACGCCTGCCGTCTGGAGGCGCTGGCAGATGTCGATGAACGGGCGGCAGTCTTCCTGCGGCGGCGGGGCATCCATGACGATCAGCGTGCCGTGTACACCGCTGTCCAGGCGGAAGTAACGGCGGAAGCTGGCGTCGCTGGAGGCGGCGCGTAGTGTATCGGTTGCCAGTTCTAGGCTGGCGGGCAGGGTGGCAAGCCATTGGTGTACCAGGTTCAGCCTGGCATCAGTGGGAATCGTGGCGTTCAAAGCAGGTTCCGAAAGGCATTCAACAGGGCAAGAGGGCATGGTACGGCAAGGCCGGAAGGGAATTGCAAAGGAAATCCACAGACATGCCCGTAGAACCGATGTTCTATATCTCTATAATACCGGCACGATATTCTATGGCGGTTTCCTTTTCGTGCGTTTGTTCTTATCCGTCGCCCTGCTTGCCGCAGGCTGTCTGCCTGCTGTCCAGGCCCAGGAGGGTCTGGCTGGCGATGAGTCGCGTCCCCAGGCATTGCGTGAATCTTCTCTGCTGATTGACCGTACACGGCTTGGCGAGGAGGACATGCCTGTCTTTTCCAACAGCGCTAAAACCGAAGGCCGGCCTGACTCGCGGGTCATCATGCAGGGCGATGCGGTGCTGCGCCGCTATGATTCCGTGCTCAAGGGCAATTACATCGACTATGACGGCGCGAGCGGTCAGGTCGAAGCGCGCGGGGATGTACGCCTGATGCGAGACGGCGGGCGCATCGAAGGCCCGGGCCTGCGCTACAACTTTGAAACCGATGTCGGCGAAATCGAGCAGCCGTCTTTCCGTATCGGGCCATCAGGGGGATCGGGCAAGGCCGCCCATGCGGAGATATACGGTCGTAACAACATGCGCCTGAACGAGGTGATCTACAGCGGTTGCCCGTGCCCGGATCCTGCCTGGTTCATCGAAGCCGAACGGGTGGACATCGACTACGACGCCAACGACGGCGAGGCGCGCAATGCCGTGCTGTATTTCAAAGGCGTGCCGCTGCTGGCATCTCCCTACCTGACGTTCCCGGTACGCAAGGCGCGCAAGAGCGGTTTGCTGTTGCCGACGTATGGTACGACCACCAAAGGTGGCGTGGATATTTCCGTTCCGTACTATCTGAACCTCGCGCCGAACTACGATATGACCCTGACGCCGCGCCTGCTGACCAAGCGTGGCATGATGCTGGGCAGCGAGTTCCGCTACATGGGCGAGTCCTTCCGGGGCGAAATGACCGGCGCTTATCTGCCGAATGATCGCGTGACGCGGACGGATCGCTGGGTGTACGGCTGGAAGCATGCCCAGGAACTGGGCTACGGTTTCAGTGCCGATTGGGATGTCAACCGTGCTTCCGATGACAATTATTTTCGTGATATCTCTGCCGTCGGGCTGAGCGAGGCCAGCCGTACCTACTTGCCGCGTAATGGCCGCGTCGGCTGGGGCGATGGCTACTGGAGCGCCGGGGTGGCGGTAGAGTCCTACCAGACGCTGCAGGATCCCGATGCGCCCTTGATTCCGCCCTACGATAAGCTGCCGGAACTCAGTTTCAAGGGCATACGCTATAACTGGCGGGGCCTGGATCTGAGCTGGGATAACACCGCAACCTGGTTCCAGCGGCCGATCTATGATGGTCAGCGCACCGGCCCGCAGGGGCAACGTTTCGTTTCCTACGCCACGATGGCCTATCCCATCGAGCGGGCAGGCTGGTACATCACGCCCAAGGCCGGGATGCACGTGACGCGCTACGATACCCGCTGGGGCGGACAGAACTGGTACAGCCTGCCTGGCGGCCTGTCCTCTTACCGGACGGTTGCCAGCCGGGCGCTGCCTATCCTGTCGCTGGACAGCGGCATGGTGTTCGAGCGCAACACGACCTTGTTCGGCAAGCCGGCGCAGCAGACCCTGGAGCCGCGCCTGTACTATCTGTATGTGCCATACCGCTACCAGGATGATCTGCCGACTTACGATACGGCGCTGGCATCCTTCAATATGGCGCAGGCCTTTGATGAGAATCTCTATACCGGTGGCTGGGATCGCATTGCCAATGCCAACCAGGTCACGTTGGGCCTGACGTCGCGCTGGATGGATGCCAGCAACGGCTTCGAGCGTGTCAGCCTGTCGGTCGCACAGCGCCTGTACTTTGAAAACCAGCGAGTTGCCTTGCCGGGAGAGGTGCCGCGCCAGAACCGCCGTTCCGATCTGCTGATGGGCGCGACAACGGCCTGGACGGATACCTTCAGCACCCAGGCGGTGCTGCAGTATGATCCGCACCAGGAGCGCTGGATGCGTTCGACCCTGAGCGCCCGCTGGCGTCCGCAGCGTCTGGCCTCTATGACGCTGGCGTACCGCTATCAGCGCGATCCGACGGTGGATGCCCAGTATCAGCTGCAAGGGCGTGAACAAATCAGTTTTGCCGGCCAATGGCCGTTGAGCAACCGTTGGTACGGAGTGGGCCGCATCGACTATTCCATGCTGGATAGCCGGGTGACGCAGTCCATTGCCGGACTGGAATACAAGGGTGATTGCTGCTGGGCCGCGCGTGCGGTATTCCAGCGCTATGCCGTGGCTTCCAACGACACCAATACCACTTTCTTCCTGCAACTCGAGCTGACCGGACTCGGCTCGCTGGGAACGGATCCGCTGGGTCTGTTGTCCAGAAGCATACCGGGCTATGAGTCCGTGAATCCGAGTGTGCCGCAGGGCACGCGCTTTGATAGGTACGAATAAACACATGCTGAACGTGAGACTCAAGCAATTGCCGTTGATGGCGGCGCTGGCGCTGGCCTGCCTTGGTACGGCGCAGGCGCAAACCAGCCCGGCTGGTGCCCCGCAAGCCCGTTCCGGGGCAGAATCGGTCGTCGATGGCATTGCAGCGATCGTCAACAATGATGTGATCACGCTGCGCGAACTGAATCAGCGCACGGCCCAGGCGCAAGGCGAATTGAATGCGCAAGGCGTGGCCTTGCCGGATCCTGCCGTGCTGCAACGGCAGGTGCTGGAGCGCATGATCAGCGAGCGCCTGGAAGACCAGGAAGCACAGCGGCTCAACCTGAGCGTAAGCAACGCCGAATTGAACTCGGCGGTTGCGACCATCGCGCAGCGCAACGGGTTTACCGAAGAGCAGATGCGTCAGCAGGTGACGGCGTCGGGCCTGAGCTGGCCGGGCTATATGGAAGTACTGCGGCGCGATATCCTGATGGATCGGCTGCGTCAGCGCGTCGTGGATTCGACCATCATGATTCCGGATTCCGAAGTGGATGCCTTCATCCGCGACGAACGCACCAAGAGCCAGAGCGGCAATGGGGCGGCTGTAGCGGCCTCCGGCCCGGTAGCGCTGGCACAGATTCTGGTGCGTGTGCCGGAAAACAGTTCGCGTGAAGAGGAAGCTGCGGCACGTGCCCGCGCCGAGGCGATCCTGGAACGGGTGCGTGGCGGCGAGGATTTTGCTGCCGTGGCAGCAGCCGAATCGCAAGGCACGGAGGCCTTGCAGGGCGGCCTGATGGGCGAGCGACCGCTGAACAGCTGGCCGGATCTGTTCGTTCGTGCCGTGGCTGCCGTGCCGCAAGGGCAGGTGAGCGAACTGGTACGCAGTGGCCTGGGCTACCATATTCTGAAGGTTGTGGCCCGCAATGACCAGGCGACGCCCCAGCAGCGCATGGGGGCGGATCATGGTGTCGATTTCAATTCCCAGGCACCGATGCCCGTCACGCAGACCAAGGCTCGCCATATCCTGATCCGTACCAGTGCGGTCATGAGCGACGAACGGGCCAAGCAGCAGCTGGATCAGCTGCGCCTGCGCATCCTCCAGGGCGGCGAGTCTTTCGAAGACTTGGCGCGCCGCTATTCCAAGGATTCCAGCGCACCCCAGGGCGGCGATCTGGGTTGGTTGTCGCCGGGCGAGACCGTCCCCCAGTTCGAGCAGGCCATGGATGCCTTGTCCGAGGGCAATATCAGCCAACCGATCAAGTCTCCGTTCGGCTGGCACCTGATCAAGGTGGATTCGCGCCGCACGCAGGATATGGCCGAAGCCTATCAACGCATGCAGGCCCGCCAGATTCTGTTTGAGCGCCGCGCTTTGCCGGCGTTCGAAGAGTGGCTGGAGCAGCTGCGTGAGCGCGCCTATATCGACAACCGCCTGGAACGCCGGCAACGGCTGGAACAGGAGTAAGCAGGATGGCAGCACATCAGGCGCGCAAGCGCTTTGGCCAGCACTTTCTGAGTGATCTGGCGGTGGTCGATGAAATCGTGCGCGCCATCGCGCCCGAACGCAACGACCTGATGGTGGAAATCGGTCCTGGCCTGTCTGCATTGACCCGGCCATTGCTCGAACGCCTGGATCATCTGCATGCGGTCGAAATCGACCGTGATCTGGCCGGGCGTCTGCGGCGTCAGTATCCCGCCGACAAGCTGACTGTGCATGAGGCTGACGCGCTGACGGTGGATTTTTCCACTTTCGGCCAGGGCGTGCGCATCGTAGGCAATCTGCCCTACAACATTTCCAGTCCCTTGCTGTTTCACCTGATGGCCGTTGCCGATCAGGTGCGTGACCAGCATTTCATGCTGCAGCGCGAAGTCATTGACCGTATGGTGGCCAAGCCGGGTACGGCGGACTATGGCCGTTTGTCGGTCATGCTGCAATCGCGCTACCGCATGATCAATCTGTTCGATGTGCCGCCCGAAGCCTTTGACCCGCCGCCGCGTGTGATGTCTGCCATTGTGCGCATGCGCCCCTTGCCGGCAGATCGCCTGCGGCCGCAGAGCGAGACGGCATTTTCCACGGTCGTGGCCCGCGCATTTTCGCAACGCCGCAAAATGCTGCGCCGTGTTCTGGCGGATTGGTCGGAGGATATTCCGTGGGATGCCTTGGGCATTGCACCTACCGATCGTGCGGAAACGGTGACGGTAGCGCAGTACATCGGCATGGCAGATGCCTTGCTGGCCGCTGGCCGGGTGGCAGATGCAGACCTTGCTGCCTTGGCTGGCGGCGCGTCGTCCCAGGCCGAGTAAGGGGAAGCAGAGGGCTGGCCAGCTGTGGGTGCGCCCTCGGCTTGCAAGCCCTGATCCGTCAGTAAAAACAGGCCTTGCCCATGGATTGCATCCAACAGCGTGGATGGATATCCCGCTCGTTGGGGGCAGTGCAGAACGCGGGCCTGTTTTTCTTCAGCCGAAGAACCAGTAGCACACGGCGATGGCGGCAATGACGCCTGCCAGATCGGCAATCAGGGAGCAGCCTACGGCATGGCGGGCGCGCTGGATACCGACCGAGCCGAAATAGACGGCCAGTACGTAGAAGGTGGTTTCCGTGCTGCCTTGCACGGTCGCGGCCAGCAAGCCCTGGAAACTGTCCACGCCAAAGTGTTGCATGGTTTCCAGCATCATGGCGCGCGCGGCGCTGCCGGAAAATGGCTTGGTCAAGGCGGTGGGCAAGGCATCGACAAAACGCGTATCCATGCCGGCGGCGGCCACTAGGTAGCGGATGCCGTCCAGCAGATAGTCCAGTGCGCCGGAAGCACGCAGCACGCCGATGGCGCACAGCATGGCGACCAGATAGGGCAGCAGGTTTTTCGCAACCTCGAAGCCTTCCTTGGCGCCATCGACAAAGGCATCGTAAACCGGCACTTTGCGCCAGGCGCCAACCGCGACGAAGGCGACGATTACACCGAACAGGGTCAGGTTCCCGGCCAGCGAGGATAATGCGGCCAGGGCCGTGGCCGAAAGCGTCATGGAGAAGGCCATGATGCCACCCAGGATCAGGCCGATCACGGCAAACCAGAGCAGCACGACAGGGTCGTGTAGCCGCAGCCGCTGCATCCAGGCGACGGCAAGCAGGGCCGTCAGTGTGGATGCGCTGGTGGCAAGCAGAATGGGCAGGAAGATCAGGGTAGGGTCGGGCGCGCCTTGCTGGGCCCGGAACATGAAGAGAGTGACCGGCAGCAGCGTCAGCGACGATGCATTGAGTGTCAGGAACAGTATCTGGGCGTTGGTCGCGGTATCCGGACGGGGGTTCAGCGTTTGCAGCTCGCGCATGGCTTTCAGGCCGATGGGGGTGGCGGCGTTGTCCAGACCCAGGCCATTGGCGGCGAAGTTCATGGTGATGAGGCCGATGGCCGGGTGGCCGCGCGGCACTTCAGGCATCAGGCGGGCGAACAGCGGCCCCAATAGCACGGCCAGCTTTTCGATCAGGCCGGCGCGTTCCGCGATGCGCAGGAACCCCATCCAGAGCGTCAGCGTGCCGAACAGCACGATCATGATGCTGACCGAGGTTTCCGCCATGGAAAAGAGGCTTTTGACCAGGCTGGAAAAGACTTCGGCGTCGCCATAGGCCAGCCAGCGTATGCCCGCAGCCAGGGCGGCGATGAGGAAGAAGGCTAACCAGAGCGTGTTCAGCATGGCGGCAGGAAAAGGGTGGGCGATGGCCGTGGCTATGGGATCGGGGGGCGGGAATCCCTACAGCACCGGAATATCACCAGGATGGTGGGAGCGCAAGGCGGCGCGTGCCGGTTCATAATCGGGAATGATGCGGCTGACTTCATGCCAGAAGTCGGGGCCATGATTCATTTCCCTCAGGTGCGCCAGTTCATGCGCAATGACATAGTCGATGATGGCCGGCGCGAAGTGCACCAGACGCCAGTTCAGCATGATACGGCCATCACTGGTGCAGGAGCCCCAGCGCGTACGCGCAGCTGATAGCCGCAGACTGCGTACGCGCAGGCCATGCGCGGCAGCCAAGGCCTGCAGGCGTTGCTGGAACAGGGCAGCCGCCTGGCGTTGCAGCCAGGCTTCGGTGATTTCGCGGATGCGCGAGCTTTCGGCATCCATGGGCAAACTGAGATGCAGCACATCACCCGCTGAGGGCTGTTCAGGGTCACCCTGATAGCTTTGCTGGCCTTGTTGCCCTGCGGCCGGGGCGGCACCCAGGGCAATACGTACACTGATGCCCAGAAACGGGAATTCGCCACCGTGCTGCCAACGGGTATGAGCCATGGAGAGCTGTGTGCGCCGTTGTTGCCAGGCTTCGAGCTTGGTGACGATCCAGCGGGTTTTCTGTCGTACGGCGTCGTCGATCTGCGCCTGGCTCGCCCAGGAGGGCGCCGTGACACGCAGGCCATCATCACTGATGAGGAAACCGATGGTGCGCCGGCGCGAACGCATCAACGTGTAGCCCAGACGCTGGGAACCCGAGAGCGTTTCACGCCATTGGGCGCCTGGCGGCAGCTGCACGGGCCGATCCATGATCAGGCGGCCGGCTTGCTGTTGCAGGAAACCGGCGCTGGCGTCCGGTGTGCTGTGCGGCAGGTCGGCAGGCGCGTTACCGTGAGCCGTGATGGACTGGGTCGGCGCAAACAAATCGCCTTGAAGCGGGGAAGAACGAGGCATGGCCTGGAGTGTATGTCACGCGGCCTGGTTTGAGCCAGGGTAGTGCTGCGGGCTGATGCGGCGCATTTCTGCTTCGATCCAGGCTTCTACACGGGCGTTCAGTTCGGTACTGCTCAGCCCGGCAGAGTCGATGGCGGGGCCGATGGAGACGGTGATCAACCCGGGATACTTGAGAAAGGAGTTGCGCGGCCAGCAGTCGCCGGCATTCAGGGCGATGGGGATGACGGGTACCCCGGCTTCCGCCGCCAGGCGGGCGCCGCCCATTTTATAGCGGCGATGCTGGCCGGGAGGCACGCGGGTACCTTCCGGGAACAGCAAAGGCCAGCGGCCTTCCGCCAGCCGTTGTTGGCCGACGCTCAGTACCTGGCTGAAGGCATCATGGCCTTGCTTGCGGTCGATGGGAATCATACGCAGCAATGCCAGGCCCCAGCCGAAGAAGGGCACGTAGTGCAGTTCTTTTTTATAGACGTAGCAGACCTGGCGCGGCATCTTGGCCGGAAAAAACAGCGTTTCCCAGGCGGATTGATGCTTGGACAGCAGGACGGCAGGGCCATCAGGCAGATTTTCCTGCCCTTTGATTTGCCAGCGGATGCCGCAGATGGTGCGAGCGCCCCACAAGGCCAGCTGCGCCCAGCCGACGGTCAGTTTGTAGCGCGGGCCCCTGGGCAGTGGCGCCCAGAGCAGGCAGGCCAGTGCATAGGGAATGACGGTGACAGTCAGGAAGACTGCATAGATCAAGGAGCGTAGCCAGATCATGGGGTATCGTGTTCGGCAAGCAGCGTATCGACCACTGCGGTGAGATTGTCGGCAATCCGGGTGCCTGGCGGCAGTTGGCTGCTGGCGGCCGTGGCCTGCCCGTTGCCGGTGCGTACCAGCCAGGGTTGCGCGCCTGCTGCCGCAGCAGCTTGAAGGTCGCGCAAGGAATCGCCGACAACCGGTACGCCTGTCAGGGGCGTATCGAAGCGGCGGCTGATATCCGTCAACATGCCAGGCTCCGGCTTGCGGCAGGCGCAAGACTCTTCCGGGCCGTGCGGACAGATGAAAATGGCGTCCACGGCGCCGCCCAGACCTGCCAGCGCACGCCGCATTTTGGCATGCATGGCATTGAGGGTTTCCATGTCGAACAGGCCGCGAGCCAGTCCGGACTGGTTGGTCGCAATGGCGATGCGCCAGCCGGATTGTGACAGGCGGGCCATGGCTTCCAGGCTGCCAGGCAGCGGCAGCCATTCGTCAGGTGATTTGACGAAGGCTTTGCTGTCCTGGTTGATGACGCCGTCGCGGTCGAGGATGATCAGTTTCACTGGGCCAGTCGGGAAAGGTCAGCCACCTGGTTCATCAAGCCGTGCAAGCGTGCCAGCAGCGCCAGCCGGTTGGCGCGCACTGCCGGGTCTTCGGCCATGACCATGATGTCATTGAAGAAGGCATCGACGGCGGATCGGGCTTGCGCCAGGGTGCTCAGGGCTGCCCCGAAGTCACCGGCGGCGAACTGGCTGGCAACGGGGCCGGAGAGCGTGTCCAGCGTGCTGGCCAGGGCTTGTTCGGCGGGTTCCGTCAGCAAGGCGGGATTCAGCGGGGTATCCGTACGTTCTGCTTTTTTCAGCAGGTTGCCGATCCGTTTGTTGGCGGCTGCCAGGCTGGCCGCTTCCGGCAGCTGGGTGAATTGGGCCACAGCCGCGACGCGCGCGCCTACCTGATGCAGGGGCGGGTGCGTGGCCAGGACGGCGTCCACCACGCTGCGGTCATGTTCCTGGGTCAGCTGATTGCGCAGGCGTTCGTAAACGAAGGTTTCGATCTCAGGCAACACGCTGGCGGGAATGCGCTCGGCGGGGAAGCTGTCCAGGCTTTGGCGCAGCAGTTTGCCCAGCGTCAGTGCGCTGTTTTCGCGCACGGACAGCCAGCCGCCGGCAGTCAGTTGCTCAAATGCGCTGATCAGGCCTTGTGCGGCGCGGCGCAGGCCGAAGGGGTCGCGTTCGCCCGTGGGTGCCAGGCCGATACCCCAGATACCGACCAGGGTTTCGACACGGTCGGCAATGAAAAGGATGGCAGCGGTGATGCTTTCGTCCGTGACGGCCTGTTCCAGGCGGATGCGGTACTGTTCGCGCAGGGCCTGGGCCACGCTGGCGGGCTCGCCGTCGCCTTCGGCATAGTAGGCACCCATGACACCTTGCAGCTCGGGGAACTCGCCCACCATATTGGTGGTGAGGTCAGCCTTGGCCAGCAGCGCGGCGCGATCTGCATCAGAGACCGGCGCGCCCAGCGTTTCGGCCAGCCAGCGCGAGAGCGTCCGTACGCGTTCGACGCGTTCGAGCTGGGTGCCCAGTTTATTGTGATAAACGATGCTCTCCAGCTGGGGTACCCGGGCGGCCAGCGGAGTCTTGCGGTCGGTTTCGAAGAAGAATTCGGCGTCAGCCAGGCGCGGGCGGACGACGCGTTGATTGCCTTCGATGATATGGCGAGGGTCTGCCGTCAGCGTATTGCTGACAATCAGGAAACGGTGCGTCAGCTTGCCGCTTTCCGGATGGAACAGCGGGAAGTATTTCTGGTTCAGGCGCATCGTGAGAATCAGGCATTCCTGCGGCACGGCCAGGAAGCGCTCCTCGAATTCGCCGACATAGACCACCGGGTATTCGACCAGCGCCGTGACTTCGTCCAGCAGGGCCGCCACTTCGGGGTCTTCGTCGCCCAGCGAGGCGTTCAGGCGTTCGGCCTGATCACGCAGCTGGCCGTCGATCAGTGCGCGGCGCTCATCGAAGGACACCAGCACTTTGCCATTTTCCGCCATCAGCGCAACATAATCGCCAGCGGCGGGCAGATCGAAGGGCTCGGGCGCCAGGAAGCGATGGCCGTGCAGCTGGCGGCCAGCTTGCAGGCCCAGCGCCTGCACCGGCACGATGTCGCTGCCGTGCAGCGCTACCAGGCCATGGGCCGGGCGGACGAACTTGACGGAAGTGACCCCATCGGCCAACTGGTAGCGCATGACTTTGGGGATGGGCAGATGCGTAATCGCGGCATCCAGCGCCTGTTGCAGGCCATGGGCGAGCGTGGCGCCGGCAGCCTTGCCGTTGGCGACCAGATAGTCTTGTTTGCCGTCGGATTCGCGCGCCAGAGCCAGGACATCCAGGTGTTCCAGGCCCTTGGCTGCCAGTTTTTTCTGCAGGGCAGGGGTGGCCGCGCCATTGGCGTCCAGGCCGATTTTCACCGGCATGAGCTTTTCGGAGAACTCGCGGTCGGGTGCCTGCGCCAGCACTGCGGGCAGGAATGCGCCCAGGCGGCGCGGTGTCGCATAGGGCGTGGCGGCAGTATCGCCCACCACGAGCCCGGCCTGGCGCAGTTCGGCTTCGAGGCGCTCGGCAAAGGCAATGCCCAGTCGGCGCAAGGCCTTGGGCGGCAGTTCTTCGGTGAAGAGTTCGACCAGCAGCGGTGCGGTAGTTACTTGGCTCATGCCTGCACCTCCTTGTTGGCCAGCATCGGGAAGCCAAGCTTTTCGCGGGATTCGTAATAAGCCTGGGCCACGCTGCGCGACAGGTTGCGGATGCGGCCGATATAGGCGGCGCGTTCGGTCACGCTGATGGCGCCACGGGCATCGAGCAGGTTGAAAGTGTGGGCCGCCTTCAGCACGTTTTCGTAGGCGGGCAGCGCCAGGGGCACGGCGATCATGCGCTTGGCCTCGTTTTCGTAATCATTGAAATGAGCGAACAGCATATCGGTGCTGGCATGCTCGAAGTTGTAGGTGGATTGTTCCACTTCATTCTGGTGAAAAACGTCGCGGTAGAGCACGCGGCCACCGCCGGCGCCGCCTTCGGTCCAGACCAGGTCATAGACGCTTTCCACGCCTTGCAGGTACATGGCCAGGCGCTCCAGGCCGTAGGTGATCTCACCGGTGGCGGGCGTGCAGTCAATACCGCCGACTTGCTGGAAATAGGTGAACTGGGTGACTTCCATGCCATTGAGCCAGACTTCCCAGCCCAGGCCCCAGGCGCCCAGCGTGGGGTTTTCCCAGTCGTCTTCGACAAAACGGATGTCGTGCACGGTTGGGTCGATACCCAGCGTTTTCAGTGAGCCGATATACAGATCGAGAATATCGGGAGGCGCGGGCTTGAGCACGACCTGGTACTGGTAATAGTGCTGCAGGCGGTTGGGATTTTCGCCGTAACGGCCATCCTTGGGACGGCGCGAGGGCTGCACATAGGCGGCGCGCCAGGGCTCGGGGCCGATGGCGCGCAGGAAAGTCGCGGTGTGCGAGGTGCCTGCGCCGACTTCCATGTCGTACGGCTGCAGCAGCGCGCAGCCTTGTTTGTCCCAGTATTCCTGGAGCCTGAGGATGATTTGCTGGAAAGTGAGCATGAGTAATGAAGGTCGGACAGAGTCGCCGCCAGCCCCGGTGGCGCGGCGCGTAATTTTTGATTTTAACTGTTGTGGCGAATTGCTGCGGGGTGGAACGGTCACGCACCGGGTTCGCAGAGGACTGGATGGCCGGATCAGGTCGTATCGCTGCCTGTATGGGCCGTTCCATCCGGGCTGCCGAGGCGTTCAATGCGCTGATCGCCGCAGGCCGATAGCCATTGCTGCAGGCTGGCGCGGGAAACGGGCAGGCAACGCCTGCTGTCTTGATCCTGGGCGGCCGGCGGCAAGACATCCAGTAGCGGCATGAGCGCAAAGGCGCGTTCATGCATGCGGGGGTGGGGCAAGACCAGGCGCGGGGTATCCAGGGTCAGGTCGTCATAGAACAGCATGTCCAGATCCAGCGTGCGGGGCGCGTTGCGGTAGGGGCGCTCACGGCCGTGCTGCTGTTCCAGTGCCTGCAGCAGATCCAGCAGGGCCAGCGGTTCCAGGCGAGTCTCCAGGCGTGCGGCGGCATTGATGAAATCCGGGCCGCCGGCATCGACAGGCGCAGTACGGTAAAACGCCGACACTTCCAGCGCCCCGGTGCTGGCGTGGGCAGCCAGTTCCGCGAGAGCCTGGCGCAAGGTGGCCTGGGCATCGCCCAGGTTGGCGCCCAGGCCAATATAGGCGCAGTGCAGCATGTCCATACCGCTTTATTCCGCGCTGTCTGGTGCACGGCCGGGTGAGTTGCCCGGAGCGCCATCGGCAGCGTTGCCGGCCCGTGCACCGCTGGAGCGGCGGCGCCGGCGACGTGGCTTACGGGCTGCCGGCACATCATCGGTCTCACGCGGCGACTGGGCCAGCCCGTCTATCAACTCGGCACGCAGGCCGTCGTCGGCATTGGCCAGATCCATCCACCATTGGGCATCGACACTGTCGATCTCGCCAGCGGCAGCACGCAACTGCAGGAAATCGCAGGCCGCACGAAAGCGCGGCTGCTCCACCAGGCGCCAGACGGCGCGCCCCGGACGGCGCACCATGCGCGGCTGCATGAACCAGATATCGCGCATGTCGGCGGTGAAACGGCGCTGGATCGCCAGCTTGCCGGTCTGTTCTTCCAGCACGGAGTCCGCTGCCTGCACCAGTGCGGGAATACGGTGCTCGCCACGGGCTTCCAGCTCGTTCCAGCGTGAAGCAACCTGTTGCCACAGCAGGGCGGCGAAGAGGAAGCTCGGGCTGACCGTTTTGCCGGTACGGACACGCGCGTCCGTGCGCTCCAGCGCCAGGGTGACGAAACGTTTGCCGTTGGGCTGTTCCAGCACCACATCCAGCAAAGGCAGCAGGCCCTTGTGCAGGCCGGCGCGGCGCAACTGCTGCAGGCAGTCCATGGCATGCCCGCAGGTCAGCAGCTTGAGCATTTCATCGAACAGCCGCGAGGCCGGGACGTTTTCGATCAGCACAGCCAGGTCGGGAATGGGCGCCTGGGTAGCGTCGTCTATCCGGCCACTGATCTTGGCCGCAAACCGCACGGCGCGCAGCATGCGCACGGGGTCTTCGCGGTAGCGCGTAGCAGGGTCGCCGATCATGCGGATGACGCGCTGCTTCAGATCCTCGACGCCATTGTGATAGTCGATGACAGTCTGATCCAGCGGATCGTAGTACAGCGCATTCATGGTGAAGTCGCGCCGTACGGCATCCTGTTCCTGATTGCCGAACACGTTGTCGCGCAGGATGCGGCCATGCTCATCGGTTTCCTGCTCGCCGCTGGAGGGTGCGCGGAAGGTGGAAGTCTCGATGATTTCGCGGCCAAAGACGACATGTACCAGCTGGAAGCGGCGGCCAATGATGCGGGCGCGGCGGAACAGCGGACGTACCTGTTCGGGCGTGGCGTTGGTGGCCACATCGAAATCCTTGGGCTCAAGCCCGAGGATCAGGTCGCGAACCGCGCCGCCCACGATATAGGCCTCATAGCCATGATCGCGCAGCGTTTCGCAGACTTTCACCGCATTGCGCGAAACATGGCGCGGATCTATCCCATGCCGTTCGACAGGGATACGCGCCGGCCCGGCCGGACGGCGCAGGCGGCTCACGAAGCGTTTGATGGTTTCTGTGATCATTCGGATGTCAGGATTTCTGGTCGGCCAACTGCGTGAACAGATCAATGATGCGCCATTTCCGCTCGGTAGCGATATGGCGCAATTCGTCACTGGGGTTGGCGGCCACAGGATGCGACACGACCTCCAGCAGCGGCAGGTCGTTCATGGAGTCACTGTAGAACCAGGTTTCCGGATAGTCTTCCAGCTGTTGGCCCAGGGTGGCGAGCCATTGCTGGACACGCGTGATCTTGCCTTCACGGAAGCTCGGCGTGCCGAGGATGCGGCCGGTATAGCGGCCGCCGATGTATTCGGCTTCGGTAGCGACCAGATGCTGGACGCCCAGCGCCCGGGCAATCGGAGCGGTAACAAAGCTATTTGTGGCGGTGACGATGGCCACCAGATCGCCGGCTTCCAGGTGCTGGCGTACCAGCGCCAGCGCATTGGGCTGTATGGCGGGCCAGATCATTTCACGCATGAAGTCTTCATGCCAGCGCGCCAGATCGGTCGGGTGATGGGGGGAGAGCAGTCCCAGCATGAATTCAGCCGACTGTTCCGCAGTCAGGTTGCCTTCGTTGTAGCGGACCATCAGGTCCTCATTGCGCTGGCGGGCGATCTCCGGATCGCCAGCGCGTCCGGTGCGCGCCAGGAATTCGGCCCATTGATAGTCGCTGTCCAGCGGCAGCAGCGTGTGATCCAGGTCGAACAGGGCAAGGCGTGTCGGTGAGTTGGGCTTCATTGTCGATTGGTATTCGGGTCTGCGAGCATGGTCCGCAGCAGGGGAATGGTGATGGGCCGGCGTGCAGATAGCGAGTAGCGGTCGAGTTCGTCGATCAGGCGCGATAGCTTGCGCATGTCACGCTCAAGGTGCGTCAGTATCCAGTTGAGCACTTCCGGTGTCAGATTGACGCCACGGCTTTCCGCCTGCAAATGCAAGGCGGCCAGCTTGTCGGCGTCGGAAAGCGGTTCCAGGCGAAAGACCAGATCCCAGCCCAGCCGGGTACGCAAATCTTCGCGTAGCGGCATGGACAGCGGCGCACGGTCACCAGCCAGCACCAGCGAGAAAGCATGCGGGGAAGCGGCGGTTTCGCGCCAGCGATTGTACAGGGCGAATACGGCAGCTTGCGCGCCATCATCAAGCTGCTGAACGTCGTCGATGGCAATCAGGTCTGCGTGCCGGCCGTCGCTGTCGGCCAGTTGATGCAGAAAGTCGGTCGAACCGGCAGCAGGAAAATAATGGCGGCTGCCGGGCAGGGATGACAGGCCGCGGAGCAGGTGGCTGCGCCCGGAGCCGTCTGCACCCCAGAGGTACAGCGCACGGCCCGGCGCCAAATCATTGGCAGCTTGCAACGCAGCCAGATTCGGCCCTGGAATATAGTTTTCCAGAGAGGGAGCAGGCGCCGGCAGCACGTCCAGCAGGAGCTGACGGCTCATGCCAGCGATCCTTTCTTGACGGAATTCAGGGTGATTGCGCGGCGCAAGTGGCGGTTCATCGTAAAATCAACTTCTTATTCAGCGAAACGCTGCGATTTTTACATATTCGACGGTTTTTTCCATGGCCCAGACAAACAAGTCCTCCCTGACCTATCGCGACGCAGGCGTCGATATCGACGCCGGAGATGCGCTGGTTGATCGCATCAAACCCCTGGCAGCGCGCACCATGCGCGCTGGCGTACTGGGAGGCATAGGGGGCTTTGGCGCCCTGTTCCAGGTTCCCGGCAAATACCGCGAGCCAGTGCTCGTATCGGGAACGGATGGCGTAGGCACCAAGCTGCGCCTGGCTTTTGAATGGAACCGCCATGATACGGTAGGCATCGACCTCGTGGCCATGAGCGTCAACGATATCCTGGTGCAAGGCGCCGAACCGTTGTTCTTTCTTGACTATTTCGCCTGCGGCAAATTGTCCGTGGATACGGCTGCAGCCGTGGTGGGCGGCATTGCCAAGGGTTGCGAAGAGTCCGGTTGTGCGCTGATCGGTGGTGAGACGGCGGAAATGCCGGGCATGTACCCTGACGGCGAATATGACTTGGCGGGTTTTGCCGTCGGTGCTGTCGAGAAATCGAAAATTATCGACGGCAAGTCGATTACGGCAGGTGATGTCGTGCTGGGGCTGGCTTCCAGCGGCGCGCATTCCAACGGCTATTCGCTGGTGCGCAAGATCATCGAGCGCGCCGGCGCCCGGCCGGAAGATGATTTCCACGGCAAGCCGTTTGCCGACGCGGTCATGGCGCCGACCCGCCTGTATGTGAAGTCGGTGCTGGCAGCGCTGGAGCAGCATGGCGAAAAAATCAAGGGCCTGGCACACATCACGGGTGGCGGCCTGCTGGAAAACGTGCCGCGCATTCTGCAGCCGCAATGGCAGGCCGAGCTGCATGCCGATGCCTGGCAGCGCCCGGCGCTGTTCGATTGGCTGCAGCGCGAAGGCGGTGTGGATCACCAGGAAATGCATCGTGTATTCAACTGCGGCATCGGCATGGTGATCGTGGTCGCTGCAGACCAGGCGGAGGCGATTGCCGCGACGCTCGCTGCACATGGCGAACAGGTCTTCCGTATCGGTGAAATCAAACCGCGTGCGGAAGGCGCGCCGGGAACCGTCGTTCTCTGAGCATCCTGAGCAGACAGGGGCAGGGCCGCCCGCAACTGGCGGGCAGCGCTGTCATCATGTCCGGCTGAACGGCGCGCCTGCGAGCGCGTACGCAGCCGGCGGGCCGTATCCACAACTACACCGTTATGTTGCGAATCCGTCGATTCTGGCGTTACGTTACCGACAACATTGTCGCGCCAACCCAGCCGACCGCAGGACAGCTGCTGTCGCTGGCGTCGCCGATGGGGTTGCCGTTGTCGATACGGCGGCATGCGGCGTCCGTGATTGCGGCCCGCATCCAGTTGTTGTCCGTTCTGTTCTTTATCCTGGTGCCGCTGTGCGGGATCATCGACCTGATCGTGTTCCCCTTGCCGGTGGCCCTGGTGCTGATACTGCTGCGCCTGGCGGCTGGTGCCGTGTTTTTCTACATGGCCAAGCCGCGTGAGCTGTCGCCCAGCCATCCGTACAAACGGGCGTTGGGGATGCTGGCCTGTATTCTGATCGTGCCTTGTCTGTTTTACCTGGCGGCCTTGCGCCTGACCAGCAGCATGGCATTGACGGATACCCAGTTTCTGATGATGCAGATTTATGCGCTGATGCCCACCGTGGTACTTGGCGGGCTGGCGATTTTCCCGTTGTCGGCGTTGGAAGTCCTGTTGTTTGCCATACCCGCGCTGGGGACGGCGCTGCTGGGCATGACCATGGGTGACGCCAGGGAGCTGTCCTGGGCGCAACATGGGGCAACGCTCTGGTTCATGGCCTTGATGACAGGGATTGCCATGTTTTCCAGCATGAGCCAGCTGCACTACATGAAGAGCCTGGTGCACCGGGCCAATACGGATCCGCTGACCGACGCCCTGACGCGTCGTTCCGGCGTGGAAAGCCTGGAACGTTTATTCATGCTTTCAGCCAATGCCGATACCCCGCTGGCACTGGCCTTCATAGATATCGACCATTTCAAATCCATCAACGACCGTTTCGGACACGATGCTGGAGACCGTGCACTTTGCAGCCTGGTACGCGCCTTGCGCAGTTACCTGCGCAGCAGCGATGTGCTGGTCCGTTGGGGCGGGGAAGAATTCGTCCTGATTCTGCCGAATATGTCGGTGGCCCAACTGCCTTATTTTGTCGAACGCATGCGCCAGGGTGGCCTGGGCACCAGCGAGAATAGCGAGCCATTGATGGCGTCCATCGGCGTGGCCGAGCGCATGCATGACGAGGTGCTCGATTGGCCGACCTTGGTCGAGTTGGCCGATCAGCGCATGTACCGGGCCAAGAACGAAGGCAGGGCGCGTATTCTTCTGCCGGACGAAACCGTGATCCTGCTGGCGCGGCCTGAAGTTCAGGCTGGCAGCGCGCGCGCCAGTTGATTGAGCCAGGGAGCGGCAAGGTCCACGACACTGATCTGAGCGTTTGCCGCCAGGCAATCCACGATCTGCCGTTCCGGTTGGGCGCGCAACCAGGTGATTTGCCGTTTGGCGAGCTGGCGTGTGGCAGCGATGGCCTGTTCGCGCGCCTGGGAGGGTGAAATTTCACCTTCCAGCCATGACCACATCTGGCGATAGCCGACACAACGCACGGACGGCAGGCCGGCATGCAAGTCTTTGCGCTGGTGCAGTTGCTGTACTTCGTCGGCAAAACCTTGCGCCAGCATCTGATCAAAGCGCTGCGCTATCCGTTGATGCAGGGCCAGCCTGTCGGAAGGCTCCAGACTGATGGTGTGAAAGAGATAGCTCGGCTTGGCGCCAGGGGAATCCGCTTTGTTGCGTTGCTGGCCCAGCAGTGCAGACATCGGCTGGCCGCTGAGCAGGCAGACTTCCAGCGCGCGCTGGATTCGCTGGCTGTCATTGGGGGCCAGGCGCGCCGCGGTGACTGGATCGAGCCGGGCCAGTTCCGCGTGCAAGGCGGGCCATCCCAGCGAGATGGCCCGGGTTTCGAGTTCCGCCCGCAGGGCCGGGTCGGCCTCTGGCAGGTCATCCAGGCCATCCCTCAGCGTTTTGTAATACATCATGGTGCCGCCAGCCAGCAAGGGCAGCCTGCCACGTTGCAGGATTGCGTCGATCAAGGCCAGGGTATCGGCGCGGAAGGCGGCAGCGGAATAGCTCTCTGCCGGGTCGAGAATGTCCAGCATATGCTGGGGCACCTGGCTGCGTTCGGCCAGGCTGGGTTTGGCGGTACCGATGTCCATGCCGCGGTAGATGGTAGCGGAATCGACATTGATGATTTCCAGTGGCCAGCGTTGCGCCAGCGCCAGCGTTGCGGCGCTTTTGCCTGCGGCGGTAGGGCCGGCCAGGCAGAGAATGGGAAGAGGGGAGGCGTTCATGAAAAGACGTTATTGCCCGCGCAGGAACAGGCGATCCAGTTCGGGCAGGTTCCACTGTACCCAGGTGGGGCGGCCATGGTTGCATTGGCCGGCGCGCTCAGTCGCCTCCATGTCGCGCAGCAAGGCGTTCATTTCTTCCCGGGTAAGTTTACGGTTGGCGCGCACAGAACCGTGACAGGCCATGGTGGAGAGCAGTTCGTTACGTTTTTCCGTGAGGTGACGAGAGATGCCGACGCTGGCTAGGTCTGCGAGCACGGCGCGCGCCAGCGCCTCAATATCGCCGTCGGCCAGCGGTGCCGGCACACTGCGTACGGCAACCGCGCTGGGGCCGGCCGGGCGCAGCTCAAAGCCGAACTCCGTCAGCAGCGCGTCATATTCTTCCAGCAGCGCAACGTCCTTTTCCGGCGCGCTGAATACCACGGGAACAAGCAGATCCTGGCGTGGCAGGCCATTCTGATCCATGGCATTTTTCAGGCGTTCATAGACGATGCGTTCATGGGCGGCATGCATGTCCACCAGGATCAGGCCATGGCGATTTTCAGCCAGGATGTAGATGCCATGCAACTGTGCCAGGGCAAGGCCCAGCGGCAGCTCGTCGCCCGTGCTTGGCAAGCCCGGCGCTGCTGTCGCGCGAGACATCAGGCCCGCAGGTGCAAAGGTGGGCAAGGGAGCGGGCACGGGGCTTGCGGGCACACGGTTTGGGTCGGGCAGCTGTGTCGCAAGCCCGGCAGGACGGGTGGCTGCTCCGAGGGCAGCGGTTTCGGTCGAGTCGTCGTCCAGTGGCCGATAGTGCTGTTGCCAGTTGAAGCCGCCCGCATCGTAGCGGCGTTGCGGCTCGGCCAGGTGCAAGGGCGCCTGCTGCGTGTAGCGGGCAGGGCCGGGAGTGGGTGCGGCCGGGTGGGGGGCAGGCGAGGCAGTCTCGTCGCCTGCCGGATGGGTGGCTTCAGGCTGCGAGGGCATACCGCCAGGCCCGGCCGCATCTCGCTGGCCCGGTTCGCCGGCTGTCGCCGGGGCAGTCACTGCGTCGCCACGCTGCCCTGCGCCGTGCGCCAGCGCCTGGCCGACCTGCTGCATGACGAAGCGGTACACCGCACCGCTGTCGCGAAAACGGATTTCGCTTTTGGCCGGATGCACATTGACATCCACGCTGGCAGGATCGACATTCAAAAATAGCACATAGGCTGGTTGCCTGTCGCCGTGCAGGACATCGGCATAGGCGCTGCGGATGGCATGCGACACCGTCCGGTCCCGCACAAAACGGCCATTGACGTACAGATACTGCCGGTCAGCACGAGCGCGTGCGGCAGTGGGCTCCAGCACAATGCCGGAGAGCGCGGCCGCGCCCGTGTCGGCGTGCAGGGCCAGGCCCTGACGGGCAAAATCCTCGCCCAGGACATCGCGGATGCGTTGCATGGGGTCGGTTTGCGGCCACTGGCGTACCGCCCGCTCATTGTGAAAGAGCTGGAAGGCAATATGGGGGTGCGCCAGCGCGATGCGTTCGAAGGCATCGACACAGTGGCCGAACTCGGTCTGTTCGCTGCGCAGGAATTTTCGGCGGGCGGGGACGTTATCAAACAGCTGGCGCACATCCACCGTGGTGCCGCCGGGCCCGGCGGCGGGCTCAGCGTGGCTTTGCAGCCCCAGTATCTGGTAGGCGTGACTGGCGTGAGCCGTGCGCGAAGTCAGGGTCAGATAGGCGACGGATGCGATGGAGGCCAGCGCTTCGCCACGGAATCCCATGGAGGCGACGGATTCTAGGTCGGCCAGCGAGCCGATTTTGCTGGTGGCATGGCGGGTCAGCGCCAGCGGCAGTTCTTCTGGTGGAATGCCGCAGCCATCGTCCGTGACGGCAATCCGCCGGATGCCCCCGCCGTCCAGGCGTACGGTAATGGCGCTGGCGCCCGCGTCGATGGCGTTTTCCAGCAATTCTTTGAGGACGGAGGCAGGTCGTTCGATGACCTCGCCTGCCGCGATCTGGCTGATCAGCAGATCGGGCAGGGCATGGATAGTGCGGCGTTCTTGCATGAACGCATTTTTAACTGATTTCGCGATCCAGTGCTGCGATGTGCGGATTGGCAGCGTAGAAGCCCTGGATGCCGGTATGGATGGCCGCCGCGATCTTCTGCTGATGGGCCGAAGTGCGCAGCAGCCGTTCTTCGCCGGGGTTGCTGATAAAGGCCGTTTCCACCAGTACCGAGGGAATGTCCGGCGCCTTCAGCACGGCAAAGCCTGCCTGCTCTACATTCTTCTTGTGCAGCGTATTGATTTTCTCCAGTTCGCGCAGCAGGGTGCCGCCAAAGCGGAGTGAATCATTGATCTGTGCCGTGGTGGACAGTTCCAGCAACACCTTCGCGACGTTGGCGTCCTGGCTGCCGAGGTTGACGCCGCCGATCAGGTCGGCAGCGTTTTCCTTATTGGCCAGCAGGCGCGCCATGGTGCTGCTGGCGCCGCGTTCAGACAAGGCGAAGACGGAGGTGCCGCGTGCCGTCGGACGGGTCCAGGCGTCGGCGTGGATGGAAATGAACAGATCCGCCTGCACGCGCCGGGCTTTCTGCACGCGCACGTGCAGCGGGACGAAAAAGTCTGCGTCGCGCGTCATGAAGGCGCGCATGCCGGAGGTGCCGTCGATGCGCTGGCGCAGCATATGGGCGATGCTCAGCACGACATCTTTTTCACGTGTGCCGCCCGGGCCGATCGCGCCAGGATCTTCGCCGCCATGGCCGGGGTCCAGCGCGATGGTCAGCGGGCGCCTGCGTCCGGAAGTATGCACGGCCGGCGCCCGCCCGCCTGTGACGGGCGTGGGGCGCGCGGGGACAGGGGCCGGGCGTGTCGGTGCCGTGGCAACTTGCGAGCCGGCGCCGGGTTGGGGCGATGCCGGCAAGGGCTGCTGGGCCGGCGTGCCGCCGGGGCGGCTCGACAGGTCTTCGAGAATTCGAGCCAGCGGATCGTCTTCGCTGGGCAGGCTCTTGCTGTTCATCATGGCCAGCAAAGGATCCTGCGCAACCTTGGGGTACAGATCCAGCACCAGACGGTACTGGTATTCGGCGACCGGCTTGAGCGTAAAGACCTGGGGGGCGATCGCCTGCTTGAGATCGAACACCAGGCGCACGATGTCCGGGCGGTTCTGGGCCACCCGGGCGCTGGCGATATAGGGATCGTCAGGCTTGATCTTGGCGACCAGCTCGTTGAGCGCCTGATCGAGGGTCAGCCCTTCGATATCGACAACGAGGCGGTGAGGATTTTCCAGCGTGAAATGCTCGGCCCTCAGGGCGCTATCGAGTTCCAGCGTGATGCGGGTGTAGTCATCCGCAGGCCAGGTGCGCACGGCCAGGATGCTGGCAGCATGCGCCGTGCGCGGAATCACGGGAACGAGCAGCAGCGTCATGGCGCTGCCAAGCAAACGGCGACGCGTAGCGTCAGCCGGTATCAGGGGCCGGGTGAGAGGATTGCGTTCAGCCATTTAAGCCCTCTTTCGGTGTGTGCCGACAGATCCGCGCGGCGTCCATCGTCCAGATAATCCAGTGAAATTTCTAGATCTGGCGGGCTCAGGAGATTGCCTGCGCGCTCCGGCCATTCGATCAAAACAACGGCATCATCACGCAGAATTTCCCTGAATCCGGCGTCCAGCCATTCTCTTGATTCGCTAAATCTATAAAAATCAAGATGATACAAGTATAAGTTAAAAACTTTATAAGATTCAAGCAGCGCGTAGCTCGGACTCTTGATTCGGCCACTGATGCCGCATGCGCGCAACAGTGCGCGGGCAAAACTGGTTTTTCCTGCCCCAAGATCGCCGCGCAGGTGTATGCGACCGCCGGCCAGGGGGCCTGGCGGTTCGCTGGCATACTGGCGGTCGCAAACCAGTGGCGCCAGGCGTTGGGCCAGGGCTTCGGTAGCGGTTTCGTCGGGTAACAGAAGCGAATGCTGGGCAGGAAATGACATGGCGGCTCCGGAGGGCGCTGCGGACAAGGCGGCCATTATAGGGACGGATAGGTGCTGCCGCGCTGCCCTGGTGCGACGCGGCCGACAGAAAATGGCCAGGGTTTGCGCAGGCGCAGGGAAAGCAGGCATGCAGGCCGGCATCCAGGTCTTGTCGCCCTGTGCTGGAACCGGGTTCTGGTGATATCCGATGCCGGCATCTGCTATCCTAGCGGGCGTTAGGTTCATCCGTCGTTCCATTCTCATTCTCAATGAACGCGGCCTGGCGCCTGTGCCTGGTCGTACCCAGTGGAGTCAAGTCAACAAATGAGCACCCGCATCGAAAAAGATACCTTCGGTCCCATCGAAGTCCCTGCAGAACACCTGTGGGGTGCGCAGACCCAGCGCTCGCTGCATTTCTTCTCGATTTCCACCGAAAAGATGCCGGTTGCACTGGTTGAGGCGCTGGCCCGCGTCAAGCGCGCTGCCGCGCACGTCAACGCCGAACTGAAGCAGATCGACGCTGGTCAGGCCGATGCCATCATCAAGGCAGCCGACGAAGTCATCGCCGGCAAGTGGCCCAACGAATTCCCGCTGTCCGTCTGGCAGACCGGTTCGGGCACGCAAAGCAACATGAACATGAACGAAGTGCTGGCCAACCGCGCTTCGGAACTGCTGGGTGGCGAGCGCGGCGAAGCCCGCAAGGTGCACCCCAATGACCACGTGAACCGTGGCCAGTCGTCCAATGACGTGTTCCCCACCGCCATGCACGTGGCGGCTGCGGTTGAAGTCGAGCGCCACCTGCTGCCCTCGCTGGCCAAGCTGAAGGCCATTCTGCAAGAGAAGAGCGAAGCCTTCCGCGACATCGTCAAGATCGGCCGCACCCACTTGCAGGATGCCACCCCGCTGACGCTGGGCCAGGAAATCTCGGGCTGGGTTGCCCAGCTGGAAATCGCTGAAAGCCAGATCCGCGCCACGCTGCCCGTGCTGCATGAGCTGGCCATCGGTGGCACGGCTGTGGGTACCGGCCTGAACGCCCACCCGGAATTCAGCAAGCGCGTTGCCGACGAACTGGCACGTGACACCAAGGTGGCGTTTGTTTCCGCTCCGAACAAATTCCAGGCGCTGGCCGGCCACGAAGGCATCCTGTTTGCCCACGGTGCGCTCAAGACCCTGGCTGCCGGCCTGATCAAGATCGCCAACGATGTCCGCTGGCTGTCCAGCGGCCCGCGTTCCGGCCTGGGTGAAATCAGCATCCCGGAAAACGAACCCGGTTCCTCGATCATGCCGGGCAAGGTCAACCCGACCCAGTGCGAAGCGCTGACCATGCTGGGTGCGCAGGTGCTGGGCAACGACGTCGCCATCAATATCGGCGGCGCCAGCGGCAACTTCGAACTGAACGTGTTCAAGCCGCTGGTGATTCACAACTTCTTGCAATCGGTGCGTCTGCTGGCTGATGGCATGGCTAGCTTCGGCGAGCATTGCGCAGTCGGTATCGAGCCGAACCGCGACCGCATCACCGAACTGGTGAATCGTTCGCTGATGCTGGTCACGGCGCTGAACCCGCACATCGGTTACGACAAGGCTGCCCAGATCGCCAAGAAGGCCCACAAGGAAAACCTGTCGCTGCGTGAATCGGCGCTGGCGCTGGGCTTCCTGACGGCCGAGCAGTTCGACGAGTGGGTGGTGCCGTCGCACATGACCAACCAGAAGTAATTTTTGCTTCATGCGGAATGGAGGATGTCAGGCTGCCGATGGGTGCCTGATGTCCTCGGACAAGGCATGCCGGGTGTTGCGCCGGGCATGCTTTTTTTTGTCCATGCAAGTCAGCTGCCGGGCAGTGCTGGATCGGGCAAGGGCTGTAAGTTTGAGGGCGAGGGAAAAACGTGAGTCGAAATAGGGGGGCGATGCCGTTGCCGGACGCAGAGGCATGCAGGCAGGCGAATGTGGATGATGCGGCGCTGGTGCGACTGGGCCAGGCCATACAAAGCGATATCGACACCGGCCGCATCTACGGCGCGGCATTTGCCGTGGCGCGGGCGGGGCGGGTGCTTTACCGGGCGTCGCTCGGGCAGGCAGCGCCAGGCCGGCCGGCCGCGCTGGACGATATCTATCTGCTGATGTCACTGTCCAAATCCTTCACCGCCGTCCTGGTATTGCAGGCAGTGGCGCGCGGCCAGTTTGCGCTGGATGACAAAATCGCAGACAGGTGGCCAGCCTTTGCTTGCCACGGCAAGCAGAACATCACGGTGCGCCAGTTGTTGACACACCAGGCTGGTATGCATGTCGGCCTGATGCCGCCGGTGGCATTGCAGCCTGAGCAGGGTTTTGACCTGGCCCGTTTCGCTGCCGCGCTGGCGGTGTTGCCGCCAGCCTATCCGCCGGGCGCACAGGTTTACTACAGCCCGACAGCGGGCTATGCGGTGCTGGGATACCTTCTGGTTCTGACAGATCCGCTGGGGCGCTGCTTCCGCGACATTGCGCGGCAGCAGCTCTTCGAGCCGCTGGGCATGTGCCAGACCGCCTTCGGCATGGGCATCGAGGTATCGCGCCGGGTGCCCATGTCCTATACCGCCGCCATGGCTACGCCGGAAGGCGAGGGGGTCGCTGGATTGCTGAATCGCTGTCTCGACGAATATGCCGAGCTGCCGGCAGGTGGGGCGTTGGCCACCTTGGATGATGTGCTGTGCTTTGCGGAGGCACTACGCCAGGACGGCACGGGAAATGGCGTGCGAGTGTTGCCGGCCGGCATGGTACGAGAGGCCAGCCGCAGCCATACCGGAACCGCGTCCAATCAGGGCTGGGATGCCTACCGGCAGCAATATGGCCTGCCCGAAACGCCGGCGCACTACACTTTATTGGGAGGGCAGTCACGGGGGCCGGGGATGCATCTCAGCGCAGCGGGAACCTTGGCCAGTGCTGACGCCTTTTACGCCGTGGGGCGTGGCAGCACCCTGTGGATGGTGGATCCGCAGCGGGACTTGAGTTTTGTGTTCCTCAGTGCAGGCGTGGTGGAGGGGCTCGCCCACATTGAACGTTTGTCGTGCTTGAGTGATCGGGTTGTGGCCGCTTGTCGCTAGCAAAAAAAAGACCGGAAGAAATTTCCGGTCTTGGGCTTGCGTGAGGGCTGCTTAGTAGCTGTAGCTCAAGGACAGCTGGAAGTTACGACCGGCTTCGGTGTACATATCCAGGCCGGCGCTGGTGCTGCTGATATCCTGGACGTTGATGCTGCGCCAGTATGTCTTATCGAAGAGGTTGAACACGCCAGCCTGCAATCTCAGGCCTTTGGCTTCCGGCGGCGTGACCCAGCCAATCAGATCCAGGGTGCCATAGCCGGGTGCCTGGAACGTGGTGTCGTCCTTCACCTTGTCGCGCTTGTGAGCCAGTGTGAGAATGCTTTCAGCACCCCAGTTTTCCTGGTTGTAACGCAGGCCCAGCACCGCTTTCAGCGGCGAAATGGAGTTCAGGTACGAATTGTCTTCACGGTTGCGGCCGTGCGACCAGACCAGCGAGCCCCAGACGTCCCAGTTGCGGGCGAATTGCCATTGCCCCTGTGCTTCGGCGCCATAGATCCGCACGCGGTTCACGTTCTGGAATTGGTAGTGGGTGAAAGCAGGATTGCTGCTGTCCGCCCAACCTTCCATATTGATGAAGTTCTTGTAGCGGGTGTCGAAGAATGTCAGGCTGGCGTTGGCCTGGCTGCTGTTCCAGCGCGCCCCGACTTCATATCCCGAGCTGGTTTCCGGTTTCAGGTCAGGGTTGGGGTGCAAGGTATAGCCATAGTACGGGCTGCTCGTATTGCTGAACTGGCCGTTGACTTCGACCAGGTTGGGTGCACGGAAGCCCTGAGCATATTGCGCGAAGAGGGTGACGTTGTCGTTCGCGTACCAGGTAGCCAGCAACTTGGGCGAGAAACGGGAATCCTTTTGTTTGACGGAATCGCCCTGTTGTTGCTCAAGGATCTTGTCCTTCAAGGGATTCTGCTCGTAATGGTCGTAGCGGATACCGGGAGTGAGCGAGAACTGGTCTTGCAGGAATCCGATCTCGTCCTCAACGAAGAGGCCAAACTGCGTGATCTTGGTCTTGGGGACGGTACGCAGATTGATCGTGCTGCTGGCGGGGTAGCCCGCAGCGAATTCCTCGGTACGCGATTGCCACCACTCACCGCCCGCGCTGATGCGGTTGCTGACAGTGCCCGTCAATTGCTTGGAAGCCAATGCTGACAAGCCGTACAGGGATTGGCGGTATTGGCCATTGCGTTCGTATCGGGGGGCATTGCTGCGCACCTGATGGTCAAACTGGTCACTATCCAGGCGCGAGTAATAAACGCGGGCAGAGGCCAGGTCGATCATCTTGTCCTGATCCGGTGCCTTGTAGTCGTACTCCATCGACAGGCGATAGCGTTTTTCGCTGTCATCCGTGTGACTGGACAGTATTTGCGTGGGGGTGCCCATGACGGAGCCCAGCGCATTCAGTCGGTCCGAATGGTAGTTGGTCTTGCGATATTCGCCAGTCAACCCGAGCTTGTGGCCCCCTTCGAAGTCATGCTGCAGTTTGCCCAGCACATTGCTGCGGCTGTTCTTCTGGGGATTGGGCTTGGTTCGTGATGCGCCGGTGGAATCATCCTTGCCCTGGTTTTCGTATTCATGGCCTTTCCGGCCGCCAGCCTGCAGCAGCCATGCGGTATTGGCATTGTCGAAAAGACCTGCCAGCGCGACGTTCAAGCCGCGGCTGCCATCGTCACTGCGATAGTCCACCACGCCGCGGGCGCCGAAGCTGTCACCCGGACGGATGACATCGGACGGATCCAGGGTGCGCAGGCCGACGATGCCAGCCAGGGCGGAGGAACCATACAGGGTCGAACCGGGGCCGCGCACGATATCCACTGATTTCAGCGAAGTGAAATCCACCATGTCCTGGCCGATGCTGTCCCGGCCACTGAATTCAAAGACATCAGGCAGGCGGATGCCATCCACAAGCGTCAGGACGCGGGCGCCTTGCAGGCCTCGGATGTTGATTTGCGTGTTGCCGTTGCGCAGGCTGCGGCCGGCTTCGATGCCAGGTTCGGCGCGCTGGCCGAGATCCTGAAAATTGTGGATGAAACGCTCGTCCAGGGTTTCGCGCGAAGTGGTCGTTGCCGAAGGGGGAATGCCGGCAGCGTCTTGTTCGAAGCGGGTAGCCGTAATAACGGTGGGGGTGAGAAGCCTGACCGTGCTTTCCTGAACGGTATCAACTTGACTGGCGTTTGCGTCGTCTGAAACCGTGCTCTCCGCCGCCATGGCGAGATTGGAGCCGGTCAGGGCCGTTGCGATCAAGCTACTCAGTAGCGTTGGACGAAGCGTGCGCATCTGTAAATCCACGGAGCTTGCAAGCGAAACCCGATGCGCGAAGCTGAAGAGGGCGGCGCGTCGGGCAACGCAATGCGGATGATTCGGAAATGGATGATGGATAGGCGGCAATGACTGCGTTTGCCACCGAAGCCAGAGAACTTAAATGATTAGAATTCTTATGTCTATGTTGGAAAGTCTTTATTTTTATGGGGATAAGTCCCGAAAAATCTCTAAAACCTTAGTTTTCCTAGATGTTTTCTATTTAAGTCCATAGAAAATACATGTTTCATGACTGTAGGTTGTTGTATTTTTTCGTCATGTTTGGCGGGCTGGCGGAACGAGCGCGGGCCTGCCGTATCGAGATACGTTGAGGGCGTTTCGGCATGCTGGCGAGCTGCCATTGCCTGCGGGTATGGGGGCTCGCCTGCGCCCCGCGGCCCGGCGGGCTAGAGGCCCGGTACGGTCGTGAAACCGCCGAAGAACGCGCATTGGCCGGGAAACCCCGGGCGGGCGTCGCAGGCTTTCAGGCAACCCGGTTTGTTTTCGGCAAACTGTGCCGCCACCGACATCTCAAAGCCGTAGGTGGGAGTGGTGACGTCGAAACGGCTTTCGCAGACCGCTTTGTCACTGTAGGAAAACGTCATGGCCTCGTTGCGGCCGTTGATGGAGAAGGCGATCTGGAAACTGTCCAGGCTGCGCCATCCGGGCCGTGGCAACACCAGGAAGCGGTAGCGTTTCTCGTCCAGGCGCTCACCGAATATTTTCAGCATGGCCGTGGCTGAATCTGTTTTTGGCGAGGGGTAGGGCAGTGCCAGCAACGCGCGTGGGTCGCCCAGCACGCCCAGGTCGAAACCGATGCCCTTCTGATAGAAAGGAATCTCGATATTCGGGTAGCCCGAGATCGCCAGGTGTTGGTTGGGCGCCAGGCCTTGCCTGGATTGCGGCGCATAGTCCGGTGCGCGGGCAAACGTCACTTCCAGCGTCATCACGGCTTCGGCGGGGTTGGCTTCTTCGCTGCGGATGTCATCCAGGCGGTTGGGGCCGTGGCTGGCGCAGCCCGCCAGCAGCAGTGCCGACAAGGCCAGTGGTACGAGGCCTGCGCGGTGTGCCAGGAAGGACATCGGGTTCATGTCACTGCTCCTGCTGGACCGGGATGGGAACCAGGTCTTGCCCATGGAACTGCCAGCCATCTTTTGATTTCTGCCAACGGAAGTTCCGATTGATCCATTCGACTTTCATGTTCTCGTACAGGCGACGCTGGTCGATTGTTTTGCCGGCTTCTCGTTGTTGCCTGGCGATCGCATAGGTTTCGTTCCAGATCGGCTGGAAGACCTTGTTTTGCATGTTTCGGGTGAACGGCAAGCGGGCATAGACCCCGGAGCCAGCGGCGCTGAGCCGAATTTCGTTGTCCAGCAGCAGGGCGGCGCTGAGGTTGTCCGGGGAGACCGAAACCAGATGCGAGACCGGGATTGCCTGCTGTCCGGGCAGGCGGTCTTCGAACCACAGCACTTGCCCGGTAGAAGTGACCAGCGCGCGCGAACCTGCAGTGAACAGCAGCAGATCCTGGCGGCCCGGTTGTGCCAGGCCCAGGTCTGGATCCCGCATGTTGACGACCGGGCTGAGAACCCGCGCCAGCGGCGTATCGTTCTGCACCGAAATCAGGATCGTGCCGACACCCATGAAGTCGCTCGATGCCGCCAGTAATACGGGTTGCCCGCCTATCGTCGGGCCCAAGGCCCTGACATGGACGAATTCGAAGGCGTTCAGGGGGCGATAGGGCTGGCCGCGATAGCTGATGGTGTGCAGCTGCGACCCTTGGCGCTTGTCCAGTTGGAATGCACCGATTGTTTCGCTGCCATGGCTGTCGGCCATGGATTGGGCCGGGGCGGCCGTTTGCGCGCCAGCGGCCCTGGGCGCCAGCGTCACCGCCAAGGCCAGGCTAAGTCCTACCAGCATGGCAGGCCAGGAAATACAATCGGTTCGAGAGCACTGCGCCACGGCTTCCCCGGTAGTTTCTGCCTGAGTGGATACTTGCGGATTCTATCGTATGCAGTTCTTGGCCGACGCCATGCGGCAGCCTGCCAGCGGGCATTTCAGGTAAGCAGTTCATTCAATCGGTATGCGGAGATGTCAGCAGGCATCATCCAGGGCATCAGCGTTGCGGTGTCGTTGGCCGTTGCCGCGTATGATAAGCAGGTGAGTCAGTCCAAGGCTGCGCCGCCGTTCTTGACGGTTCATGGTCATTGATCCAGAATCAGGCGCTTTGATTTTTTAGCAGGGCCGGAGGCCTTAGACACGATGGCTCCAGGCGGGCAGGCAGCAGGCGAGACGCCGCTGATAGACCATTTCATTGATGCCCTGTGGCTGGAAGACGGGCTGGCTGCCAATACGCTGGCCGCTTACCGGCGCGATTTGCGTGCTTGGTCGGCGTGGGTGCAGGAAGCCCGGGCCAAGGCGCTGGCCGACGCCAGCGCTGCCGATGTGTCGGCCTGGTTTGCTGCCAGCCATGCCGATACCCGCCCCAGTACGGCGAACCGCCGTCTGGCAACGTTGCGGCGCTTTTATGCCTGGGCCTTGCGGCAGGGGCATGTCCATGCCGATCCCTGTCTGAATATTCCCAGCGCACGCCAGGCCGAGCGCTTTCCCAAGACTTTGTCCGAAGGCCAGGTGGAATCGTTGCTGGCGGCGCCGGATTTGCGCCAGCCAGCGGGTTTGCGCGACCGCGCCATGCTGGAAACCCTGTATGCCACCGGCCTGCGGGTGTCGGAGCTGGTGTCGTTGACGGTGCTGGATGTCAGCCTGAATGAAGGGGTGGTGCGGGTGCGCCATGGCAAGGGGGATAAGGCCCGGTTGGTTCCGCTGGGCGGGATCGCAGCCGATTGGCTGCAGGATTACCTGGATCAGGCCCGCAGTGTGATCCTGGCGGGCAAGGTCACGGATGCCTTGTTCGTGACCCGTCTGGGCGCAGGCATGACACGCCAGGCGTTCTGGCAGCTGGTGCGCAAGTACGCTTTGCTGGCTGACATCCATGCGCCGCTCTCACCGCACGTATTGCGCCACGCTTTCGCCACGCACCTGCTCAACCATGGTGCGGATCTGCGGGTGGTGCAGATGCTGCTGGGACATGCCGATATTTCCACCACGCAGATTTATACTCACGTTGCCCGTGAGCGCCTGAAAACGCTGCACGCACAACATCACCCCAGAGGTTAGCCAGTGAAGTCCCGCCACGTATCGGAAACGCCCGCGACACAGTTCCTCAAGCGCCATGGCGTTGCCTTCGAGGAGCGTGTCTATGATTATGTCGAACACGGTGGCACGGCCGAAGCGTCGCGGCAGCTGGGCATGGATCCGCATGCCGTGATCAAGACGCTGGTGTTCGAGGATGAGAAGGCCCAACCCCTGATCGTGCTGATGCATGGCGATTGCGAGGTGTCGGCGAAGAACCTGGCGCGCCAGATCGGAGCGCGCAAGACCGCCCCGTGCACGCCTGAAGTGGCGCAGCGCCATTCAGGTTACTTCGTCGGGGGAACGTCGCCATTCGGTACCCGCAAACGCATGCCTATCTGGGTGCAGCAGAGCATTCTGGCGTTGCCTCGCATTCTGATCAATGGCGGGCGGCGCGGCTATCTGCTGGAAATCGACCCCAGGGTACTGGTGGCGGTGCTGGATGCCAAACCGGTGGATGCCGCTCTGAGCCACGACGAAAGCTAGGGGGGACAGGCCGGTTCCGGCGGCTGGCGCAGTGGTGCCGGCGTTTGGTGATGTTGTCCCGCGATATGGCCGCCGGGAGTCCGGCCAGTCTGGTAAAGTAGCGTCCTCGCCCTGCGGCTTGCCTGGCGGATTGGGTGCCCGGCTGCAAAGGCAATGGTCGTCTGGCGAACCCGAGGCAGGTACGGCCAGCAGCGGCCCACGCCTCTCTTGAGGCAGCTGGCGCAGCCCCAGCGAATCATCAAGCCTTGCCGGCACAGGCTCCTTGCAGGGGCTTGCCGCCAGGCGTCAGCAACAGGCAAGACGGAAGAATTTATGGCAGTTTCCGGCGATGCCGCACCCAGCGGCCGCTATCAGCGGGTTTCCGGAGAGAAAGCCGGCGGCGCAACCTATACGCCGGGCGTGCTCTCGGATTTCGTCGCCGCACGCATGGTGGAAGTCCTGGCGCAATTGCCGCAGGGCAGGCGCCTGCGCGTGCTCGACCCCGGCGTGGGGGAGGGCGAACTGCTGCTCAGCCTGCTGGCGGAACTGCAGCGGCGTGCCATCACTGATATAGATGTGCATGCTTTTGAAACCGATGCTGCGGCCTTGGCCGTGACCCGGCAGCGCCTGGAAACCGCATTCCCGCAGGCCACGCTGCATATGGTTCATGGCAGCTTCCTGGATTATGCCTTGGCTCAGCCGGACGATCAGGCAGAGCATGGGAGCGCCTACTTTGATCTGGTGATCGCCAATCCGCCCTATATCCGTACTCAGGTGCTCGGAGCTGTCCAGGCGCGCTGGCTTGCCAATCAGTTCGGGCTCAAGGGCCGGGTCGATATGTACCATGCCTTTGTGGCGGGCATTGCGCGGGTGCTGCACGTAGGGGGCCTGGCTGGCCTGATCGTTTCCAACCGCTTCATGAGCACGCGTTCGGGCGCCGTGGTAAGGGCCATGTTGCGGCGTCATTTCCGTATCCGCCATGTCTGGGATCTGGGTGATACCCGCTTGTTCGATACCGCGGTGCTGCCCGCGGTACTTTTGCTGGAACGGGGGGCGCCGGACGCTGGAGCGGCGACGGCCGGTTTTGTATCGGCCTATGAGGCAAGCGCAGACGTGGATGAAAAAAGCCGGCGCGTGCCCGATGCGATTGCAGCATTGCTGCGTCCGGGGCTGGCGCAGTTGCCGGATGGCCGCCAGCTGCGCGTCACCCATGGCAAGCTGGATGCCGGTATCCGTCCTCAGGATAACTGGCGCATCGCGACCGGTGCGGGGGATGATTGGCTGCGTACGGTCGCGGCCCATACCTGGAAGCATTTTGGCAATCTGGGCAAGATCCGGGTGGGGGTCAAGACCTGTGCCGACAAAGTCTTCATTCGTCAGGACTGGCAGCAGGCAGCGCCTGGCGGCCTGCCCGAATTGCTGCGGCCGCTGACGACGCACCATATCGCCCGGCGGTTCCGCGCCGAAGCGCCGGCGCGGCAGCGGCAGATCCTTTATCCCCACGGTTCGCGCGAAGGCCGGCGCATTGCGCTGGATCTGGCGCAGTTTCCCCGCAGCGCGGCCTACCTCGAGCAGCATCGTGAGACGCTGACGGCACGCAGCTACGTGATGGAAGGGGGGCGCCATTGGTACGAAATCTGGGTGCCGCAGGATCCGGCGCGCTGGGCCTTGCCCAAGCTGGTGTTCCGCGATATTGCCGAGGCACCGACTTTCTGGGTTGACCTGGAGGGCAGCGTGGTCAATGGCGATTGCTACTGGCTGGCGGCGGAAACCCCGGAAGCGGAAGATTTGTTGTGGCTGGCGGCGGCCGTCGCCAATTCCTCATTCATCGAGCGTTTCTACGATGAAAACTTCCAGAACAAACTGTACGCCGGCCGTCGCCGTTTCATTACCCAGTATGTCGAGCGGTTTCCTCTGCCAGACCCGGCGTTGCCCCTGAGCCGGGAAATCGCAGCGGCGGCCAGGCGCATCCATGAACTGGCGGGCACTCCCGAGGCCGACGCGCTGGCGCACGATCTAGACCAGCAGGTCTGGCGCGTGTTCGGTGTCGGCCCTAAAAAAACCGGCCGGTAAGGGAATCTGCAGCTTCTTGTTCAGACCTTTGCCCTGGAACTGCGTAAAGCGGGTGAAGAAGTCTGCGCCGGTGCTGACAATCAGGTGCGTCAATGTCACCGTGCGCCCATCGGTACGGGCATAGAACACGGCGTAGCGGACATCACAATGGCGTGGCTGGTGGCCGTCGAGCTGCGGAACATCCAGCAGGTCCGGCCCGGAGGGCAAGGCCAGGCCCAGGTCTATCGTCGGGCTGGTCTGCAGCTTGACTTCCAGCAGTTGCTGCCGCACATCGGGAAACTGGCCGTCATCCTGGTAATGCTGATAACCGAGCTGGCGGCAGACAAGTTCATGCAGGCCGGCGCCACGGTTGCGTTCCTGGTCGGCGCCCAGGTCGGGGAAGCTGTTGCCGACCAGCGGCGCGAGCCGCTGGAACACCTCGGCGATGGGCAACAGGGCGCCGGCGCTTGGGTAGGAGACCGGCGTAACCGAGGAAAGCAGCAGGCCGGGCCGGGTCAGGGGGGCGATGGCGGCCGTGTCCCGCAGTGAGACCAGTTCGGCCGTGTTCTCGCCGACCAGACAGCGCGCCTGGTATTTCTGGGTCAAGGTGCCCGTGGTGTCCAGTTGCGCCAGCGTGTCGCCCGTCACCACGCGTACCTGGCTGATGCAATCGGCACCGTTGACGCGGATCAGCACGTAGCGGCGCGAGGGGGAAAGCTCTTCGTTCCAGACCTGCAGGTTATTGGCTTTTTGCACATAGGTATCGAACCATTGTCCTGGGAAACGCGGCTGCACCTTGCGGAATGAGGGGGGCAAAGGGTAGCCCAGGGCCTGGCAGACATATTGCTTGGCAACCTTGGAGCGGGTGCGCAGCGGCAAGCCCGCCAGCGACATGCCGCGCAACGCATCATCCAGCAAAATCTCAAGGTCGGGGGTGGGAATCCAGAGCGCCGGGTCGCCGATGGCGATAGGGTCGTAGATGCTCAGACCGGCGGCGCGTATGTTTGCGACATAAGGAATGGCTGGGCGGGTGGCGGCGGTAACTGACATGGATGAAACGCTCATGAAGCAGCGGGACGGACGGGGGGGACGCAGGTGCAGGCCCCGGAGCCGGCATTGTAGGACAGTGCTGTTGAATCATATGCTCATGCTTGTGCCGCTGGAACGGAAAGCGATAATCTAGGCGATTGACCACGTGCGCGTGCCGGTCAGGTCCAGCGTTTGGGCGTTCAACGTTCAGCGTTCCGCTTTCGGCGCTCGGTTCGGGGCCGGGGTTATTCATTTGATTCATCGGGATATCGACATGAGCAAGAAAAAAGTAGTTTTCATTACCGGCGCAACCTCGGGTTTCGGCCGTGCCACGGCACGCCGCTTCGCCGATGCCGGTTGGGCTCTGGTATTGTCCGGGCGGCGCTACGAGCGCCTGGAGGCGCTCAAGCAGGAACTGCAAGACAAGGTGCCGGTGCATATCGCAGCCCTCGATGTCCGCGATGCCGAGGCAGTCAGCGCAATGGTCGCCGCTGTTCCAGCGGAATTTCGTCCGATTACCACGCTGGTCAACAATGCCGGCCTGGCCCTGGCGCCGGAGCCTGCCCAGAAGGTGGCGCTGGAAGACTGGCACACCATGATTGATACCAACGTCAAGGGTCTGGTCAATGTGACGCATGCCTTGTTGCCGCAACTGCTGGAAACCGGCGCCGGGGCAAGCATCGTCAATCTGGGGTCGGTGGCGGGCGAATGGCCGTACCCTGGCAGCCATGTCTATGGGGCGTCCAAGGCATTCGTCAAACAGTTTTCCTACAATTTGCGCTGTGACCTGATTTCCACGGGAGTACGTGTGACCGACCTGGCGCCGGGCATGGCGGAAACGGAGTTCACGCTGGTGCGCACCCGGGGAGACCAGGGCGCATCGGAAAAACTGTATCGAGGGACGCATCCGTTGTCGGCGGAGGATATCGCCGAGCAGATTTTCTACATTGCGACGCTGCCGCCGCACATCAATATCAATCGCCTGGAAATCATGCCCAGCCGTCAGGCCTGGGCACCCTTCGCGGTGGATCGCGACCCGGCGTGAAGCGCAGCAGGGCGAATCTCTCCAGATTGAGCCTGTCCGTGCGCACTTGCCGCGCTCGGGCAGGCATTGCAGGGGCTTTCATGCGCTGGCGCAAGTCGGTGCCGGTCGTTATGATGATTTGCTGGCCGCTGCTAGGCGGCGGCATGTCCTTCCTGCCAACTGGAGATAGACGGCATGAAACTCTACTATATGCCCGGCGCCTGCGCGCTGGCACCCCACATCGTCGCCAATGAGCTTGGCATCAAGCTGGATCTGATCCGGGTCAGCATGTCCACCAAGCAGACCGAGCATGGCGAAGACTTCCTGGCCATTAATCCCAATGGCTATGTCCCGGCGTTGGTGCTGGATGATGGCCAGGTGCTGACGGAAGTGGCGGCGCTGGTTCAATATCTGGCTGACCAGAAGCCGGAAGCAGGGTTGCTGCCGCCGGTTGGCCAGTTGGCGCATTATCGTGTGCTGGAAGCTTTGTCTTTTGCCGGAACGGAACTGCACAAGGCATTTGCCGCGTTCTTCCGGCCCGGAACGCCGGAAGAGACCAAGGAGGCCAGCCGCGAACTCCTGAAAAAACGTATCGGTTTCGTTGACAACCTGTTGGCGAAACAGGCGTATATCGCAGGTGAGACCTATACGATTGCCGACGCTTACGCCTGGGTCGTGTTGAGCTGGGCACGCATCGTCAAATTTGATCTGTCGGCGTTTGCGCATGTCCAGCGCTGGCAAGCAACGATTGCTGCCCGGCCGGCAGTGCAATTGAGTCTGAAGGAAGAGGGCCTGGCCTGATTCCGGGCAGGCGGATGCCAGGATGCGTCATTGGCCGGTCTGGCCGTGTCACCATGCATCGCCGCCGCCCGCGTTCTGCGGGTCAGGCGGCCTGTCAGGCAAAGGCAAAGACAAGGGCAAGGTGGGCGGCCCGGAGCATGCCGTGCCAGCAGCGTTGGCGCTGACCGCATCATCGGTTCATTGCCATGCGTTACACCGGTGTTTGGCATGGCCGATAAGGTGGCTACCCGGTCTGGCCCACGATCAATGGTTAGCTGCCGGCTGATTTTTGTCAACACGCAAGAACTTGAAATCTGTCGATAAGCGTCCTGCAAGGTTAGAATGACCCGAAATTTGTGATGATTTGGCACGTGAAGGCCGTTAGGCCGGCGCGTGCTCTGCTTATCTTGCCTGCCTCATGCCAGATCCCGTCAGCATTTTGATCGTCACCATTATCTCGGCCCTGTTGAGCCTGGGCGTGCTGGGCTCCATGCTGAGCGCCAGGGTGGCAGGGGTGCGCGATTGGGTTGTAGGCTGTTCCCTTTCCATCGTTTCCCTGCTCCTGGTTTGCACACAGGCATATGGGTGGCCCAGGGCCATATCGGTCGTGGCCTCGAATCAGTTGCTGATGCTGGGGCTCTTGATCATTTTGCAGGGTTGCCGGAAGTTCGCCGGCATCAAGCCGGGACGGCAGGCGGAATATATCGCGTGGCTGCTGGTGCTGGTGGGCATGTGGTACTGGACATACCCTAGCGATAATCTGAATGCACGTGTGGTTCTGGTTTCCGCATTCCACTCCTATATCTATTTTTCTGTGGCGTGGGTCTGTTACCGCATCCGGCCCGAAGGGCATTTCTCCTACGCTTACAGCTTTGTCTGCGTGGCGACATGCATCGGCGGGTTGACGCATGCGGCACGCGGCCTGGCTTATGGCCTGGGTATGCTGCATCAGACGCATTTACTGGAAAGTTCTGCCGCCACGACCTTGTTCCTTGGGTTGGGGGTGGTGGCGCTGCCGTGCCTGGCTGCCGGCATGGTCATGCTGGTACATGACCGCCTGGTCCGGCGCCTGGAGCATCTGGCCAGCGTCGATGAACTGACAGGCGCGCAGATGCGCCGTTCCTGCCTTGTTCAGGCTGAGCGAGCCCTGCGCATTGCAGTACGCACCGGCCGCCCCTTGTCCCTGGCAATGATTGATCTGGACCGCTTCAAGGCCATCAACGATAGCCGTGGCCATGCGGCAGGTGATCGTGTGCTCAAGCATTTTGGCGGGTTGGTCGGCGGCAGTCTCAGGGCCAGCGATATTTTCGGACGCCTGGGCGGCGAGGAGTTCATCGTCATTTGCCCGGAAACAACGCAGCTGGAAGGGGTGAAAATGCTCGAACGCATGCAGCGTCTGATTCAGACGGTGCCCTGCATGGTCGATGGCGAGGAGTTGCCCTACACCTTCAGCGCTGGCGTCGGCATCTACAAACCGGGCGAATCCCTGGCGGATTTGATGGCCCGGGTGGATGAAACGCTGTATGTGGCCAAGTCCCGGGGGCGTGATTGCATTGTCGAAGCCCCGCCGGACTGGCGGGTGGACAAAGCGACAACCGTAGGGGCTGATGCCCGTTCGCCGGCTGCCGGATCGGCCGTGGAAGGCAAAGCCTGAGCGCTGCATTTGCTCGCAATCTTTTCCGCTGTGTTACGACATCGTCCCGGCAGCGTGCGGAACGGGAGAAATCGAAGTGGCATACTGCCGTCGTCACGGCATGCATACGCATATGAGCATGCCGGTTTTCCCGATGATGTTCATGCAGCTGTAAGATGACTACGAAAAATCCTGTTTATCAAAGACGCCTTCTGTTGGGTTCCACCGGGGCATTGTCAGGCCTGCTCTGTTGGTGGCTGAGCATGCGGCTGGAGGCGTCCGAGACGCAGCCTTTTTGGGTGCTGGCGCTGGTGGCCGCTGCGACGCTGAGCCTTGCCGGTCTCTCATTGTTGCCCAGGCTGCCGTTGCGCCGGGCGTTGCCGGCAGCCGGGGGGCTGGCCGTGATTTGTGGCGGCCTGGCGGCTATCGGCATGGGGGACTACCAGGATGTCCGTGCTTTTGCCGCTGCGCCGCAAATGTGGGCAGGGTTGGGACTGTTGCCCGTGATTGCCGTGCCTTTTCTGGCGGCCGGGTTGGCGCAGCCTGGCGGTTGGCGCAATTATCGGCTGTTGTTTGTGCATAGCTGGGATATCCTGTGCGCCTGGGCGGCGGCAGCGGTCTTCGCGGGAATTGCCTGGCTGGTTCTCATGGCCAGCAGCGCGTTGCTGGGCTTTGTCGGGATTGATGTTCTTGGCCAAGTACTGACGCAGGCACCGGTAGCCGCCTTGGTGACTGGCGTCTTGATCGGCCTGGGGCTGGCTGTCTCGTCCGAATTGGGCAGTTATGTATCGCCGGTATTGCTGCTGCGTTTATTGCGTTTGCTGACGCCGTTGCTGCTGGTGGTCATGGTGGTGTTCATTGTCGCCTTGCCGTTTCGCGGCACGGTGGGCCTCTCATTGGCTGCGCTATGTGTATGCGCCGTCTTTGGCGCTGCGACACTGGTGTCGGCGGTGATTGCCGAAGATGATGAAAACGCCAGTCCCTCACCCTTGCTGCGTTACGCCGCGCGTGGTTTGGGCGTGGTCATGCCCATCTTTGCATCGGTGGCATTGTGGGCCATGTACTTGCGCATTGCCCAGCATGGTTTGACGCCGCAACGCGTTTGCGGCCTGACGGCCATCCTGGTGGCGGCGGGCTATGCGTTTGGCTATCTTTGGGCGGTTTGCCGTGACCAGGCCTGGATGGCGCGGGTGCGCCAGGCCAATATTGTCATGGCTCTGGCCATGGTGGCGCTTGCCGTATTGTGGCTGACGCGGCTGTTGTCGCCGGAAAGCCTGTCGGTATGGTCGCAGGTGTCCCGTGTCGAAGCTGGCCGGCTGGCTCCTGAAGACCTGCCTCTGGGGCAGATGCAATCCGCCTGGGGCAAACCCGGCCAGCAAGCGTTGGAACGCCTGAGCGCGCCGGGCGGTCCTTTGGAAGGCAAGCGTTTCGTGGACGAAGATGCAACAGAGGACGAGGAACTCAGCGAGGAGGAAATTGCCCGGCGTCTGCAGGAGCAGTTGCCCAGCCTGCCGGCTGAGCATCCCTTGCTGGCGGGGCTGGCGCAGAACTATCCGGGTTGGGACGCGGCGTATGTGTTGCGCTCTTGCAAGACCTTGACGCCTGCGGGGCATCCGGGGTGTCTGGTGGTTTTCGCGGCCTTGGATCCTGCGCGGCAAGAAGATCAGGCCATTGTGCTGGCGGTAGGCAGCCCGCAGGGCATCAGTGTGTTCTCCCGCTCCGGCGAAGATGGCGCCTGGCAGCGCGAGCGGGAATGGTTGTACAGCATGAAGCAGGACGATATGGCGGCAATGATTGATGAGTTGCATGCCACGGGCGTGCAACTCATCACACCCCCGATCAAGGCGCTGCAGATAGGTGAAGGGTATATCAGCGTCATGCCGCAACGCTGAATCGGCGGTGGGGGAGCGGGGCCCCTGGCCGCCCAGGAGAAGCCAGGGCCACCCCTCCGTTCAAGGCTATGTTGCCGCAGTGTTTGTGCGAGGTGTGGCGAAGGCTGCGGTGTGGTCCCGCGGCTCAACGCTGGCCGGGCAAGGACTTGCCGGCTGCTTGCAGACGCATGCTGGCAACTTCCCGTACCGCTTGATCCAGCTCTCCTGCCGGCAGGTCGATGAGCGGCGTTGCCCCCATCTTTTCCTGCACATCAGCGATCTTGTCAGCCAGGGCGCCCACGAAACCCAGTTCGTTATAGGTGGCCGCCACTTCCCGCATTTCCGCAGCACGACGCGTACCGTGATGTAGCGTGCGTTCAAACATATAGCGCGCACTGTCCGGCCAGCCCAGGCCCGGGAAGGTCTCTGCGAGGGAGCTGAGGACGCGATCCAGGCACCCGGTGGCCGCAGCCGCCAGCAGGGTTTCCACGGTCAAGGCTTCCAGGCCTTTGACAAACATGGAACGTACCATTTTGATGGCGGTGGCGGTACCCGGTTCGTCACCGACCCGCTCGAATCGGAAACCCAGGTTTTCCAGCGTCGGTGTCAGGGCGCAGGCCTGTGCGCCAGCCACCAGCACGGGTGTGGCGTGCCCCCTGGGGAGTACCGGAGCCATGACCGCCATATCCAGGTATTGCCCCTGGTGTTTAGCGACCAGTTTTGCCGATTGCTGTTTTCGGCCGGGAGAGACGGAGTTGATGTCGATAAACAGCTGGCCGGGTTCCAGGCTGTTCAGCGCGCTCTGCGCTGCATTCAGACTTTGGTCGGCCGTCACGGCGCTGATGATCCAGTCGGCGCCGGCAATGGCAGCGGCGACCGTGTTTTCGAAACGTAGCCCACGGCTCAGCGCCGCTTGGCGCATGGCATCGTCCTGGCGGACATCGTAAGCGGCGATGATGCTGACGGCCGGCGCGCTGGCCAGGCTATCCGTGAAGGCGCGTGCTGCTTCGCCGAATCCGATAAACGCAATTTTCATGTCTTTCCTCTCAAACAACCTTGGGTGCAGTGATGCATGGTGCGTTGTCCTCCCCGCAGCCCGGCAGGCGGGAGCGCACGGCGCTTCGGTATGAGCGGGGGGTGAGTGGATTTTAGGAGCGTGGACGGCCGGGGCGTCTTATCGGAAGTTTGTCACTTGATATAAGTAATAGGGGAAGTTGATTTTTTCATTCTTCCAGTGGCCCCACGTTTTCAATCAGGACGGAGTAGAAGTTTTCCAGGAAAATCAAATGGCTGTTGGAGGGGTGCCAGTCCTGGCGGGTACTCAGTCCGATACGTCTTCCCGTGGAAGCGATGGAAATTGGCAGGGCGGTCAGCAAGCCTGCGCGCTCTTCGATGGTGATCTGCCGGCGTGACAGGATCGCCAGGCGATCGCTGTCCAGCAGAATGGATCGGGTGAGCGACAGGGAAGACGTCTCGACCGCGACACGCGGCGCCAGATTGGTGCCAATGAAGATGGATTCAAGCGCTGCCCGTACGGGTGTGCCTGGTTTCTGCACTACCCATTCGTATTGCAGTAGTTCGGCAGCCTGGGCTGCGTGGCCATCCAGCGGGTGGCCTTTTCGGGCAATGATGGCATAGGGGTCGGTAAACAGCAGGCGCTCATGGACATCGTTGGCGGGCGAGGGGCGTCGCAAGGCGCCGATCAGTAAGTCGATTTCACCATTGCGCAGGGCTTTGAGCATGGTGGCGTAAACGCCTTCCTGCACTTCGAAGCGCAAGCCTGGCGCTTGAATAAGCGTACGGTTGATGGCCAGGCCCAGCAGCGAACTGCGAATCATGGGCAGTGTGCCGATCAGTATCTTGCCGTCGGGCTGCCCGGAAAGACTGCGGATTTCTTCTTCTGCGATGGCAATTTCACGCAAAGCGATCTGCAGTCGGCGCGCCAGCTCGGCGCCGCTGTGGTTGACGTTGAGCCGGTTGCGCGCCTTGGAGAACACGGCATAGCCCAGATTGTTTTCGATTTCCTTTGCCGCCCGGTGCATGGCGGAGACTGACACCCCTTCGTGGTGGGCGGCGAGCCAGAGCGAACCGTGATTGGCAACGCCGATCAAGGCGGCAATCTGGCTGACTGTCAGGCGGCCTGCCAGTGTTGCTGCCAGCTGTGCGCCAGGGGCAGCGGCACGTTCAGGTGCCTGCATGATTGCCGCATGAATCTGACGGAAGAAGCGTTCACAGCGGCTATGCAGAATTTGCCCGGCCGGCGTGGGCAAACTGCCTTCCCGATGCCGTGACAGCAGCGCCGCACCGAAATGGATTTCCAGTTTGGCGATGGCTTGCGTAATGGCGGGCTGGGCGACATGCATGGCGCCCGCCGCGGCATTGATGCTGCCCAGTTCACAGGTGGACATAAACATCCGCAGATGTCTAAGGTTCGGTGTTTTTTCATCTGTTTTCATTAAATCTTATGTCCATGTGCGATGTTCCTATTATCTCCTCAAACGGCTTTTGGCAGACTATGTGCCACAATCAGTCGCCATAAAAGTGCTTTTTTTCAAGCATTAGCTATCGCTATCTGGTGAATGAGGCCAGGTGTCGCCAGGCATCAAACAAATAAAAAAGATGGGTTCATTGCGGAGGAGCAAAGATGTCATCATCAAATTCTTATCACGGTTCGGCGGTGCTTGGGTTCACCGGTCCTGATCGTTCCGGGGAGGAATAGCCATGTCATTCATCGCTGACGCCCTGGGCGTTATTTTTTCGCTGGCGGGCCTGGCAGCGCTGGTGGCGGGTACGGCGATAGGCATCGTCGTCGGTGCATTACCCGGCTTGGGGCCGTCCATCGGTATCAGTCTGCTGATTCCATTCACTTACAACATGTCCCCGGAAATCTCGATGTTGCTGCTGATTTCCCTGTACATGGCAGCAGAGTACGGCGGTTCGGTCAGTGCAATCCTGTTGTCAACGCCGGGGACGGCTGCTGCGGCAGCCACGACCATCGACGGCTTTGCCATGACGCAGAAAGGCGAAGCCAACCGGGCGCTGGCGATTTCACTGTCGGCCTCGACCGTGGGGGGGCTGGTGGGTGGTTTGGCGCTGTTGTTTCTGGCTGCGCCCTTGTCCACGCTGGCGCTGCAGTTCGGTCCGGCCAGCTATTTTGCCGTCGGCCTGTTTGGCCTGACTTCGGTGGCAGCTTTGTCTGGTGGCTCGCTCATCAAGGGGCTGCTGGGTGCAGCACTGGGCCTCATGCTGGCATTTGTCGGTATTGACCCCATCAGTGGTTTTCCGCGGTTCACCATGGGTGAAGTGGCGCTGTTCGAGGGGGTGCCGATGCTGGCGGCCTTGATAGGCCTGTTTGCGGTATCGGAAGCGCTGCTGCTGGCCGAAAACGCCATGCGCGAGCGCAAAAAGGTGGGGCGCGGTGCGGTCAAGAGCGTCATGCTGAGCCTGTCCGACTGGAAACATCTGATAGGCACGATGCTGCAAGGTTCGGTGATCGGTACCTTGCTGGGCATTTTGCCGGGCGTTGGCGGCAATATTGCCTGTTGGGTCGCGCGGGATGTGGCGGTACGCCGCAACCCGGACTTGAAGTTTGGTGAGGGCGAAGGGCGTGGCGTGGCCGCACCGGAATCGTCCAATAACGCGACCGTCGGGGGTGCCATGGTGCCTTTGCTGTCGCTGGGCGTGCCGGGTTCGCCGACGACCGCCGTGATCGTGGGGGCGCTGGTAATGCATGGTTTGCGGCCCGGCCCGCAGCTGTTCAATGAGCAGCCGGTTCTGGTTTACAGCGTATTGCTGGGCCTGTTGTTGTCCAGTGTCGTGATGTTCATCGTCGGTTCGCTGGCCTTGCCCTGGCTGGCGCGGGTCGTGAACCTGTCTGACGCTGTGCTGGCAGCTGGCATCATTGTCTTTGCCATCCTGGGCGCGTACGCGTTGCGCAATCTGCAATTCGACATCTGGCTGACCTTGGGTTTTGGCGCTTTGGGTTATCTGATGAAAAAGCTGTCATTTCCAGTGGCGCCTGTCGTGCTGGCGATGGTACTGGGCTATATGGTCGAGTCCAACTTCCGGACGGCCCTGGTGAGCTCGCAAGGTTCCTATGACATTTTCATCAACGAGCCGGTCAGTGCCGTATTCCTTGCCCTGAGCGTGCTGAGCATCGCATTGCCCTTGTGGCGCCATATGCGCCGACGCAAACACACTGATGCCGCGCAGTCATAACACTGGAAGGAGACATTCCATGAAAAATACATTCACTCGTCGTACCCTGCTCAAGAGCCTGGCTGCCGCACCGCTGGTGCTGACCGTTTCCAATGTGTTGGCGGCGGAATATCCTTCCAAACCCATCAACCTGATTGTCTGGTCCGGGGCTGGCGGTTCGCTGGACACCTACGGCCGCAAGCTGGCGGAGTTGCTTTCGCGCGAGATGGGCTGGACTGTCAATGTGCAGAATCGTCCCGGTGGCTCCGGCGCTGTCGGTGTGTCGGCCATCATGGCCCAACCGGCTGATGGCTATAACATCCTGGTGCTGACAGGCACGCTGACTTTTGGCATAGCGCAAGGCCTGATTCCCTTCCCGCTGGATTCGATGCGCCTGGTGCGTGCCATGCAGGCTGAGCCATCGTCGCTGGCCGTGCGCAAGGACAGTCCCTTGCAAACGGTGCAGGATTTCGTTGATTACATGAAGGAACATCCCAACGGTTTGAAGGTGGGAGGTCATGCGCCTGCGGGGTTCCATCAGTACGTCTTGTTCCAGCTGATGCAGCAGGGAGGCTTCAAGAGTGGCTGGATTCCGCATGATGCGTCGGGCAAGATACCGCTCGCCTTGCTGGGGGGGCATATCGACGTTGCTGTCATGACGCCATCCAGCGGGCTCGACCAGGTGCTCAATGGCGACATCCGTCTGTTGGGCGTGACCACCGAAGAGCGTTCAGCCTTTTTTCCTGAGGTTCCCACGTTCAAGGAGCAGGGCTTCGATATCGTCGATTCCATTTGGCGCGGGCTTGCCATCAAGAATGGCACGCCGGAGAACATCGTGGAAACGATTCAGGCCGCAGTGGACAGAGTAGAAGCCAGCCCGGACTGGCTGGCTTTTCAGGAGCGTGAAAAACAGGAGAACATCAATCTTGCGGAGCAAGGCTTTACGGAGATGGTCAGCGCGCAGATTGCTGGACAACGCGAATTCCTGAAGTCTATTGGCCTGATCAAATAAAGCAGCCCAATCAGCGGGCCGTCTGCTTGGCCCGCTGGTGCTGCTGCGATGGAGAATACGATGTTATTTGTCCAGAAAATCGTGATGGGGGTGTTACTCCTTGCGTTCAGCCTGATGATTTACAGCGTGGCGCTGGGGATGCCGGATATTCGCAGCATGGGAGATGTCGGGGCTGCGTTTCTGCCTAAAGGTGTCGCCTTGTGCAGCGCTGTGCTGGCGCTGCTCTATCTCCTGATGGTGATACGCAAGCAGGATCCGGGCGGAGAACGGGTCAGCCTGAAAAGCCTGGCGCTGTTGCTGCTGTTTGTGGTCACCATCATGCTGGTACAGTGGCTGGGCTTGCCGGTGGCCTCGGGCTTGGGGGCGGCAGCGACAGTATTGTTGCTGGAGCGTGGTGGCCGCTGGGGCTCGGCGCTGGCCACTGGTGTGTTTTTCGGGCTGCTGACGCACTTCGGCTTTGGTGAGCTGCTGGGCGTACCGTTACCCTGAGCCATCCTCGGGCCTGTCAGGGTTCATGTGCAGACGGCCAGTACTGGCGGGGCAGGTACTGGCCGGGGCGAGGGTTCCCGCGCTATGCGGCATGGCCTGTGAGGCAACTATCTGCCGTTTGCGCTCATTTCATGCTGCCCATGTCGCGGTCGGCATCCGCACCTTCAAGCATTAGCGTGGTTTCCTCGATGCGAGCGAAGCGGCCGTCGGCATTCATTTCCGCGAAGAGATATACCTCCTGCACAACGGTGGAACCGTCGCGCTTGATGATATGCACACGATGGCGATCCGCATAGCGCTTACCATCGCGCAGTTCGTCCAGTACCTCAATACGGGCCGATGCCACGACTGCGCGCAGCTTTGTCGCATGATGCGCGAAGGCGGCACGGTCATCCCATGTCCCGTTGGTGCGCTGACGGTAATCAATGCTGAAATGACGGTCCAGCACGTCTTCCAAGGGAATTTGCTGCTGGTTCAGGATGTCATCCAAAGCGGAATGGATATCGGTGGTTTGCATAATGTTGGGTCCTGGTGGCGAATGGATGTCATCACTATAGGCAAGCCAGAATGGCGCATGTACGGTATAAAAGTCATTGAATACGTATTTCACGCCAAATATGTCCGATCCGATGATTCCCTTGGCGCAGGCCGCCGCCACTGAGGGCCCGCTGCTTCAGGCAGTGACCAAGCAGTCTCGCACCGAGCGGGTAACGCGCCGCCATCAGCATGCACGCGGCCAATTGCTGGGGGCAGCCCAGGGTTTGCTATCGGTGGATGCTGGAATCAGCCGCTGGGTCGTGCCCGCCACACATGCTGTCTGGATACCTCCAGATGTGCCGCATGGACTGCACTCGCACGGGCCGTTTGTCGGGTGGAGCGTCTATGTTGCGGCATCTGCCTGTGTGGATCTGCCCGAGGAACCCTATGTACTGGCTGTGTCGGGTTTGTTGCGCGAAGCAGTGGCGAGGGCTGCCATGTGGACGGGAAACGTGCTGGACGCGTCGCAGACTCGGCTGGCGGGCGTCATCCTTGACGAGATCCGTTCAGCCTTGCCGGCGGCCCTGGGCCTGCCCATGCCAGGCGATGCGCGACTGCTGAAGATCGCCCAAGCCTTGTCAGCGCGGCCGGATGATGGACGGCGGCTGGATGAGTGGGCCCGATGGGCGGGCATCGCGCCCCGGACGCTGACCCGCCGCTTCATTGCCGAGACGGGATTTTCTTTCACGGAGTGGCGCCAGCGTGTGCGTTTGCTCAAGGCGCTGGAGTTGCTGGCGTCAGGCAAGCCGGTGACGGCGATTGCCTTGGACTTGGGCTATGACAACGTGAGCGCGTTCATTGCCGTGTTCCGCAGGGTCTTCGGCGTAACGCCAGGACGCTACCCGGCACTGACGGCCTGATGCAGCCTGCTGCGGCCTGCTGCCGCAGGTAGGGCACTCAGGCGCTGGGCGGGCGGCCGGCCGTCAGGTCAGCAAGCCCCGCTCACGCAGGATGGCGAACATCTTCAGGACACCCGGCACCTGGATGGGTTGCTGACGGTACTCGGGATAGGAGAAATAACGCGCGTCTCCGATTTCCTGGCTGGCATTGAACTGATCGTCCTGGGCATCGTACAAAAAGCAATCTTGCTCCATCACGACATTTGCAGCTTCTCCGTAGGCTGGCGCGGAGACATGGCAGAGGAACTGCAAGCGTCGCGTATCCAGTTTCAGGGAGAGTTCTTCCTCGATTTCGCGCAGCAGCGCCTGCTGCGCATTTTCTCCCGCATCTATTTTGCCGCCGGGCAGGTACCAGGCTTGTTTGTTGTTGCTGAAGGCCAGTAGCAGGCGCGGCGCCTGCACGACGACCAGGGCAGCGGTGGGCAGGGCGATGGCGGGGGGCGAGGCAGGGATGGAAAGGGGGCCGGAGGCAATATCCGGCCGCTGTGCGGTGGTCATACTGGGCAGCAAACAAGAAATGGGTGTCGGCCTATTCTAGCCTGCATGAGCATATTCCCCCTGAAAGGGTGGGATGGCGCGCCCTGCTATGGGGGCTTGGGTGGCCTGGCGGCTGCGCCGCTTATTTTCAGTCAGCTAGACCACGAGCGTGAGGGCCATGGATGGCGATCTACACAGAATGATCAGTGCGCGTCAGCCGTATTTTTTCCGACCCGGTAATAGGTGGGTGGAGGGGTGCCGTTCACGGCGAAATCGCCGACCTGGCGCTCCCGGTACACGCGTGGATTGTGGGATGAAATGGTGCGCGCATTGCGCCAGTAGCGATCCAGGCCGGCCTGACGCAGCGTGGCGGAGGCGCCCAGCGCATCAAACAATTCCGTGCTGGCTTCCAGCACCAGCCGGGTCAGGACAGACACGGCCTGATCTACTTCCACATGGGCGAGGGCGGCCGCCTGCTCATGCGCGTCACTGCCATCCGTCCGCTGCAGGTGGGCATCGTGGCTGCGTTGTATGGCCTGCGCGGCATGCAGGGTCAGTGCGCCTGCGGTGTAGGCGGCGGCATGGGTGCGTCCGACCACTTGCAGGAGCTGCGGATCCTGGGCGGCGCTTGCACTATTGCCGTGGCTGTAGATCCTGTCGCGCTGGCGCAAACGCAGGGCGACATCGCCGGCCAGCGCGCGTCCGATGCCGGCCAGCGATGCCAGGTGTACCAGTTGATAGAACGGGACGGCGTAAGGAAAGCGGGTAGCTTCGGGTTTGATCCAGATGCGCTCGACGGCAACCTGATTGAAAATTGCCGTTCCGCTGGCCGTCAGTGCCTGGCCGAACCCATCCCAGTCATCTATGACCTCCACGCCAGGCGCATGGCGATCCACCTGCAGGTAATGCGTGTTGCCTGCATCATCCTGGGCGGCGACGGAGATCCAGTCTGCGAATAGCGAGCCCGTGGTGTAGAACTTGCGCCCATTCAGGCGCAGCTCGTTGGCATGAGTGCTCAGGCGTGTGGCAAAACTGCCGACTGGTGCTGGGCCGGCTTCGGAAAGCCCGGCACCGATCAGGTCTCCCTGGGCCAGTCTTTCCAGCCAGAAATCCCGCCAGTCAGAGGGGGCGGCGCTCAACACTTCCTCGGTGAACCCCAGGTGGGCGCGTAATGCGTTGACGACGTTGGTGTCAGCTGCTCCCAGTTCCACCAGCAGGCCGAACAGCTCAGGCAGTGAAGCGGCCGCGCCGCCTTGGGCGGCAGGCAGCCGCAAGCGCGTGAATCCTGCGGCGCGCAGCCAGCTGATTTCTTCGTGAGGCAGGCGGTGTTGCACATCGCGTTCGACGGCGCTGGCCCGAATGCGGGCAAATACAGGCCGCCAGGCTTGCGCCAGCGCTTCATAGCGCTCACTGGGCGGGGTTCCCCACGCAGTGTAAGACGGTGGCAGGGCGGGGTTGGCGGCAGGTGGCGCGGACGATGCGGCAGCAGCGGGGGCGGGATGTTCCAGAAGATCGGACATGGCGGTCTCGGATAGGGGAAGAAGGGAAGATGGACGGATGCAGCGCGAAGATCCGGCTGCTGGCACCATCACGCTTCAGCGGCCTGGTGAAGAGCGGATGACGTTGCCGTCCGTGTGGCAGGATGGGCCGGGCGCTTGAGCCCCAGGTGTTCGCGCAGTGTGTTGCCTTCGTAGGCAGTACGGAACAGTTTGCGACGCTGGAGCTCCGGGATGACATGGGTGATGAAGTCGCTCAGGCCACCGGGCAGCCATGGCGCCATGATGTTGAAGCCATCGGCGGCATCGGACTCGAACCAATGCTGCAGAAAGTCGGTCACCTGGCCGGGGGTACCCACGATTTGCTGGTGGCCACGCGCGCCGGCGATGCGCAGATACAGTTGGCGTACATTCAGGCCATCGCGGCGGGCCAGATCCAGCAATAATTGCTGACGGCTTCTGGGGCCGTTGGTTTCCGGCAGGGCGGGAACCGGGTCATCCGGGCTCAGACCGGACAGATCGACGTTACCCAGCGTATTCGAGAGCAAGGCAATGCCGACGGCGGGATCGACCAGTTCCTGCAGTTGCTCGAACTTTTCCTCCGCTTCCGCCAGGCTTGCGCCAATGACCGGGAAAATGCCGGGCATGATTTTGACCTCATCCGCCTGGCGGCCATACGCGGGCAAGCGGTTTTTGATGTCCGCATAGAAAGCCTGGGCTTCTTCCAGTGTCTGGTGCGCGACAAAAATGACTTCCGCGGTGCGCGCCGCCAGCGCACGGCCGGCTTCGGATGCGCCCGCTTGCACCACGACCGGGCGGCCCTGGGGAGAGCGCGCCAGATTGAGCGGGCCCCGAATGCGGAAGTGCTTGCCGCGATAGTCCGGCAGGTGCAATTTGGCGGTATCCAGATAGATGCCGCTGGCCTTGTCACGCGTAAAGGCATCGTCTTCCCAGCTGTCCCATAGACGCAGTACTGCATCATGGAATTCCGTGGCGCGTTCATAGCGCAGCGCATGGGCTTCCAGCTCATCTCTGTTGAAGTTCTGCGCTTCCGTGCGGCCGCTGGAAGTGACCAGATTCCAGCCGGCGCGTCCGCCGGAAATATGATCCAGCGAGGCGAATTTGCGTGCGACGTTATAGGGTTCGTGAAAAGAGGTGGACACGGTGGCGATCAGGCCGATTTTCTGCGTGACGGCGGCCAGTGCGGACAGCAAGGTGACGGGTTCGAAGAAATCGCTGCGGGCGGTGCGCGCCAGGGAGGCCTGGTCCGTGCCGCGTATGCCGGATGAATCAGACAGAAACAGGGTGTCGAAATGGGCTGCTTCCGCCTGCTGTGCCAGGGCGACATAGTGCTGGAAGTTGCTGCCGGCGTCTGCCTGGGCAGCCGGGTGGCGCCAGCCGGCAATGTGGTGGCCGGTCTGCATCAGGAATGCGCCCAGGCGGATTTGACGAGGTGCGTGAGACATGTGGTTCCTAGGACGGACAGAGGGGGGCGGAAAGGGGC